>DYMG01000061.1 GCA_020721655.1 Paludibacter propionicigenes | reverse complement strand
CAACAAGTTTAGGCTGGGTTTTTAGCGGAATACCATCGTCGGCAACAGGAACAACAAGCACAGCAACATACTGCAATTTAACAGGTTTAACATCAAACACATATTACTATTACAGAGTAAAAGCCGTAAATTCTTATGGAACAAGTTATGGCTCGGTGTTATCGTTCAAAACAGTATCAACAAGTACAAGTTCGGCACCAACAGCAACCACAGTAGCCGCAAGTTATGTTACAGCCACAACAGGGCGATTAAACGCAACAGTAAATGCAAACAACAGCACAAGCACAATAACTTTTGAGGTAGGAACATCGTCAACAAATTTAGGCTGGGTTTTTAGTGGCATACCTTCGTCGGTAACTGGAACCACAAACACTGCAAGTTATTGCGATTTGGAGGGCTTTGCCCCAAACACATATTATTACTATAGAGTAAAAGCAGTAAATTCTTACGGAACAAGTTATGGTTCGGTTTTATCGCTCAAAACATCATCAAGTAAAAACGCTCAAGTATATTTAGAGCCTAGAGAAACAATAATATCTGATTTTAAATTAGACGTAAGTGTTTATCCAAATCCATCAGAAGGAATTATAAAGTTAAAAATTAATGTAGATTTAGTAAATGTAGAAATATTTAATTTGTTGGGAGAAAAACAATTAAACTTCGAAAATGTTACAAATGACCAAGAATTAGATTTATCTGCACTTAAAAAAGGCTTTTATTTAGTGAGAGCCACTAAAGAAAATTATATAAGTACTCAAAAAATTGAAATTAAATAAACTAAACAAATAGAAAAGATGAAAACGGTTGGTAAAAAAAATAAAACAAATTTAGTAGCATTAGAAAAAATGGTTGTTGTAATATTTCTGCTACTTTCAATAACAGTAAATTCGCAAAATTGTGATAAATGGGTTTTAGGATATTTGCCAACCTATCATCAAGGCGGAGACGGTAATGTAGGCGATTTAAATGATTTTGACTTCTCTAGAGTTACACATATTGGACATCACGGACCTTATTTGTATGGAGATGGCTCGTTAGATTATAATGCAAACGGTTGTACTCCAGAAAAAATGGCTGGAGCCGTTCAGGCATCTCATAATCATAACAAACCAATTCTTATTAGTATAGTTTCGTGGGTTTCGTATATGCAGTCGTTAGAAACACCCGAAAAAAGAACAGTTGCAATTAATGAATTATTATATTTGCTCGATACTTATGGCTACGATGGTGTTGATGTTGATTTAGAGCCTGTTATGTCGCCTTATGTGGGCGGAATGCAGACGGATAATCCTGTATATTTTGCATTTATTAATCAATTATACGACTCTTTATCAATAAGATATAATGCAATGTTAGGAAGACAACCACTATTAACTTGTGCCACAAATTCTTATGGTGCACCGGTTCTACACCAGTTGGAAAACAAATTAGATATGATGAACATTATGACTTATGATATGACCAATAGTTGGGTTGATTATAATAATTTTACATGGCACGATGCTCCAGTTTACGATTATAGTGGAAATGGTTGGCCTTCAGTTCATAATATGGTGCAAGAAATGCGTCAAGAAGGAATTGCTGCTTCAAAAATTGGAATAGGTGTTAGTTTCGATGCGTTTAGATGGCAAGGAGGTTCTGGAACACCAACAGGTGGAGTTACTGCACCTGCCCAAACTTACTCTACAACACCTTCTTGGACTCGCTTTTCTTATGAATATATGATGGATAATGTTTATAATAATGCATATTATCGATGGGATAATGTAGCAAAAATGTCGTATCTAAGTATTGATAACCCAAACGATGCCGACGACCAGTTTTGGAGCTATAACGACGAGGTTTCGTGTGAAGCTAAAGCTGAATATGTTTTGCAAGAAGATTTAGGTGGTGTTATTATTTGGGAATTATACTTAGGTTTACGAAACTCATTGCCAACAGAAAATCATATCCCTCAGTTAACTGCAACTTATAATGCTTTGTGCCCATCATCAAGTAAAGTAGATAACATGGAAGAACATAACATTTCTATTTTCCCAAATCCACTTAAAAATAACCAAACACTAACAATAATAAATGACGAAAATGAAATTGAAAAAATTGAATTTCTGAATAATCAAGGTGTTAGTTTATATATAAAAAATTGTATTGGATTAGGAAAACAAATTAATATTGAAAATGCTGATAATTTCTTAAAAAATGAAGGAATATACTTAGTTAAAATTATTAAAAACGATTCAATTAAATATCTAAAATTGATAAAAAAATAATATAATTTGCAAGTAAAAAAACAATGTTATAATTTTGTAAACTACATATTTAAACAACAAATAACACTTTAATTATTGTGCAATTTGTATGACGACTTTAACAACTATAAATTTAAAATTAAAAAAGAAAATGAAAAACAAAAATATAATACTTTTAAGCCTAATAGTGTTAATGCCTTGTATTACAGCATTTTCACAAGGTGTGGCAATAAATACAGGAGGTAATCCTCCTGTTGCAAGTGCAGGTTTAGATGTCGATTTTTCTAACAAAGGTGTTGTGTTTCCAAGAATTGCTCTAACAAGTGCAATAGATAACACTACTGTTTCAAGCCCTGTAACAGGACTCTTTTTATACAATACCGCTACAGCAGGAAGTGGAACTAATGCAATAGCTCCGGGTTATCATTTTTGGGATGGAACAAGATGGCAAAGATTAATTAATAATTCATATTCTTATGCTGGTGCAATAACAGGTATATTTTCTAGTTCGTTGCAAAATTTAACAACTGTAAATCCAGCAAATCAATATTTGGGTTCGTATATTAGTTTGCCACCAGGTAATTGGATTGTTCACATTATTTTATTAGAACGTCCAAATAATGGAGCTCAATCTTGGGATTATGATGATGGGTTTGGAAACGTTAATGGTGATGGAATTACTGGAAATGATGGCATTTGGACAAGAGTAACTATAAGCGAAAGTAATTCAACTTTTTCGACAAGCCCCGATATTGTTGGATCTAATTTAGCAAGTGGGAGTGTTCAATATCCGCTTGATTATGGCTTAGTAAATGGAGTTATTAGGTTAAACAATACTTCATCTGGAAATAAAACGTATTATTTATGGGGAGGTATACAAAGATTCAATACCGAGAGTTATTTGAGCAATTTTTCATGCAATAGTTGGGCAGAAGATCAGTTTTTTGCCTTGCCAGCTCAATAATTAGAAAATTTATTGATTTTATATGTTTTTATTGTTAGGCTATTGTTTACTCGGCGGTATTACATAGTATTTATCTGTCTTTAAATTTGTGTAACTAATCAGCAGCAAAAATAAAAATTCGTAAAAATTAACGTTTTTGTTATATTTATGCCATAAATTACGCAAATTTGGGACGCAGATTATTTTTGAAAATTACTTTAATAAATTATTTTGAAATCCGTGAATTTAATCTGTGTTAATCTGCGAAATCTGTGGCATAAAAAATTTTTTTGAATTTTGTTTTTCAAATTTAAGTTATTTTACTCACACTGATACTCACAAATTTGTTTTTCCCCTGTTTATCTCCCTCATTTGTAAATAGGATGGATAAGGAAAGTAGGCATTTGTAATGTTAGTAAATTAAAAAGGAAGGTAAAATCGGTATAAAACACACAATTATGAACAACAATTAAGAATCATTCTAAATTTTATTCAAAAAATATAAATCACATAAAAACAACACTTTAGATAAAATAAATGTGTTGTATAATATCAAAAAAAAACTTTTAAAATTACTACTTTTGAAAAGTTGAATAAAACAATTTTATATGGCAAAAATTAAAGGAGCTATTGTTGTTGACACTGAAAAATGTAAAGGCTGTGAAGTTTGTATAACAGCTTGTCCAACAGATGTTATCGGCATGTCAAAAGAAGTAAACGGAAAAGGTTATAGTTATGCCTTTATGAAAAATCCGGAAGCATGCACAGGTTGTACAAACTGTGCAATTGTTTGTCCAGATGGAGTAATAACTGTTTACAGAATTAAGGTAGAGGCGTAAGCCAAATTAATTAACAATAAAACACTACAATAATGGGTGAATTTAAATTAATGAAAGGTAACGAAGCGTTTGCAGAAGGAGTTATAAGAGCCGGAGCAGATGGATATTTCGGGTATCCTATCACACCTCAATCGGAAGTAATTGAGTATTTAATGGCAGAAAAACCACACGAAAGAACAGGCATGGTTGTTTTGCAAGCAGAAAGTGAAATTGCTGCAATAAATATGGTGTATGGAGGTGCTGGTGCAGGAAAAAAAGTAGCAACATCGTCATCAAGTCCCGGAATAAGTTTAAAACAAGAAGGTATTTCTTATATGGCAGGAGCAGAACTACCTGCTATTATTTTGAATGTTGTTCGTGGAGGTCCTGGGTTAGGAACTATACAACCATCGCAAGCCGACTATTTTCAATCTACAAAAGGTGGCGGACACGGAGATTATAAACTTTTGGTATTAGCTCCGGCTTCTGTACAAGAAATGTACGATTTTGCCAATTTGGGTTTTGAATTAGCTTTTAAATACAGAAATCCAGTTTTAATACTATCCGACGGAGTTATAGGGCAAATGATGGAAAAAGTAGTACTAACCGACCAAGTAACAAGGCTTACAGATGAAGAAATTTATCAAAAACACGGTTCGTGGGCTACAGTAGGAAGAACTAATGGTCGTGAACGTAATATTATTACATCGCTCGATTTAGTTGCCGAAAAAATGGAAAAACATAACGAGCATTTGTTGAGTAAGTACATACAAATGGAAAAAGACGAAATTCGTTTTGAAGAGTTTGAAACAAAAGATGCCGAATATTTATTAGTAGCCTATGGCTCAAGTGCCAGAATATCGCAAAAAGCAGTTCAAATAGCAAGAAAAAAAGGACTAAAAGTTGGTTTAGTTAGACCAATAACACTATTTCCTTACCCAAAAGAAGTAATTTCGGAACTTTCAAAAAAAGTAAAAGGAATTTTAAGTGTAGAGATGAGCCAAGGACAAATGGTTGAAGACGTAATGCTTGCAGCAAACGGACGAACTAAAGTAGCACATTTTGGACACGTTGGAGGAGTTATACCAACTCCCGAAGAAATTATAAATGCTCTTGAACAAAAAATTATAGGAGGATAAAAAATGACAGTAGAAGAAATAATAAAAAACGGTCAGCAAGTTTATAAAAAAACTAAATTAATGACCGATAATCCTCTTTCTTATTGCCCAGGTTGCGGACACGGAACCGCTCATAGAATTACAATGGAGGTAGTTGAAGAATTAGGAATTGAAGAAAATACAATTGGTGTAGCTCCTGTAGGTTGTTCAGTATTGGCATACGAGTTTATGAATATTGATATGCAACAAGCTGCTCACGGACGTGCACCAGCAGTTGCAACAGCAATTTCAAGATTATGGCCCAAAAAAGTAGTATTTACATACCAAGGTGATGGCGATTTAGCCGCAATAGGAACTGCCGAAACAATTCATGCATGCAATAGAGGCGAAAACATTGTAATAATTTTCGTTAATAACGGAATATATGGAATGACAGGTGGACAAATGGCTCCTACAACATTACCCGGAATGGCATCATCAACATCACCTTACGGAAGAGATGTAGAAAGAATGGGAAATCCTCTTAGAATGACTGAATTAGTTGCTCAATTACCAGGAACATACTCAGTTTCTCGACATTCAGTTCACACTCCGGCAAATGTAAGAAAAGCAAAAAAAGCAATAAAACAAGCTTTTGAAAATGCAATTGCAAAAAAAGGAACTCAGTTTGTTGAAATCGTTTCAAATTGCAACTCTGGTTGGAAAATGACCCCTGTTAAATCTAACGAATGGATGGCTGACAACATGTTTCCATACTATCCTTTAGGCGATATTAAAGTAGATGGCAAATTAGTTGAAAAATAAACTTTAAAACTATGACAGAAGAAATAATTATAGCAGGTTTTGGCGGACAAGGAGTTCTTTCAATGGGAAAGATATTAGCTTACTCCGGAATTATGCAAGAACAAGAAGTTAGTTGGATGCCATCTTACGGACCCGAAATGCGTGGTGGTACAGCAAACGTAACAGTAATAGTTAGCGACGAAAGAATAAGTTCGCCTGTATTACATTTTTTTGATACAGCAATTATTCTTAATCAGCAATCAATGGATAAATTTGAAAAATCGGTAAAAGCAGGTGGAACTTTACTATACGATCCAAACGGTATTTTAAAACACCCAACAAGAACCGATATTCAAATATACAAAATTGAAGGTGCAAAATTAGCATCGGAAACAGGCAACACAAAAGTTTTTAATATGATAATTTTAGGTGCTTATTTGAAAATAAAACCTATAGTTAAAATGGAAAACGTAATTGCTGGCTTAAAAAAATCGCTACCGGAAAGATACCATAAATTAATACCTCAAAATGAAGAGGCAATTAAAATTGGTATGAATAATATAGAAAAGGTTAAGTAATTTTTTAAAAACAAAATAAAGAGGCTTAGTTTTTGATTGAGCCTCTTTTTTAATTTTATCAAAATGAGAAACATAATAAGAATTTTGTTTTTAGTTATACCAATAATTTCTTTTTCTCAAAAAATAAGTCTGGTATTAGATGATAGTTTGGTACATATAATTTTATCAACACATAATAAATATAGAGCAGAAGTAGGAGTAGAAAATTTAGTTTGGTCAGATAGTTTGGCTTTAGAAGCACAAGATTGGGCAAATAAATTAACAAAGCAAAAATGTAAAATAAAGCACAGCTACAAAAAAGGAATAGGCGAAAATATATTTTGGAGCAGTAGCTCATTAAATCCAAAAATAGCAGTAGATTCTTGGGCTGGTGAAAAAAAATATTATAAATACGGCAAATGTTGCAACAATAAAACTTTACACTATACCCAAATTATTTGGGGGAAAACAAAAAAAGTAGGTTGTACAAAATCAATATGTAAAGACGGCGCTGAAATTTGGATTTGTAATTACAGTCCACAAGGCAATTATATTGGCGAAAAACCTTTTAAAAAACAATAATTTAATGTTATTTTGCTTAAAAAAAGCAAAATGGCATATAAAAATTTAGCTCATTTTATACAAATATTAGAAGAAAATAACGAATTAACAGTAATAACTGAAGCCGTAAGCACCAATTTAGAAATAACCGAAATAACCGACAGATTTTCTAAATTACCAAACGGAGGCAAAGCACTACTTTTTAAAAATACCGGGTATAATTTTCCAGTTTTAACAAACGCATTTGGCTCAGAAAAAAGAATATGCTTATCATTAGGGGTAGAAAATTTAAGTCAAATAAGTACTGAAATAGAAGACTTACTAAAAAATATAACATCGCCAAAAAATACAATATTCGACAAGCTAAAAACTTTACCACAATTAGGAAAAATAGCATCGTGGATGCCAAAAATAATAAAAGGAAAAGGCTCGTGTCAGCAAGTTGTTGATTTTGAACCAGATTTGAATAAGTTGCCTATTTTAAATTGCTGGACTGCCGATGGAGGTAAATTTATAACACTGCCTTGCGTTGTAACACGCGACCCCAAAACAAAAATTAGAAATGTTGGAATGTACAGAATGCAAATATTCGATAAAAATACAACAGGAATGCACTGGCATTTACACAAAACTGGAGCACGTCATTACAACGAATACAAACAAAAAGGCGAAAAAATGCCAGTAACAGTATTCTTAGGTGGCGACCCAGCCTACACATATTCTGCAACAGCACCACTCCCCGACAATATTGATGAATTTATGCTCGCAGGATTTCTTAGAAAGAAAAAAGTAGAACTTGTTAAATGTATTACCAACGACTTAGAAGTGCCCATCGATGCCGATTTTGTTATTGAAGGATATGTAGATACAAAAGAAGAACTTGCATGGGAAGGTCCGTTTGGCGACCATACCGGATTTTACTCTCTTGCCGATTGGTATCCAAAATTTCATGTAACTTGCATTACACACAAAAAAGACGCTATATATCCAACAACAATAGTTGGAATTCCACCACAAGAAGATGCTTACATTGGATTAGCTACCGAGAAAATATTTTTAGCTCCAATACAACTAACAATGCTACCAGAAATGTTAGATATGACTTTGCCTTTTGCAGGAGTTGCACACAATTTAACAATTGTAAAAATAGATAAAACATTTCGTGGTCAAGCACAAAAGGTAATGAATTCACTATGGGGGGCAGGGCAAATGATGTTTAACAAAACTTTAATTATAGCCAATAAAACTGAAAACATACACAATTATAAAGAATTAGCACAAAAAATATCGCAAAACGTAAATCCAAGTACCGACATATATTTTAGTAGTGGACCAAGCGATGTTTTAGACCACTCAGTTCAAGAATTTGCCTACGGGTCTAAAATGTGCATAGATACCACAAATTTAAAAGAAAATGTTTTGATTTTCTCAAATCTGAAATTAGATTTAGAAAAAATTAAAATTGAAAATCTGGAGATAGTAAATTGCAATTTTTCACTTCTCAATGATGAAATTTCAGTAGCTGTGATTTCGGTAAAATTTGGATTCAATTTTTCAGCAATAACTGAAAAACTATTCAATATCGAAAATATGGAAAAAGTCAAATTTGTTGTATTTGTTGATGATGCAGTTCAAATATCAAATATTTTTGATGTTGTGTGGGTTACAGGTAATAATATAGACCCAACAAGAGACACAATAATTAAAAAAACTGAAACACTATCAAGCATTTATATCGATGCTACATCAAAAATTTACAAAAATACATTTAAAAGACAGTGGCCTAATCCGGTAGTAATGAACAAAGAAACAATAAAATTAGTAGATGAAAAATGGGAAAAGTATTTCAATCAAACTTTTATTGAATCTCCTTCAAAAAAATACTCAAAATTATTGATTGGGGAAGGTGCTATTGTTCAAAAATAAAGCTATTTAGCAGTTATTATAATGTCTTTTTCGTTTATTAATTTTCGTAAATTTATAATAGCATATCGCATTCTACCTAAAGCAGTATTTATGCTTACTCCAGTTGTTTCGGCAATTTCTTTGAAACTCATATCAACATAATGACGAAGAATTATAATTTCTTTTTGCTCATCTGGTAGTTTTTCTATTAAAAGCCTAATTGTATCGGTAATTTGCGATGAAATTATTTTATCTTCAATTGTTTCTTCAGAGAATTTAGAATTGTTAAAAAGCTCTGTTCCATCGGAATTATTGTTAGAAACAGTTTGTAGTTGTTTTAATTTTCTAAAATGGTCTATAGCCAAATTGTGGGCTATACGCATAACCCAAGGAGCAAACTTATTGTCGTGCAAGTATTTACCTTCTTTTAAGGAATTTATAACTTTTATAAAAGTATCTTGAAAAATATCTTCGGCTATATCTTTATCTTTAACCGTAATGTAAATATAAGTATAAACTTTTCGTTTATATCTATTCATTAGAACCTCAAAACATCTACTTTTGCCATTCACAAACCCCGATATTAAATCGTGATCTGAAAAACTTGAGTAATCCATAATTTTTATTTTATTGATTTAAAAGTAGATATGTTCTATAAGCCGTCCTCCATTTTATTGTGTTTGCAAATGTAATAAAAATTAAATGCTTGTTAAATATTATTAACTAAAATTTACAACGAAAAAATAATTCGTTTATTGTACGCTAAAGACTAATTTTGTGTTTCAATAGTTGCACAGTTTTTACAAGTATGGCAGAAATAACAATAAAAGGAGCAAGAGTTCATAATCTAAAAAATATTGATGTATCAATACCAATAGGCGAATTAACAGTAGTTACAGGTTTGTCGGGGTCTGGAAAATCGTCGTTAGCTTTCGATACGCTTTATGCCGAAGGACAAAGACGTTATGTTGAAAGTTTATCGTCTTATGCAAGACAGTTTTTAGGTAAAATTAAAAAACCCGATGTTGATTTTATAAGCTCAATTCCTCCATCAATAGCCATTGAACAAAAAGTAAATACCTCAAACTCGCGTTCTACAGTAGGAACTGTAACCGAAATTTACGATTATTTAAAATTACTTTATGCAAGAATAGGCAAAATATATTCGCCAATATCTGGCAATGAAGTTAAAAGAGATTCTGTTGATGATGTTGTTGAATACATAAAAAACAGAAAATTAGGCGATAAAATAATAATAACCTCGCCAATTAAATTAGATAAAAATATTTCTGAACAAATTAAATTGCTTGTACAACAAGGTTTTACAAGGGTTTTTTATGAAAATGAAATTATTTCAATAAGTGAAGCTTTTATTAATTTACTGAATGAGAACGACCAGTTTTTAGCAGTTTTTATTGATAGAATTAAGATTGATGAAAACGCTTTTGAAGTAAGTAGAATTTCAGACTCTATTCAAACAGCTTTTTATGAAGGTAATGGTTATTGTAAAATAGTTGTATTTTCTGAAAATGACATAATTACACGCAGTTTTTCAGATAATTTGGAAGCCGATGGGCTTACGTTTGAAGAGTTATCGCCAAATACGTTTAGTTTCAACAATCCTATTGGTGCTTGCGAAAAATGCGAAGGCTTTGGACAAACAATAGGAATTGATGCCGATTTGGTAATTCCAAATAAAAATTTGTCAATTTATGAAGATGCTATTGTCTGCTGGAAAGGCGATGTAATGAGCAAATTTAAAAATGAAATAATATATAATTCAAAAAAAATAGATATACCAATACATAAAAAATATTACGATTTAACTCAACAACAAAAAGATTTAATTTGGAATGGAAATAGCCATTTTCTAGGATTAAACAAGTTTTTTGAAATATTGGAAAGTGAAAATTATAAAATTCAGAATAGAGTAATGCTTTCTCGTTATAGAGGAAAAACTATTTGCCCTGTTTGTAATGGAACAAGGTTAAAAACAACTGCAAATTTTATAAAAATTAATGGAAAAGCAATTACAGAACTAGTTAATTTACCTATAGATGAGCTTTATAATTATCTAAAAACCATTGAATTAAGTGAACACGATGCAAAAATAGCAGAACGTATTTTAACCGAAATTATTGAACGATTAGGATTTTTACTTGAAACAGGATTAAGCTATTTAACACTGAATAGAAATTCAAACTCGCTTTCGGGAGGCGAAACTCAACGTATAAATTTAACCACTTCACTCGGAAGCTCGCTTGTAGGCTCATTATACGTTTTAGACGAGCCAAGTATAGGTTTGCACCCACACGATAATGAGAGATTAATATCAATACTTAAAAAATTGCGAGATTTGGGCAATACCGTTTTAGTTGTTGAACACGATGAGGCTTTAATGAAAAATGCTGATAATATTATTGATATTGGAAAATACGCAGGCATAGAAGGTGGCGAAATTGTTTTTAATGGGAAATACGACAATTTAATTAAATGCAAAAATAGCTTAACTGCCAATTATTTATTGGGGGAAAAAGAAATTGAAGTCCCAAAATTTAGAAGAAAATGGAGTAATTTTATACAAATAAAAGGTGCAAACGAAAATAATTTAAAAAATATTGATGTAAAAATTCCGTTGGGAATAATTACAGCAATTACCGGAGTAAGCGGCTCGGGAAAATCAACACTAATTAAAAAAATATTGTTTCCAGCACTAAAAAAAATATATCAAGGCTACGGCGATAAAACAGGTTCGCACGAAAGTGTTACAAACGACATAGATTTAATTTCCGATATTGAATACGTTGACCAAAACCCAATAGGACGTTCAACACGTTCAAACCCTGTAACCTACATAAAAGCTTACGACGATATAAGAAAACTTTTTGCTAACCAGCAATATGCTAAAATTCATAGATTTACGCCATCTCATTTTTCGTTTAATGTTGATGGAGGGCGTTGCGAGGAATGCCAAGGCGAAGGGTTTATTAAAATTGAAATGCAATTTATGGCAGATATAACAATGGTTTGCGAAAATTGTAAAGGAAAACGCTTTAAGCAAGATGTTTTAGATGTTTTGTATAATGAAAAAAGCATTTTTGATGTATTAGAAATGTCTGTCGATGAGGCTATTGCTTTTTTTGAAAAAACAAACGGAATACTCGAAAAAAGTATAGTATCTAAAATTAAATTGCTTTCCGATGTTGGTTTAGGTTATGTAAAACTTGGACAAGCATCGTCAACACTATCGGGGGGCGAGTCGCAACGAATAAAATTAGCCTCGTTTTTAACTCGGGAAACATCAAAACCTGTAATTTTTGTTTTTGATGAACCAACAACTGGTTTACATTTTCACGATATTCAGAAATTGCTAAAATCAATAAATCGCCTTGTTTCTAATGGAAATACTGTTATAATTATTGAACATAATTTAGATGTTATAAAATGTGCTGATTATATAATAGATTTGGGTCCAAACGCCGGAGTAAATGGTGGCGAAGTGGTTTTTGAAGGAACACCGGAAAATATTGTTAAATGCGAAAAATCTTTAACAGGAAAGTATTTGAAGGATAAATTAGCATAAATTTTAAAGTTTAATACCAACAACTAAAATATCGTCAATTTGTTCAGAATTTTGTTTCAAATTGAAATGAAAATCTAATAATTTTTCTTTTTGTTCGTTTGTTGGTAATCCCGAAACATCTACAAGTTTTTTGTAAAATGCGTTTTTGCCAAGTTTTTTATGTGTTATTGAATCAAATTGGTCGTGATAACCATCAGAAAACAAATAAATGCAACTTCCTTTGTCGAATTTTAAGTTATGTGTTTCAAATTCATTTTTTCCATAATTATAAATGCCAATTGGCATTTTGGTGGCTTTAATTTCTGTAAGTTGTTTGTTATCAACTATAATTAAAGGATTGTATGCCCCAGAATATTGAATAGTGTTTGTATTGTAATCTATAATGCACAAAGCTATATCCATACCATCTTTTAGAGTGTAGTCGTTGCCTGTTTGATGTAAAGAACTTATAACAAGATTTTTTAGTTTGGCTAAAATTTTACCTGTTTCTAAAATTTCATTTGTTGAAATAATTTCATTTAAAAACGCAGTGCCTAACATACTCATAAAAGCTCCCGGAACTCCGTGTCCTGTGCAATCTGAAACAGCAATAATAATTTTGCCGTTTACTGTTTTACTCCAATAAAAATCGCCACTAACTATGTTTTTTGGTAAATTTATAACAAAATGATTTGGTAAAATCGTATCCATTAGTTCTTTAGGTGGCAAAAGCGCTTTTTGAATGTTTTCGGCATATATAATGCTATCGGTTATTTGCTTATTTTGGTAAGATAAAATATTTTTTTGAGATTCTATTTCATCTCTTTGTGCTAATATTTCTTCGTTTTGTTGATTTAATTCTGCGTTTTTTTCTTGAATTTCATCTTTTTGAATTTTTATTGTTTCGAAAGCTAAATATTTTTGCTTGTAGGCTTTGTAAATTATTATCAGAAAAATAATGAAAATAATTAAACCTGCTGATATTGAATAAATTGTAATATTCTGTTTTTTTATTTTTAAATTTTTTACAATTTCGTCTTTTTTTAAAACTTCAAGTTCACGCTCTTTTTTTTCTGTTTCGTATTTGGTTTTGTAGTGGTCTAACGATTCTTGACTTTCTTTGTTAAATATAGAATCTTGAGTTTGACTTCGTAATTCGTAGTAATTTAGAGCGTTTTTATAATCGTTTTGAGCTAAATATATTTTGTAATAAATATAATAAATACTAGACAACAAATCTGTAAAATTGTTTTCTATGCATATTTTTTTGCTTTCTTCAAGTTTTTCAAATGCTTTTACGTTGTTTTTTAGTTTAAAAGAGAACAACGCTGCTAAATTTTGAAGAAAAAGTGCACTGTTTTTTACTTGATTTTGCGATTTGCTAATTTTAATTGCCAATTCAAAAGAATTTATAGCTTCTTGAAATTTCTCTTCAGAATAATAAATTAGACCAATATTATTTATGTAGTTAGCTATTGATGTGTAGTTGTTGTTTGATGAGTCTATGCTTACAGCCGTTTGGTAGTAGTAAATAGCTTTCTTATTGTTCTGTTTTTGTTGGTAACAAAGCCCTAAATTATTATAATCAATAGCAATGTTATTTTTGTTGTTATATTTAAGGTCAATTTCTAAAGCTTTGTTAATGTGTTCAATGGCGTCGTCTAATTTACCCCAAGTTCGGTAAAGCATTCCAATATTGCTTAAATTATCAGACATACCAACTGAGTGCTTGTGTTTTTTATTTAAAATTAATGCTTTGTTGTAATATTCTAAGGCTATTTCAAATTCTGTTTTTTCGGTATAAACCATTCCAATATTGTTGTATTCGGCAGCTAATGTTGTGTCTATATTTAAGATTTTAGCTGTGTTTATAGCTTTTTTGTAGAAAGCAATTGCTTCGTCGTAGTTGCCAAAATCGTAGTAAAATTGACCTAAAAGATGAAAAATGTTGTTCTTGAAAAGCGTTTTGGTTTTGCTATTAAAATTTTCTATAGATTTTAGCAGATAATGTTCTTGTTTAAATTTATCGATGCCATTATATTGTTTATATAATTCAAAAAATATTTTGTCTTTTTCGCCTGATGTTTGTAAAATGTTTTCTAAACTATCTATTTTGGTTTGTGAAAAAACAATGTCTGTTGAAAAACTTTTAAATTGAATTAAAATTAAAATTATGAGAAAAAATTTATTCATCTATATTGTTTTTGAATAATATCAAAAATAGTTTTTTTTTTGAGTTAATTAATAATAATACAAAATAAAAATATAAAATAGTTTAAATAAGAAGTGGTATAAAAACAAAAACCCTTAACTCATTGTGAATTAAGGGTTTGT
>DYMG01000060.1 GCA_020721655.1 Paludibacter propionicigenes | reverse complement strand
GCTTTTCTGAATAGAATTTAATAATTATGTATATCGTCGCCTGCAATATTTGAAAAAACATTGTTGGTTAGTGTTGGGGAGGCACTACTTACATCAATTGAAATGCCATGATGTTGAGAATATGATAAATTACAGTTTGATATTGTTACATTATTTCCATTATTGTTAATATCAATCATTCCGTAAGAAGAGTTATATCCACCACCATACGATAAATCGCAATTATCTATAATAGTTCCTGCAGAAGTTCCACTTTCAAAGAAGATACACCCCCAATCACCGGCAGAAGCACTTCCTACTGGAGCAGCAGTTGAAAATATAATTCTATCGGACGGTGTTCCTTGAGCAACTAATTTACCATAAGTTCCGGCAGCATCTCCTACTTTTATATAACTATTTTGGGTAAAATAAACTTTTGTACCTGCTTCTATAGTTAAAATACTTCCGGAGTTTGATTGTACTTTTACTATTCCATCAATATAATAAGCACATGTTTGTTTTTTCCAAGTTTCGCTTATTTGCTCGTAAGTATCGGCAGAAACTAATATTCCTAAAGAAGAATTGTATGTATTTCCTGTACCAATAGTATGAGCATAATTTGCGTATATTTTAACTAAATGATTTGTACAGCTTGCAAAAGAAATATTATTAAACTCGGTAAACCAAGCACCGCTGCCTAAAGTAATACCATAAGTTAAACTATTTGTAAAACTACAGTTGGTAAAAGCTGCAGAACAATCGGATAGATTTACCATTCCGTATGATGAATTATATCCACCACCATATTCGAATGTACAATAATCAAATTTTGTACTGGCAGAAGTTCCGTCTTCTAAGAAAATACAACCCCAATCTCCGGCTGTTTTTGAAACTGCCGATGAAGTAAAAATAATTCGTGCAACATCAGTTCCTATAGCTTTTATTGTTCCGTAAGTTCCAGAAGAATTTCCCACTTTCATATAACTATCACTTGTAAATGCTACGGTTGTTCCTGCTTGAATATTCAGAATAGAACCTGCATTACTTTGTACATTTACTATTCCATTAATAACATACGATACTCCTTGATTTAACCATGTTTCTTCCGCTTTATCGTAAGTTCCTCCATTTACCATAATTCCTAATGAAGAATTTGTTGGAACAAATACATTTCCTGCACCAATTGTGTGTGCCGAATTTGGATACAATTTAATTAAATGATTTTGAATATTGCTTATACCATTATTTGTGAATGATATAAATTCAGAATCGTTTGAAACGGTAATTCCGAAATTTTCTCCATTTGTAATTGTACAATTATCCATAGAAATATTACAACCATCTAAGTTAATTGTTCCATAACTTGATGAATATCCGCCACTGTAAAGAAAGTTACAGAAAAATAGGCTTGTTGTTGATGCTGTTCCATCTTCAAAAAATATTCCGTTCCAATCTCCTGCTGTTGGAGTTGTTGAATAAGAAGTAAAAATAATTGGAGCTACCGCAGTTCCATTTGCAATAATTGCTGAACCTGTTGCCGAATTTCCTACATTAATATAAGAACCTTGTTTAAACTTTATTGTTGTGCCAGGTTGAATGGTTAGAGTTGCGCCGTTTATACTTAAAATTCCATCTACAATATAAACACTGCCCGTTGTCCATGTTGTATTTGTAGTAATGTTTTCAGTAACTGTATTTACAGTTGGAGGTGTAATCACATCAATAGGTTCCGCTTCTTTTTTGCATGACGCAAACACTAATAGTGTTGCAAATAAAATAATTGTTATTCGTTTCATTTTTTATATAAATTTCATTAAAATTACTGTGCAAAATTATAGGAAAAAAACTAATTCCACATCACACTTAAGTGTGATTTTGTTGAATTTATTGCAGAAACTGTGTTTTTCTAATGGCTTCTATTCTGTTTCTAACATCTAGTTTAGAAAAAATATTTTTGGTATGGGTTTTAACGGTGTTTAACGAAATAAATAATTTGTCGGCAATTTCTATGTTTTTAAAGCCTTTAGAAATTAAGACTAATACTTCTTCTTCTCGTTCAGAAAGTTCAAATTTTTTAATTTGTTGAAATATAGTTTCTTCAGTTTTTTTATTGGTTTCTAATTTTTTATTGTTAATCTCCTCAATTTGAATAATATAGTCTTGTATATCGGTTCGCATTTGTTGCAATTCTAATTCGCTATTCTTTTTCTGAAGTTTATAAAAAATAAATAAACCAACTAATAAAACCGTAAGTATTGAAATTGAAAGCCATAGTTGCCATAGTTTTTTATGCTGAATATTATTTTTTAATTCTAAAATTTTAATTTTTTGTTCTTTTTCTTTTACTTCATATTGAATGTTTAATCGGTTTACTTCAGTTTTTTGTTTTTCTCCGCTTATATTGTCTTTCAATTCATAGTAATTTTTTAATATGTTGTTTGCATTTTTAAAATCGTTCTGTTTGTCGTAAGCAGAAAGTAATACTTTTAGACACTCTAATTCAATTTCTGTGTTTAAGTTTGTTTGAGAAATTGTAATTGCTTCTTTTGTTATTTTTATGGCGTTATCGTAATTTTTATAAAGTATTTCTAAATTGGCTTTGTTTCTTAAAATTGAAGCTGTATTGCTTTTTCTGTTTTGCGAAACACATAAATTTAAAGCAGAGTTAAATAGTGAATCGGCTTGTGTTAAATTTCCTTTTTTTAGATATACATAACCAATATTATTTAAAATTGTAGGTAAATTTATATTTGAAGAGTCGGTTTTGTAAATTTTTAGCGATTTGTTATAATAAAATATTGCAGAGTCTAAGTTATTTAAATGTTCTTCAAATATTGTTGCAATATTATTATATCTGTTAGCACTAATTTCGTGTTTATCAAGTTTTTCGGTAATTATTAATGATTTTCTGAAATAATTTAAAGCTGTATTTGGTTCGTTTAATTGTTGATATACAATTCCAATATTATTATAAATTTTAGAATTTTTTAGTTCTAAATTTAGGCTATCGAAAATATTTAAAGCTTTTAAATAATATTCAATTGAGTTTTTGTAATTGCCTAATAATTCTTCAGTTACACCAATATTGCCAAGCTGGTCGGCATAATTTTCTAGCAAGCTGTCTGATAAATAAATGTTAGAAGCCTCAGTAAAAAAATATTCTGCTAAAAAATAATTTGATTGATTAAAATGAAAATAGGCAATTTTTTCATTTAATACAGCTTTATTGCTATTGAATAATGAAATTATATTTTCAGAGTAAGAAATTAAACTGTCGTTATTTGTTGTGTAGTTTTTGCGTAACGAGTCTATTTTTTTTTCAAATAAAAGGCTGTCCGATTTAGAAAATTGGTTTAACGAATTATTAAGGTTGTTTTTTTTGTCGCAAGAAAATATTGACAATACAACTACAAAAAACAGAAGAAAATATTTTAAAATATGCATTTTAAATTGGTTGCTTAACAGATAGTTGTGTGATAATTAAAATTATTTTTTCAAATTCAGTAAAGTTTTAATCATTGATTCTAAAATAAAAAGCCCGTCGGTATTGCCAATAGTAATGTCTGCGGCTCTTTCTGGGTGAGGCATCATACCAAAAACATTTTTTTGGGCGTTACAAATTCCGGCAATATTTTCTATAGAACCATTTGGGTTAGCGTCTTTAGTTATGTTACCATCGGCATCGCAATATCTGAAAAGAATTTGACTATTTTGTCGCATTTCGGCAAGGGTTTCTTCATTTGCAAAATATTTACCTTCGCCATGTGCTATAGGAATTTTTATAGCTTTGTTTTTATCAACAAAAGCAGTAAATGAAGAGTTGTTATTATCGGCTTTTAAATAAACATTTTTGCAAATAAATTTCTGATTTTCGTTATGCAACAGAGCTCCAGGAAGTAAACCCGATTCGCATAAAATTTGAAAACCATTACAAACACCAAAAACAAATCCTCCGTTATTTGCAAATTCAATTACCGATTCCATTATAGGCGAAAATTTGGCAATAGCCCCAGAACGTAAATAATCGCCAAAAGAAAAACCTCCTGGAATTGCAATAGCGTCAACATTTTGCAAATCGCTGTCTTTGTGCCAAAGTTCTACAACCTCTTGTTTTAAAATGTTTTTTAAAACGTAAACCATATCGTGGTCGCAATTTGAGCCAGGGAAAATTAATACACCAAATTTCATCTGTTTATATTTTGTTTTTTAATGGTCTGATGGAACTCAAAAAACAAAATTTAATCGTAAACCTTGTGTAAAATTGATTAAATTTTGTTGTATTTGTTTCATCTAAATATTATTTTTTAGTTGTCAAAGGTAAATAAAAAAATGAAGTTGCAGTCTATCAATTTCTGCGATTTATCAATTTCTGATTTTTTTTTACGTTTTTAGTGTAAATAATTTTATTTCATATTGGTTTTTAAAAATATTTCAGTAATTTTGTTCAGAACAATTAAGCTATGAAAACAAAAAACATATTTTTAACTGTACTATTTTTATCGATTATATCTATTGTAGCACAAGCTCAAACTGTTATAGAAATGGCAGATCCTGCTGATGCAAATTTAGTTTTATTGGAGGTTGATTCTCCAGAAAAAGCCGATATTATAGTTTACAAGACGGAAGATAAAAACGAGTACCAAGAATGGAATTTAAAATGGAAATTTAAAAGTTGGGGCTTTAGTAATTTTTCTATTTACTTAACTAAAGATGAAAAAGACCCTATGCTTGTTGATGAAGAAACAGGACAAGAAAAACTTTTTAATGCCAAAATTTATTTTACAGATTCTCCAGAAAAAGCAAAATATAACGACCCTAATTTTAGATTAGAAGGCGTTTTTAGAAAAGTTGCAAGTAATGAGTAGTAATTTTTAAGATAGAGAAATTACAATAATTCAAAATTAAGCATTTAAAAATTCTTTATTTCACTAAAAATAAGGTAAAAATACTACTTTTGTGAAATTTTATTTACACAATGGATTTACGAGACGAAATTAATAGAAGGCGAACTTTTGCTATTATAAGCCATCCCGATGCTGGAAAAACAACGTTAACAGAAAAATTATTGCTTTTTGGTGGAGCAATAAGAGTTGCCGGAGCTGTAAAATCGAACAAAATAAAAAAAACAGCAACTTCCGATTTTATGGAAATTGAACGTCAGAGAGGTATTTCTGTAGCCACATCGGTAATGGGTTTTGAATATAATGGCGTTAAAATTAACATTTTAGATACTCCAGGACATAAAGATTTTGCCGAAGACACATACCGAACTTTAACCGCTGTTGATAGCGTTATACTTGTTGTTGATACAGCAAAAGGAGTGGAGGAACAAACTCGAAAACTTATGGAAGTTTGTAGAATGAGAAACACTCCTGTAATAGTTTTTGTAAATAAAATGGACAGAGAAGGTATAGACCCTTTCGATTTGTGCGACGAAATAGAAAAAGAACTAAATATAAATGTTCGCCCATTAAGTTGGCCAATAAACCAAGGTGCTAAATTTAAAGGCGTTTACAATATTTACGAATCGAGCTTAAATTTATTTACCCCAAACCAACAAGAAATTACAGAAACTATTAATTTTAAAGATGTTACTAATCCAGAATTAGATAAAATAATAGGCACAGATGCAATAAAACTACGAGAAGATTTAAGTCTTGTAAATGGTATTTATCCAGAATTTAGTGTAGAAAAATATTTAGCTGCCGAAATTTCGCCGGTTTTTTTTGGAAGTGCTTTAAATAATTTTGGAGTTCAAGAACTGTTAAACTGCTTTATAGAAATAGCACCATCGCCACTTCCGGTAAAAGCTATTGAACGAGAAGTTAATCCTTACGAAGAAAAATTTACAGGCTTTGTATTTAAAATACATGCCAATATGGACCCAAATCATCGCGATAGAATAGCTTTTGTGAAAATATGCTCGGGTATTTTTCAACGAAACACAAACTATCATCACGTAAAAATTGGCAAAAACTTTAAATTTTCTACCCCAACAGCCTTTATGGCAGACAAAAAATCGATAATTGATGAGGCTTTTCCCGGCGATATAGTAGGAATACACGATACCGGAAATTTTAGAATTGGCGATACTTTAACTGAAGGCGAAAAAATACACTTCACAGGAATTCCAAGCTTTTCACCTGAACTATTTCAATACGTTGTAAATGCCGATCCTATGAAAACCAAACAACTAACAAAAGGTTTAGACCAGCTTATGGACGAGGGCGTTGCACAACTTTTCACTTTCGATTATAACGGGCGTAAAGTTATAGGAACCGTAGGAGCACTACAATTTGAAGTTATTCAATACAGATTGCTTCACGAATACGGAGCCTCGTGCAATTATGAAGGCATTTCACTATACAAAGCCTGCTGGTTTAGTAGCAAAAATAAAGAACAAATTGACGATTTTAAAAAAAGAAAATATCAGTATATAGCTAAAGACAAACACGGTAAAGATGTTTTTTTGGCTGATTCGCCGTATATTTTGCAAAATGCACAAGATAATTATCCTGAAATAAATTTTCAGTTTAAAACAGAAATGTAATTAATTCTAAAAATAATTATATTTTTATTAATTATTATGAAGCCATCAAAAAACAAAATTATATTAATATTATTTGTAATATTTATTGCTACAATAGTTTTTTCTTGCTATCCGTATCAACAAAGTTCACAATCAACGCATAAAAATTTAGCATATATTTACAATCCAAATGCGGTAACATTACACCCTCAATATTCAGTATATCACGTAAATAACGAAACGTCTGAATTAAATGTAAAAATTCTAAAAAACGAACTTTTTTTTATCAAATCTCCTGCATCAACAGCAAAATACTCAAACATAAAGGTTAAATATGTTATCTACAATTCTTATAAATCGAAACAAATTGTAGATACATCTACTATTAATTTCGATTTTGTTTATTCCCTAACAAAAGATACCATAGAGCTAACAATACCTATAAAAATAAAAAACGACTCAACATATTCGGCAATAGTTGAACTTATCGATTTAAACCGCGAACGCACAGAAACAAACTATTTTTTTATTGATAAACGATGGTTTTCAATTGAAAACTTTAAATTTATTAAATTATCAAACAATCAAATAGTAAACGAAAATTGGATAGAACAAAACGCAAAATATAAGATAGAAACATCGGTACACAAAACAAAAAAGATTTATGCAAGTTATTATAAGATGCAGTTTAATAAAGCATTACAGCCATATTCAACAAATAAAGAAAAAATAATTTTAACAAAGCCCGACACAATGTTTTTACTTACAGATACCATAAATTTAACAGAAAACGGACTTTACTTGCTTAGAACCGACACAACAAGAAAAAATGGAGCGTTTTTAAACGTATTTTCAAAAAACTACCCAAATATAACAACGCCGGTAGAATTATTAAACAAAATAAGCTACCTAACATCAACAAGCGAATATAATCAAATAGTAGAAAATGATAACAAAAAAATTGCATTAGATAAATATTGGTTAAATTTAACAGGAAGTTCAAGCAGGGCAAAAGATTTAATACGAATATATTACACAAGAGTAAAATTAGCAAACAAATATTTTACATCGTACAAAGAAGGCTGGAAAACCGATAAAGGTATTATATATATAATTTATGGAGACCCTACAATTGTATATAAATCAGACGATTTGGAAAAGTGGATTTATGGCGAAAATCAAGAAAATGCAGGATTAGTTTTTCTTTTTGAAAGAAAAAAAGATGAATTATTTAATAATAATTATGAATTAATACGAAACCCCGATTATAAAACAATTTGGTTTCAAGCAATAGATACATGGCGAAGCGGAAGAGCCTTTGCAATAGTAAATTAAATAAATAATAATAAACTTTAGTATTACAGTTAATTTTATTACTTTTGCAAATCAAATTTATTCAGTATTTATAATGAGTAATACAAAAGTACTTTTTATTTCACAAGAAATAACCCCATACTTACCAGAATCGGAAATTGCTAATGTTTGTCGATACTTACCACAAGGAATTCAAGAATTAGGAAAAGAAATTAGAACGTTTATGCCTCGATTTGGTAAAATAAATGAACGACGCCATCAATTACACGAAGTTATTCGGTTATCTGGAATGAACTTAATAATTAATGATACAGACCACCCACTTATTATAAAAGTAGCATCGTTACAGCAAGCAAGAATGCAAGTGTATTTTATTGATAATGAGGATTATTTTACAAGAAAACAAGCATTTACCGATGAAAACAAAGAGTTTTATAACGACAACGACGAGCGAATGATATTTTTTGCACGTGGCGTTTTAGAAACAATTAAAAAACTTCGTTGGGCTCCAGATGTAGTTCATTGCCACGGCTGGTTTACAAGTTTAATACCTCTTTATTTAAAAAAAGCATTTAATGAAGACCCGTTATTTCAAGAGTCTAAAATTGTTTATTCTTTATATA
The DNA here is from genome assembly GCA_020721655.1 of Paludibacter propionicigenes. Lineage (GTDB taxonomy): Bacteria > Bacteroidota > Bacteroidia > Bacteroidales > JAFGXI01 > DYMG01. The sequence continues at coordinate 7,362 of DYMG01000060.1, read as the reverse complement.
ACAACAACTTTAAAAATATACTAGATAAAAAGTTCAAACAAAAACTTATGCTGCCTGGCATTAAAAAAAATGATGTTGAAATGCTCGAAACCCCAGACTTTTTTAACATCTCAAAAATGGCTCTAAACCAATCAGATGGAATAATTTTTGGCTCAGATAATTTGCCACAAGAAATAATAGATTATGCTAAAAGCCTTAAAAAACCATTATTAGAGTTTAAACCAGCAGAAACAATGGTTAACGAATATGCCAATTTTTACGAAACACTTATCTAATAATTTAAATTAATGCCGTGAAAAAGCTAAAAAATTTGTTATACACAACAATCCTACTTTTAATTGCAGTTGCTTGTAATAAAGAAGACCAATCACTAATAGGAAAAGATATTTTGCCAGACGGGGATAACTTTAATGTAGAATATTATATATTTGATAGTATTAACGCTGTTACTATTCCTGGGAAAAAAAGCATATCAAACAACAGAGGCATTGCACTGCTCGGAAGCTATAACTTAGACCCCAATTTTGGCATGGTTAAAGCTGATTTTGCAACACACCTAAGATTATCATCTACCACAACAATATTTGGCGACAGCATTCAAATAGACTCGGTAAAATTTTTCGTGTTATTTAATGGCGATAACGCAGAAGACCGTTACTATGGCGACAAAACAACAGAATTGCACTTTAAAGTTTACGAACTCGACTCAACAATATATTACGATTCTACATATTACTCTAATTTTCAACTAAATACAGCCTCAAACAATTTGCCAATTTGCGATACCACATTTGTTCCAAATTATGAAAACACATCGTTCGAGCTTAAATTAGATACAAGTTTTGGAAGAAAAGTAATAAATGCATATAATTCACATACAACAATTACAAACGAAGACTTTATTAAAGACATTAAAGGAATTTATGTAACAACAGACTCGGTAAGTAGTGGAGGGTCTATAATGTATATAAACCATCTGTCAAACAATACATTTATACGAATTTATTATAAAAGCAAAGTAAACAACACTTTAAGCAATAGAGAGTTCGACCTTTACATAAATAGCTATTCTGCCGAAATAAATATGTTCAAAAATACTGTAGGAAACATACAATATAACACAAGTGCCGATTATATTTATACACAAGGAATGGGCGGTCCAATTGGCAATTTAGACCTGTCTTTTGTTGAAACATATAGCGATTCAGGGAAAATAGTAATAAATAAAGCCGAACTTATTTTACCAAACGAAAACGACGCTATTTATGGCTCTCCTGAAAAAATGTATATAGAAATTGTTGATACCACAGGGGCAACAAACTTAGTTAAATCGGGATATTTAAACGACGATAAAACAGAATATAGTTTTATAATTACAGACCATATTACTAGTATAATTAATAAAAAAGAAACAAAAACAGGAATTTATATATATCCTGCGAACCCAACAATAAATGCCGGAAAAACTAAATTGATAAACAACCTAAACAATAAAAACATAAAATTAAAGTTAACATACACTAAATATTAAAAAAATCTAAAAACCTTTTTTACTTATTAAACAAGCAAAACATGTGTGGAATAGTTGGTTACATAGGAAATAAAGAAGCATATCCAATACTAATAAGTGGTCTTTACCGATTAGAATACAGAGGGTACGATTCTGCTGGAATAGCAATTGTTAACAGCAAAACAAATATATACAAAACACAAGGAAAAGTAAGCGATTTAGAGAATTTTGCTTCTGGAAAAGATATAAAAGGAACTATAGGAATTGGACATACACGATGGGCTACACACGGAGAACCAAATAATGTAAATGCCCACCCACACAAATCAATGAACGGACATTTTGTAATTATTCATAACGGAATAATTGAAAATTACGCCCGACTTAAAAAACGCTTAGAAAATAGAGGCTATATTTTTGAAAGCGAAACAGATACAGAAGTGTTAGTAAATTTAATTGAACATATTTACTTAATAGGACAGGTATCGGCAGAAGTAGCTGTGCGGTTGGCTCTCACAAAAGTTGTTGGTGCTTTCGGAATTCTTGTTATTTGTAAAGATGAAAATAATCAAATTATTGCAGCACGAAAAGGCAGCCCATTAGTAATTGGAGTAGGCAAAGGTGAATATTTTTTCGCATCAGACGCAAGTCCAATTATTGAACACACAAGTAGTGTTATTTACCTAAACGACAACGATATGGCTGTGGTTACAAAAGACAGTCTTTCATTAAAAACCATAAATAACGATTTCTTAGAGCCAAAAATACAAACCATAGACATAGAATTAGGTGAAATAGAAAAAGGTGGTTACGACCACTTTATGCTTAAAGAAATATTTGAACAACCACGCTCAATAAACGATACTTTTAGAGGGCGAATATCATTAGACAAAAAACAATTACAACTTGGGGGCTTATTTAATATTATACCTAAACTTGTAGAAGCTCGACGAATAATTATAATTGGTTGCGGAACATCGTGGCACGCAGGTTTAGTAGGGGAATACTTGTTCGAAGAACTTGCAAGAATTCCTGTTGAGGTAGAATATGCATCGGAATTTAGATACAGAAACCCCGTAATTTATAAAGACGATGTTGTTATTGCAATAAGTCAAAGCGGAGAAACCGCCGATACACTTGCCGCAATAAAACTTGCTAAAGAAAATGAAGCATTAGTTTTAGGCATTTGTAATGTGGTTGGGTCAAGCATACCTCGTGAAACAGATGGGGGCGTTTATACTCATGCAGGTCCAGAAATTGGAGTAGCATCAACAAAAGCTTTTACAGCTCAAGTAACAGTTTTAACAATGATGGCTATAATTTTAGGACAAAAACGAAATACAATAACACAAGAAAAATATGAATATCTAATTAAGGCATTAACTGAAATACCCGACAAAATTGAACAAATATTGAGTTACAATGATATGTTTAAAATAATTGCCGAAACGTATAAAAATTCTGAACATTTCTTATATTTAGGCCGTGGCTTGCAATTTCCTGTAGCTTTAGAGGGTGCATTAAAACTTAAAGAAATATCTTATATACACGCAGAGGGCTACCCAGCCGCCGAAATGAAGCACGGTCCAATAGCTCTTATTGACGAAAATATGCCAGTTGTAGTTATTGCAACTAAAGATAAATCGTATGAAAAAATAGTGTCTAATATTCAAGAAATTAAAGCACGAAAAGGAATAGTTATAGCTATTGTTACAAAAGGCGATACAATAATAAAAAATATAGCCAATTATACTATAGAAATTCCTGAAGTTTACGAAGAACTATCGCCTTTGCTTACGGTTATTCCTCTTCAAATATTATCGTATCATATTGCTGTTTTAAGAGGCTGTAATGTTGATCAGCCTAGAAATTTAGCAAAATCAGTTACTGTTGAATAAACAGCATAAATTAAACCAAACTAACAAAATTCGTTTTCACTCTTTTGTTAGCGGTTTAGTATTAGATATAAACAATATTGCAAAAAAGACAAAATAGAGTATAAAAAAAAATATAAATTTATTTTCATTAAAGATTTTTATTTATCAAATATTTTCTTACTTTTGCAGACCAAATTTTAGTCAATAAAACAATAAATTGTTGTAGAGATGGATTTAATGAAATATGTAGAGAACGAATATGCATTGGCAAATGAGTTCCCAAATTTTAGAAGTGGAGATACAATTACAGTACACTATAAAATTAAAGAAGGTAATAAAGAGCGTATTCAGCAATTTAGAGGTGTTGTTTTGCAACGCAGAGGAGCTGGAAATACTGCAACTTTTACAGTAAGAAAAATGTCTGGAACATTTGCAACCGAAAGAATATTTCCTTTTGCATCGCCAAACATAGATAAAATAGAACTTAACAAATCGGGTAAAGTTAGAAGAGCTAGAATATTCTATCTTAGAGGCTTACAAGGTAAAAGTGCTAGAATTAAAGAAAAAAGATTTTAATAAAACATCTTTAATAAACAAAAAAAGAGAGTTTCTTTACAGAAATTCTCTTTTTTTGTTTATCATTTTGTTAAAATTCTGAATTACAAAATTTTAATCGAATCAGCATTTCCTAATGCTGATTTTTGGGTTTAATTACTAAATTTGCATAATTTTTGTTAAAAACATCAAAAAAAACATTAAAAATGAAAAAAACAGCCATATTTTTAAACTTATTATTTATTTTTATTTCTGCAACACATTCGCAAACAGATAATTATGTCGAAACCGTTTTAAAGTCGAACCAAGGACATAGCGATGCAATTACCGATTTTGCTCTTAGCACAAACAATAAATTTCTAGCCACATCAAGCGAAGATAAATCAATAATAATTTGGGATTTTAAAATAGAAAAAGAAATAAAAACGCTTTTAGGGCACACAAATAAAGTTTCTTGTATAGATATAAGTTCCGATAATAATTTAATAGCATCGGGTGAAACAGGCAAAGAGCAAGACCAAAAATACGTGGTAAAAATTTGGGATATTCAATCTGGCAAAGAAATAAAAACCATTAAAGCCGATGTTGGAAAAATTAAAATGGTAAAATTTATTAACGATAACAAATCGTTAATTGTTGGAGGCTCTTTTGAAATTAAATATTTTGATATTGAAACAGGCTCATTAATGAAAGATTATATAGGAAATAAAGATGAAATTTTAAATATTACAATAAGCAACAATAGAAAATTTATTGCAATAAATACAAGCAACAAAATTTTAATATGGGATATAAATAAAAGAGAAATTTTAAAAACTATCGAAAATACAGCAACAAATTTTACATCAATACAGTTAGATTTTTCAGGAAACAATATTGTAGCTGGTTGCCAAGATAACACTATTAGAATTTACAACACAATTTCCGGAGAGCAAATTAAAGAAATTGCCAATCATCGCTATCCAATTATTTCAGTTGCTTTAGATAATGTAAACAAGTATATAGCATCGTCAGACTCGAAAAGCGAAGCATTTAAAATATTAGATTTTACTAATGGTGAAGAACTTAAAAATATTGATGCTCACAAAGGTAGAGTGGGAATAATAAAATTTAGCACAAATAACAACTATTTATTAACTTCGGGAAGTTGGGACAAAACTATAAAAGTTTGGGATATAAACACAGGAGAACTTCAAAAAACATTTACAGGAATAGAAAAATACATTTATCAAGAAGCTTATATCGATTCAAACAAATACTTTGCTGTAGGCAAAAATGGAAACAGAGCCTACATAAACTATATGACTAAATTTATTGATAATAAAGAATATAAAGATGCTGATGGAGGACTTTCGTGCATTACGCTAAGTCCAGATAAAAAATTTATTGCTTATGGAACATCAAAAAATTCGAGCTCAATAATTAGTGCAATAACAGGCAAAAATTTGCACGAATTTAAAAATCAAAAAAATTGGATTAGACAGGTAAGGTTTAGCTACGACAATACAATGTTAGCCGTTTCAAGCTACCAACAACTTAAAATTTATGATACTAAAACTGGAGCAGAACTACTTTCAATAGACCAAAAATTTGAAGTGCCATATTATATTGCATTTAGCAAAAATTCAAAACAAATATCAGTAGGTTTAAGAAACGCCGCCATAATATTCGATGTTAAGACAGGTGCAGAACTGAAAAAATTCAAATTTAAAAACTTAATACATTCAATAGACTTTAGTAATAACGGGCAATATATAGCTTTTGGTGAAGGCGATGATTCCAAAGAAGGGAAATTTAGTGCCTATATTTTTAACATTGAAACAGGAAAACTTGAAAAAACACTAAAAGAACACACACAACAAATAACTAATGTAAAATTTAATAATAACGATAAAATTCTTGCAACTAGTGGAAATAGAGTTATTAAACTTTGGGACACAGAAACCGAAAAAGAGCTAACAACCATTAATGCTCACGATAGATGGATTAACGATATTGAGTTTAATGCAAATAACACACAACTTATTTCTACAAGTCAAGACGGAACCATTAAAATTTGGGATTTAAAAACCAATAAACTTTTACTAACCGAGATTGGACTTAAAGACTCACAAAATTGGATTTCATACACCCCAGACGGACGCTTTAACGGAACCGAAGCAGGAATAAAATCGTTTTATTTTGTTAAAGATTTAGAAATTATTCCATTAGAAAATATGTACGAACAATATTTCACACCAAAATTAACCGCCGATATTGTTGCACAAGAAAACGATACAACTATAAATATTTTAAAAATATCTGATTTGCCAGATGTAGCCATAACAAAACCAAGCAACCAAGAACCTATGTTTAGAGGAGCAATAGAAACACTTTTATCGACATCGGAAAAAACCACAGAGCTAAGCACAGAAATTACCGATATGGGCGGAGGAATTGACGAAATACGTGTATATCAAAACAATAAACTTATTATTACTAATAAAATAAACATAAATAATAAAGGCGAAAAAATTACAAAAAACTACACTATAGACCTTTCAAAAGGCTTAAACACAATAGAAATAGCAGCATACAACAATCAAGGAACAAAAAAATCTAAAATTGTTGGCGTTGAATATACTGGAAATGAATTTAGTACACCAAATTTATACGTTTTTTCTATAGGGATAAACACGTACAAAAAGCCATCATATAACCTTAATTACGCTTTAGCCGATGCAACTGCATTTACCCAAGAACTAACAAAAAACTCTAACACAATTTTTAAAAATACTGAAATTGTAACATTAACAAACGAAAAAGCTTGTAAAGACAGTATTTTAGCGACATTCGAAAAAATAGCCGAAAAAACTCAACAAAACGATGTGTTTGTATTCTATTATGCGGGTCATGGTTCAATGAGTCCGGCACAAACCGATAGCAAATCTGAATTTTATTTAATTCCTTGGGAAATAACAAACCTATATAGCAACGAAATGCTTAAAAACAGTGGAATATCGGCAAGCAAATTACGAGAAATTTCCGAACAAATAAAAGCCGAAAAACAATTATTTGTTTTAGATGCATGCCAAAGTGGTGGTGCAATAGAACAACTTGCAAGCAGAGGGTCGGAAGAAGAAAAAGCAATTTCTCAATTAGCCCATAGCACCGGAACATATTTTATTACAGCAAGTGGGTCGCAACAACTTGCTGGCGAATTTGGCGAACTTGGACACGGAGTTTTTACTTACGCAATTTTAGAAGCATTTAAAAACAACACAATTTTAACCGATAACAAACTTACAGTAAAAGAATTAACTTATTATGTTGAAGACCAAGTCCCAATTTTATCGGAAAAATATAAAGGAAATCCGCAGTACCCAACAAGTTACGGATTTGGTCAAGATTTTCCTCTCATTTTTATAAATAATAAATGAG
>DYMG01000059.1 GCA_020721655.1 Paludibacter propionicigenes | reverse complement strand
ATATTTCAATAGCATTTTTATACATGACTTCTCGTGCCAACGCAATGGCAAATGGATGGGTTTGGAACACCAAATTGAGTAAAATGGCTTTTTGGTCGTTAACAATTGGCGTTTTGTTGTTTGCATTACCAACCTTAATAATTGGATTGGAACAAACTCGTGTTGCGTCAGAAATGGGTTACTACTACACCCGAACTCGTGAAGCAATTGACGGAATGCAAGGCTGGATGTGGTTCCGAATTTTACCAGATACCTTAATGATTGGTGGTGGAGTTTTAGTATTTGTAGATTTATTCTTAAAAACTTTTATGGGTAAAAAAGCATAATATTTTGTTTGCTGATAAACTCCTGCATATTTTTGGTGGGAGTTTATCTCAAACTAAATTGTACAAATTATGAAATTTCTTATAAAATATCACAAATGGATAAGTATCGTTTTTGCAGTATTTATTTTAATATTCGCAATATCCGGAATTGTTCTAAACCATAGGAAATTATTTTCTTCAATAGATGTTAGTAGGCGTATTTTACCTGCTGAATATGAGTACAATAACTGGAATAATACAAGCGTAAAGGGAACATTAAAACTAAATAATGATAGCGTTTTAATATACGGAAATATTGGCATTTGGCTTACCGACAGCTCAATGCAGAAATTTTCGGATTTTAACGCCGGTTTTAAAAAAGGTAGCGATAATCATAAAATTTGTAAATTATTTAAAACACAAAACAACCAACTATTAGCAGGTACTTTTTTTGGACTTTTTAGGTATAATTACTCGAAAAAACAATGGCAATATATAGAAATTCCCGAAAAAAACAGCAGAATTACTGATATTTTAGAAGTTAATACCGATATTCTAATCCAAACTCGTTCGGCTTTATATAGAACCAACGATTTAATTACTTTCAATAAAATACAAATACCAGAACCGGAAAACTACAACAATAAAATAGGATTGTTTAAAACCCTTTGGGTAATTCATTCAGGCGAAATTTATGGCAATATAGGCAAAATTATAGTAGATATTGTAGGACTTATTTTTGCCTTTCTAACCATTACTGGATTAATAGTATTTTTCAATAAAATAGTTTTAAAAAAGCAAAATACAACCCAAAATAAACGTATAAAGCTTATTAAAAGCAATTTGTGGAATTTAAAATGGCATAACAAAATTGGTTGGACTTCTCTAATACTTCTTATAATTACCACAAGTACCGGCATATTTTTACGCCCACCATTTTTAATACCTATTGCAAATATTCAAGTAAAAAAAATACCGTTTAGCGAATTAGATACGCCAAATCCGTGGTTCGACAAACTACGACGAATAATTTACGACGAACAAAATAAAACTTACATTCTTGCAACTTTAGACGGTGTTTTTTATACATCAGACCATTTTAAAACTAAGCTAAAAAAATTTGAAACCCAGCCACCAATGAGTGTTATGGGAGTCAATGTGTTTGAAAAAACAGATTTAAACAGTTATTTAATTGGTTCGTTTGAGGGTTTGTTTTTATGGAACACTAAAGAAAATTTAATTACTAATTACATTACCAAAGAAAAATACATTAATGTTGAAAAGCGAGGTGCTCCAATTGGACAATTTATAATTACCGGAATTGCTCGCGATACAGCCAATCAAATAATTTATTTCGACTATAATAATGGTGCAAGCTATATTGAAAGCAACAAAATATTTACAAAAATGCCACAAAATATAGCTAATCAGCCAATATCGTTATGGAATTTGGCTTTAGAAATTCATACCGGTAGAATTTTCCAATTTATAATTGGCGATTTCTATATTCTAGTAGTTCCTATAGTAGGATTAGCAATATTATTCATCTTAATATCAGGCTTTATTGTTTGGTATAAAAAATATAAAATCAAAAAAAATGAAAACTTTTAAAGTAACAGAAGAGTGCATTTCGTGCCATGCATGTGTAGAAGTAGCACCTAATAACTTTGCTATGAATAGTTTAGAGATAGCTTATGTGAAAAAACAACCAGAAAATTCTGATGAAGAAAAACGCTCACAAGAAGCATTAGATGTTTGTCCGGTTCAGGCTATTGAAATTACAGCACAAAATCAAAATCTGGATAAAGAGCCCATTTTGGCTAGTTCTAACATAAAAAAAACATTAGATTCAAATACTTTATTGAAAGATGTTCTAATAAATTTTTCTCCGAAATTTAGCAAGTTACTAAACCCCATAATGTACAATACATTGGCAAAATTTGCTACTTTTAGTGAAGCGGCTAAAGTTACCGGAATTTCAATTTGCGAAATATTGCATATTTTAAACCAAGCCAATGGAACAATCGATAAATTGCAAAAATTAGCTCCTGATTGCCTTAAACAACTGGATGCTAACAATTTAATTGTAGAGAGCGACGAAATTACTTGGACAGAATCTATGGAGCGATATATTTACAACGCCGATAGTATGCCCGAATTAATTGAAAAAATAACGCATCTAAGTGAACAAGAAAATCTTGTTTATTTATCGGTTAGCAAGCCTACTGAACTTATTAATTTGGTAAGAGGATTGAATTTGAAAATTAACATATCTCAAAATAGAGAATATCGCCTTTCTATTTTTAATCCTAAAAAGCCACAATCGCAAATACCTTGGCAAGAGCGAAAAGAAGATTTTGAACTTTTAGATGTTCGTTCAATGCAAACCGACCCATTCGATATTATCATTAAAAAAGCTTATTCATTGAAAGAAGATGAGGGATTTGTGCTAATTCAACGATTTGAGCCATTTCCAATAATGAATATGTTATCCGAAATGGGTTTTGAACATACTACCGAATATTTTTCTCAAACCGAAATATGGGTGTATTTTTATAAAAAACCAAGCATTGTAAATAATGAAGAAACCTCCACAAACAAGACCGATGTCGTTATCCAATCGGCTACTCCAGTTGCTTATCCTGTAATAATGAGGTTGTTGCAGTCGGAAGTTATTCGCAAAAGCGTAAACATTAAAGAGTTAAAAGTTTGGGAGGAAACCGAAAAACATTTGGCGTGGATAACCACCGGCAAAGCCGATATTAGCTTTTCGGCAGTTATAACCGCTGCAAAATTGAAAAATGCCGATATAAAAATTCCAGCTCTTTTTGTTTGGGATAATTTTGTGCTTCTTACTCGCTATAAAGCCAAAGATTTTAGCGACATAAAAGGAAAAAATATTTACACACCTTTGTTTGAGGAAGCCCCACCAGCTAAAATAACAAAATACTTAATTAAAGCAAGTGGACTTGATGTTGCCGATTTTAATTTCGTGTACGGTGAACCTTTTGGCAGACCAGAAGAAATATACGCTGATTTTGTAAGTGGAAATGCCGATACAGTTATACTTCGCGAACCAGAGGCAAGTTATGCCATAAAAGTAATGCAAGATAGAGGTCAAGAAATTTCGGTAATCTCATTCAACGAAATATGGAATAAATACAACCCAAATTTTGGAAGTTTTCCAAATGCAGGCATTGTGTTTAAAGGCGAATTTGTGCGTCAAAATCCAGAATTGGCTGAGGTTTTCCTCGATGAGCTTAAAAAAGCCATTGAATGGGTAAACGAAAACAAAAAAGAGGCAGCAAACCTCTCTTTCGATATGATGAGACAATCGGTAGATAGAGTAGAACTTTTCTTGAATAGAGTAAATTTTAATTATGTGCAAGGAGACGAATTGGTGCAAAAAGTAAAAGATTATTTTTCAGTTTTAACAAAACAGGGAATTGTAGATACCAAAATAGACGATGATTTTTACGATTTATTTAAGCTATAAATGAGGTTGGTCTAATCCCAATTTGACTTTCAATATACTTCATTTCGAAAATTCCGAACGCAGTATTTTCAAGTATTATTGGTATTATTTGGTAACCACAAGAAACAAAAAGCCCTTAACTCGCTATGAATTAAGGGCTTTTGCTTTTTATTGGCGGTCTGGACGAGACTCGAACTCGCGACCCCATGCGTGACAGGCATGTATTCTAACCAACTGAACTACCAAACCATTTAAAGAGCTACTTTTGTTAAAAAGTGGTGCAAAGATACGCTTTTTTTTAATTAGTACAAATTTTTTTTAATTTTTATTTTTCGACACCGCCTATAATTTTGTATTCAACCCTATTATTCATTTCTCTGCCTTCTTTATCGCTATTAAAGCCTATTGGAAATTTTTGTCCGTAGCCTTTTTTTGTAAGCATTTTTTCTTTTATGCCTTTAGATATTAGGTAGTTATAAACAACATCGGCTCTACTTTCCGATATTTTAAGGCTTTCTTCTACGTCTTGTGAATTATCGGTATGCGATGAAATTTCTATTATTAATTTTTTATTTATTGTTAAAAATTCAACCAATCTGTTAAGTTCTATGTATGATTCTTTTCTTAATTCGGAATCGTTCTTCTTAAAAAAAATATTATTTAATCTAACAACTTGGTCGAGTTTTATTGGGGCTAAAAATAAATTTTGTTCATCAATTTCGGCGTATTCTTTTAAATCGGTAACATCTAACGATTTAGATACACTGTAATATCCTTCAGCCAAAGCCATATAACCATATTCTTTTCCGTAGGGTAAAATTATTTGATATTTGCCATTTCTTGGGTCAATTCTGGCTATTCCGGCTTCTTTTCCTGTAGCTAAATCTTCGTAAATAATGCTCACATCTGCGTCAACGGGCATCATATTTCGTTCGTTTAAAACTTTACCTTTTATTAACACAACTGGTTGGCTCGATTGACCTGCTACTATAAAAGATATTAATGTAAAAAATAATGTTTGTAATATTAATTTCATCTGTTTACAATTTGTTTTTTATAGTCTAACGAAGTATCTAAAATATAATAATATGGGTTGTGATAAATGTTATAATAGATTTCTCGTTTAGATTTTTTATTTTTCTAAATTATTAAATATTTTCGTTTTGTAAAATTATTTTTGATTAAATTGATTCATTGTTCTTTCAATTCCAATTGTTCCAAAACTCTTAATTATTTGTGCAGATGTTTCTGATAATTGTTCAATTTTTAACATTTCGTCTTTATCCCACTTGCCAAGTACATAATTTACTTGTTTGCCTTTTTCAAAATCGCTTCCAATTCCAATTCTAAGCCTTGGGTAATTTGTTGTTTCTAATATTTGTTGAATGTTTTTTAATCCGTTATGACCGCCATCGCTTCCTTTTTCTTTTAAACGGAGTTTTCCAAATGATAACGATAAATCGTCTACAATTATCAATAAGTTTTCTATAGGTATTTTTTCTTTTTGCAGCCAATAATTAACCGCTTTGCCACTTAAATTAACGTAAGTATTTGGTTTAAGTAGTACAAATGTTCGTGATTGAATTTTTAGATGGGCAATGCTTCCGTAGCGTTGTTCTTCAAAAACAATTTTGGACGCATTTGCTAATGCGTCCAAAACCATAAATCCTATGTTGTGGCGAGTGTTTTTATATTCTTCGCCTATATTTCCTAATCCTGTGATTAGATATTTCACAGTTTAATTAATTATTTTTTCGATTTAGTAGTAGCGGTAGCGGCTTCGGCTGTTGCGGCACTTTTAGAAACTCTTGTTACTTTAACCGAGCATATAATTGTACTTGCAGGGTTTAATATTTTAAGTCCTTCAAAGTTTAGCTCGCCAGCTTTAATTCCTTTTCCTATTGTTAAATTTTCAATGTTTATGTCTAATGTTTCTGGCATATCTTTAACTAAGCCTTTAACTTTTAAACGTCTAACAACTAAATCCATTCTTCCGCCATCTAAAACACCTTGCGATGTTCCTACTAAGTTTACTGGTATTTCTGTTTTTACAATTTTATTATCGTTAACTTCAATAAAATCTAAGTGTGTAAGTGCATCACTAACTACGTGAAACTGTAATTCTTGAAGTATTGCAGAGTGTTTTTTGTTTTCTAAATTAATACTGATTAAATATACATCTGGTGTATAAACAATTTTTTTTAATTCTTTTTCGCTTACGTAAAAGTTTACATTTTTTTCGCCCCCATATAAATTACAAGGCACCATTCCATCTTTTCTTAATTTTTTTGTTGCTTTTTTACCTGTTATAATTCTTGGCAATGCATTAATTTCAATAGTTTTCATTATATTTATTTTGTTGTGCTACTAGAAAACAAGCGTTTCAAGTTTCCCCATCACACGTTAGACTTTTTTTTAAGTTTGCAAAGATAATAAATTTATTTAAATAATAAAACTAGAACTTATTGATTCGTAATTATAAACTTTATCTATTGTTTTAGCGAATAGGTTGGCTATTGATAAGACTTTAATTTTTTCGCTATCTGGTTTTACAGGAATAGAATCGCTAACAATTAATTCTGTTAATGCCGAGTTTTTTATTCTGTCGTATGCTGGACCCGATAAAACAGGGTGAGTTGCAATTGCTCTTACGCTATTTGCACCTCTATACATCATTATTTCGGCGGCTTTTGTTACTGTACCTGCGGTATCAATCATATCATCTAAAATAATAATGTCTTTTCCTTTTACGTGACCTATAATTGTCATTTCGCCTACTTGATTTGCCTTATCTCTTGATTTGTGTGAAACAACCATTGGGCAATTTAAAAATTTTGAGTAGTTATTTACTCTTTTTGCACCTCCCATATCTGGAGAAGCTACTACTAAATCTTTTAGATTAAGCGATTTTATATACGGAACAAATATAGATGATGCATAAATATGGTCAACCGGAACATTGAAAAATCCTTGTATTTGGTCGGCATGTAAGTCCATAGTCATTACACGGCTTACTCCTGCTGCGGTCAACAAATCTGCCATAAGTTTTGCTCCTATGGAAACACGAGGTCGGTCTTTTCTGTCTTGTCGGGCAAAACCAAAGTATGGTATTACTGCTACAATTTTGTATGCCGATGCTCTTTTTGCGGCATCTATCATTAAAAGCAATTCGAAAAGGTTTTCGGTTGGGGCAAATGTAGATTGAATAATAAATACGTGTTTTCCTCTAACTGTTTCGTCGAATGATGGTTGAAATTCCCCATCGCTAAATTCTAAAACAGACGATTTTCCTAATTTTGTACCATATTCTTTAACTATTTTTTCTGCTATGTATCTGCTGTTTCTTCCAGCAAAGAAAGTTATATTAGACTTATCTGAGTTCATTGAATAAGTTATTTAACAAGTGTTCAACAAAAGTAAATAATTGTCTTATATTTTTTAATTTTACTTATTAACAATTAGTAAACACTTGCTAAACATTATGTTTCTATTTCAAAAAATTCTTTATTAAAATTAATTAAATGGATTTTTTTTGATGCACGAGTAAAGGCTGTATAAAGCCATCTGAGAAAATCTACATCTACACTTTCTGGGGTTATATATCCGTGGTCAATAAAAACGCTATCCCACTGTCCGCCTTGGGCTTTATGGCAAGTTACAGCATAGGCAAATTTTACTTGTAGGGCATTAAAAAATGGGTTTTTTCTAATTTCGGCATATCGTTTTTTTTTATCTTTAATGTGTTCGTAATCTTCTGCAACACGAAAAAAGAACTCTCTATTTTGGTCGGTCGATAATGAAGCTGTTTCTGAACTAAGGGTGTTTAAAATTATTTTTGTTGAAATTTCCATTTCGGGATAATCAACAAATTGAACGTCAACATTTACGAACCTAAACCCATAAAAATTTTCATATTTTCCAATTCTCGAAATTCTTACAATATCGCCATTAGCAATAAAATTGGTATATTTATTTTCGGGTAACCAAAAATAGTTGTTTTTAACAATCATTAAAAAATCGCCATTAGAAATTTCTTCGTCTCGAAATAATATAGTTCGTCTAATTCCTTCGTTAAATTTGTTTGCTCTTTTGTTTGAACGTGTTACTATAATTGTGTTTTCGCTACCATATTTTTCGTAAGATGTTGCTATTGTTTCTATCAAATCTTCGCCATTTAATTTAACCACATCGGTAAAGTTTTTATATTCAATAATAGGATAACCATTTTCGTTATTAGTAATTTTATTTCTTATTTTAGTAGCATTAAAGAGTATTCCCGATTTTTTTGTTTGCCGAACAACTTCCGATAAATTTACTGTTTCAATTTGTTTTCCGTAGAATTCTATCTCTTTTTCGTTTAAAGCGGGACTTAAATTCGATTTTACGGGCGGTAATTGCGCCGTATCGCCAATAATAATTAGTTTACAGCCTTTACCGCTAAATACAAAGTTTATTAAATCGTCTAACAATCTGCCGCTACCAAAAATACCAGAATCGTTTGTGTTAGAAATCATTGAAGCCTCATCGACAATAAAAATGGTATTGGTCGTTAAATTTGCATTTAATACAAATTTCCCCAAATCGTCGGTTGCAGTTTTTTGTATGTATATTTTTTTATGTATTGTAAATGCAGTTTTTTTAGAATATGCCGAAATAACTTTTGCCGCCCTTCCTGTTGGGGCAATTAAAACTGATTTTTGCTTAAATTCCTCTAAAGTATTTACGAATGCACTTATTACAGTAGTTTTTCCTGTTCCGGCATATCCGGTTAATAATAATATAGTTTTGTTATTTAAAGGAACAATAAATTCTGAAAGCCTTTCTATAAGTATTTTTTGATTATTTGTAGGTGTGTGTTTAAAATTATCTAAAATCTTATTTTTTATGTGTTCAGCCAGCATAGATTTAAAAAAAAATAAAATTACGCTAAAAAAATGTTATTTATGAATTATTATTTATGAAATTATTATAAATTTGCATTCTTACAAAAATTTTATAAGAATGGATTTTATATCAAACTTACTTGTTAATATAGCCTATGCAGTTGTTATTGTTTCGCTGTTAGTTGCTTTGTTTTTTGGTGTTTTAAAAATAATTAGCGGAATAGGCAAACTGTCTAAATCTGAAGGTTTACACCATTCAAGTGTTAATTTTGCCGATAAACTTAATGTTGGTATAATTGAAAATTTAAAGAAATTAAAAATTCCTATTATTTCAATATTGTTAATTCTTATAGTATTATTTTCGTACGTAGATTACGATTCTATTGCAAAACCTATAAACTTTAAAAACGAAAAAACCAAACGTTATGCAGCGGTAATTCAACGATTAAAAGACATCAGAACAGCACAAGTAGCATACAAAGAAAAATATTTAACATTTACTGGCGATTTTAATACGCTAATAAACTTTGTTAAATTCGACTCTTTGTTGATGGTTAGAAATATGGGTAGTTTTAACGAAGATACTATGACCGAAGCCGATGCCATAAAATACGGTATTATTTTACGTAAACTTCCGGCAGGTTTAACCGCCGAAGAAGCTGTTAAAAAAGGTTTCGTTGTTAGAGATACCATTAAAGTTGCAGTATTAGACTCTATTTTCCCGAAAAATTTCCCAATAGATTCTTTAAAATACATTCCGTTTACAAGCAAAGCAGTATTTAAATTAGGGGCATCGGTTGTAACTACAGGCGACGCAAAAACAGGTGTAAAAGTTCAAGTTTTTGAAGCTGTAGATACAAAACCTTTTGATATATACGACACACTTAAAGTTGGCTCTCTTACCGAAGCAAATAACAATTCTGGTAATTGGGAATAATTTAACAGATAAAATTTACAAAAAGCTGAAACAATGTTTCGGCTTTTTTTATTACTTTTGATAAAGAACATAAACAAAAATAATGTACGAATTCGACTTTAAAGACGAAACTTTTGATATAAACGAGCTAAATAACTATAGTTTATTTATAAAAATATCTGAAAGCAACTTTGCTTATTGTTTATTCGACATTAAACGCAACAAATTTACTCGCTTAAAAAGTGCTATAATTCAAAACAATATTGAAACTTTTTTTGCCGACGATATTTTTAAGCAATATTCGGGTAAAGTGAAATTTGTAGTATATTCGACAAAAACTATAATAGTTCCAAAAGCTTTTTACAGCTTAGAGAAAGAAGCAAATATTCTAGAATTTAATGTGTCTATTGATAATAACGAAGAAATATACAGAAATAAACTTAGAAATGACAGTTATAACATTTTTACTATAAATAAAAACATATTAGCATTAATTAAAAGCAATTTTACAAATTTTGCAATCTATAACCAAGCAAGCGTAATAATTAACGAAAACTTCGTTAACCAATCAAAAGATAAAACTACTCTTTTAATTGAGTCGGAAAAACAATTTATTGATGTTTCATTATTCATAAAAAGCCAGCTAATATTTAAAAATACTTTTTCATATAAAACTAGTACCGATTTTGTTTTTTTTGTTCTTAATATTTTTGATAAATTTAATTTGCAACCAGAAAAAATAGAGCTAATAATATCGGGTATTTTTACCAACGAATCTAACGAAATAATTATGTTAAGCAATTATATTAAAAAAATAAAATACGCAAAACCCTCATTAAATTATAGTTATGTTTTTAACGATACCAAAATAAGCAAATTTACTAATCTTTTAAACTTAATAC
Organism: Paludibacter propionicigenes; assembly: GCA_020721655.1. Classification (GTDB taxonomy): domain Bacteria; phylum Bacteroidota; class Bacteroidia; order Bacteroidales; family JAFGXI01; genus DYMG01. Next base: position 5,582 of record DYMG01000059.1, on the reverse strand, counting down.
ATTGCGAATAATAAGCGGAAAACATAAAGGGAGGTATTTTGGCACAATAAAAAAACTAAATGCCAGACCTACTACCGATATGGCAAAAGAATCATTATTTAATATACTAAATAATATAATAGATTTTGAAGATGTTAAATTTTTAGATTTATTTGCTGGAACAGGAAGTATAAGCTATGAATTTGCATCGCGAGGTTGCCAAAATGTAACCACTATTGATATTGATTATAACCACATTGATTTTATAAACAAAACAAATAATGAGCTTAAATTGGGCTTAAATATAATAAAAACCGACGTGTTCAAATTCTTAAAAATGTCGAAAAGCAAATACGATGTTATTTTTGCCGACCCTCCTTTTGATATGCCAAATTTTGAAGATGTTCCAAAATTAATTTTTGCGGGTAATTTTTTAAATGATGATGGGATTCTAATTATAGAACACAGCAACAGATTTACTTTTAAAGAAACTTTACCTTACGAAACAAGGTATTATGGAAAAGTTTCGTTTAGTTTTTTTAACAAAGCAAAAAGCTCCTAAATTTAGGAGCTTTTTGCTTTGTTTTATTAATTTAATCCACGCTTATTTATAAGTGCTTCAATTTTTGGTTCTCTACCTCTAAAATTAACATAAAGTTTCATTGGGTCTTCAGTCCCTCCGCGAGAAATAATATTATCTCTAAATTTTTTGGCTGTTTCTTTATCAAAAATGTTAGTTTCTTTAAAAGCGTTAAAAGCATCGGAATCTAATATTGCAGCCCAAATATATCCATAATATCCTACTGCATAACCACCTTGAAAAATATGCGAAAAATACGTACTTCTGTATCTAACTTTAATTTCGGGGATTAGTCCCATTTTTGTTAACGATTTATTTTCAAAATCACGAACATCAATAGTGTTAAAATCGCTAACTTTTGTATGCCAATCCATATCTAAAATTGCTGCTGCAAGATATTCGGTAGTTATAAATCCTTGATTAAATTTTGAAGCTGCATCAATTTTTTTAATTAAGCTATCGGGAATTACTTCTCCTGTTTTGTAGTTTTTTGCATAAAGTTTTAAAACTTCTAAATCTGTTGCCCAATTTTCCATAACTTGCGATGGCAACTCAACAAAATCGCGTGCCACAGATGTGCCCGAAAGTGATATGTAAGTTGAGTTTGATAGCAATCCGTGCAAGGCGTGCCCAAATTCGTGAAAAACTGTTTCTACTTCTTCTAACGTTAATAAAGATGGCTTTCCGGCTAATGGTTTAGCAAAATTAAATACTGTTGAAATTATTGGCTCTATATTTTTGCCATTTTCTTTGTATTGGTCTCTAAAAGAAGTCATCCAAGCACCCGATTTTTTACCTGCACGAACAAAAAAGTCCATATATAAAATTCCTATTTCTTTTCCGTCGGCTTCAGTAACTCTATAAACTTCAACATCTTTTTGATAAACAGGTACTGTATCTACTTTTGTAAAATTAATACCATAAAGTTTGTTTGCAACCATAAATGCTCCATTTCTAACATTATTTAGTTCAAAATATGGTTGTAATATTTCGTCGTTTACATTGTATTTTTCTTTTTTCAATTTTTCTGAGTAAAACGACCAATCGAAATAATCTATTTTAAAATTTTTACCTTCTTTTGTAGCAAGTTTTTGTAATTCTGTGCGTTCTTGAATTGCTTTTTTTGTAGAAGCTTTCATTAATTTATTGATAAGTTCATAAACTTTATCGGGTGTTTTTGCCATATTTTCCTCTAAAACATAGAAAGCGTAATTTTTATACCCTAAAAGTTCGGCTTTTTGTTGTCGTAGTTTAATTATTTTAGCTACTATTTCTTTGTTGTCGTTTGCGTTGTTTTGGTCAGATGTATTTAAGTATGCATCTTGCATTTTTTTGCGTAATTCTCTGTTTTCGGCATACATTAAAAATGGCATAAGGCTAGGTTTTTGCAATGTAAAAATCCATTTTCCGCTTTTCCCTTTTTCTTTGGCTGTTTCTTCTGCTGCTTCAATTATTGATTGTGGTAATCCTTTTAAATCTTCTTTTTTATCGATAATTAGTTCAAATGCATTGGTCTCGGCTAAATTATTATCGCCAAATTTTATTGAGAGCATTGCTAATTCTTTATTTATCGATTTTAGTGTTTCTTTAGCTTCGGTTTTTAAATTTGCACCACCCCTAACAAAATCTTTATAGTATTTTTCTAATAATACTGTCTGTTCTGGGTTTAGATTAATGCTGTCTTTTTTTGTGTAAATTGCTTTTATTCTGGCAAATAATTGCTCGTTAAGTTTAATTTTATCGTAGTGGTCTATTAAAATTGGCGATGCTTCTTTTTCTACTTTTTGCAGTTCTTCGTTAGTTTCTGCCGAAGTTAAATTATCTAAAATTGGTACTATTTTTCGCAATAATTTACCACTATTATCAATAGCTTCAATAGTATTTTCAAATGTTGGTAATTCTTTGTTGTTTGCTATTTTTTCTATTTCTTGCTGATGTTCTTTTACGCCTTCTTTTATTGCAGGTATAAAATGTTCTGGTTTTATTTGTTCAAATAGCGGTACTCCATAAGGAGTTTTAAATTCTACTAATAATGGGTTATTTTCCATACTTTTTTTGTTTAATTCAATTTTTTCTGACTGGTTGCAACTTAACAAAAGTGCTGTAAATGACAGTATTAAGTATTTTCTCATAAGTGTTTTTTTATTTCTAAAATTATGCTTATTTTTTTGCTTTCCCAATTTTTTTAAAAGTTATTTTAAATAAGAATAGCTTAGTAAACTAAGCTATTCTTAAAATAATTGTTATTGTGTTTTTATTCTACAACTAATTTTTTAACTACAAAACCACCATTAGAAAAGGCTTTTACAAAATAAATACCTTTGGAATAATTTGATAAATTTATAAAATGGTTTGTTGTAGAAATAAGTTGTTTGCCAACAGAATTTAACAACTCAATTTTAATAATATTTTCGCCTTCAATATTTACTAACGCTGTTGTTGGGTTTGGGTAAATTGAAATGTTATTTTGTGTAATTATGGTGTTGTTTTTTAGAGTTCAACGTTTATACTAAACTGTTATAAAGCTGCTTAATTTTTTCCCTTAGTCTAAAATTTTGGGCAAGGCACAATTACAGCTTTGTATTTTCTTTTTAATTTTTGATTTTGATTGAATAACAAAACCATTGAAATTTCGTGAGCACCACCAGTTTGTGCAACAAGTTTAGAAATTGTAAAATCGTAGCTGTACGCAATTTTTAATCCCAACGAAAGAAAATCGTAACCAGCTAAAATAGCTAACATATCGTTGTTTTGGTATCCTTTTTCGTATTGTTTCAATGCTGGAATTCCTCTATACCACATACCCATAACAAACTGATGTTTAGTCCAGTATGCTCCAAAATCTATTTGGTCGAATTTGCCTTGTGCACGATAATTATATGCCAAATTTATACTTTCCTCATTTGTATTTCCGGGTTTACCTTGTAGCATAATTTTATATCCGCCAAAAAATACAAATTTGAGAGGAACTTCACTAACTGTATTTTTTAATGATTGATTAGGTGTGTTTATGTGGTCGAAAGTAAATCCAAACCATTGAATATTTGAATAAATTAGTGCCGATAAAGCAAAATCGAAATAGCCTACTTTGTTTTGTGATGGAATTTCAATACTTGATGTGTACGATAAGCCACCGTTTGAGTATTGGTCGTTGAAAACTAATTCGGAAAAGTCTATTGAGCGTTGTGTATAATAAAATTGTAAGCCTGGTCTTATATCCCATTTTTTGAATAATTTAATGTTGTAATTGTATTGAAAAGCTAAATTAGTTGTTGCTAAATGTCCCGAACCTGCTTGGTCTCTAAAAATATACATTCCAAGTCCACTATTTAATGTTGGGAAAAAATGATCTGCTGAAATTGAATATGTTACAAAAGCTCCGGGTATTGCGGGCCACTGGTCTCTAAAATTTACAATAACTCTGCTTCCTGCGGTATTTCCTGCAAAAGAAGGAGCTAAATACAATGGGGAAGCATAAAATTGTGTAAAATGTGCATCTTGCGAAAATATAGGCTTCCACAATGAAATAATTAATAATATTGTTATTGCTATTTTATTCATTATCTATTGCTTGCATTTTAATATTTTTAAACAAATCGTTAATTCTTAATTTGTCTGTCATATCAATATCGTCTATGTAACTATGGTAACCATCTGTTTCAACAATTAGTTTGTAATGCCTTTTTGGCAACAAAACCATAATAAATTTACCGCTATTTCCACTTGTTCTATAAATTCCTTGAAGTTCTTTGGTGTCGTAATCTACAATTGTAATAGTTGCTTTTAATGGCAAACCTGTTTTTTCACATTCAACTCGCCCTTTTAAGAAAAGGTTTTCTGTAAAAATTTCAGGAAATTCTACTTTATAAATATCGGTTTCGCCAAAACCACCCCGCCTATTACTAGAGAAATATCCGGTAGTTCCTTCGGGATTGGCTACAAAAAATATGTCATCGGCTACCGAATTTATTGGGCAACCTAAGTTTTCAGGAAATGTCCAATTTTCATTTTCATTTTTCACGGTTTTAAAAACATCGTATCCACCCATATTTTTATGTCCTCTTGAGCTAAAGAATAAAGTAACTCCGTCTGCTTGAATAAAAGGAGCATCTTCATCGTATTGAGAATTTATTATTGACCCTAAATTCATAGCTTTGCTCCATTTTTCGTTAGGCAATTTTACTACTTTATAAATGTCTTTTCCTCCATATCCGCCACTTCTATTGCTCGAAAAGTATAAGGTTTTTTGGTCGGGAGCCAAGTAAGCCGAACTTTCTACGCCGTCTTGCGAATTAATTTCGGCTTCAATAATTTGTGGAATTGAATATTTGTCGCCTTCTATTTGCGATGTAAATATATCGCCACCTGTCATCATTTTGTTTGTTCTATAAATATATAGAACTTTTGCATCGTTTGATATACAAACTGTTGCATCGTGCGAGGCACTATTTAGTGGTTGTCCTAAATTTACAGGGTTTCCAAAAATGCCATTTTCTAATTTAGAAACATATACATCTTCAAAATACTCATTGTTAGGGTCTTTTAAATTACCAACGCCACCATTTCGTCTCGATGTAAAGTATAAATAATCGCCATTTGATGATATTAACGGACCGTATTCGGGGTATGCCGAATTAATTGTTTTGCCTATGTTTTTAACTGTGTACTCGGTAATTTTACCAATCATTTCTTTTGCATTAACTGTTTTTTCTATATAATAGTTGGTTGTATTTTCATTATAGAGTTTTGGTTCAGTTGAATTTTGGTATATGTTAAAGGCATTTAGAGATTTTTCAACTGCTTGGTTAAGTCTATATAATCTGCCTAAATAATAGTAAGAATCAATATAATTGAGTTTTGCTTTTTCAAAATATTTTAAACTTTCTAATTTATCTCTTTTTGTATAGAAAATACAGGTTCCTAATTTATAATTTACCTCAAAATTTGTACTATCTGTTTCGTATAATTGCTTAAATAAAGGTAGTGCTACCGAATAATTTTCGTAATTATATTCTTCGTTAGC
>DYMG01000010.1:34705-51238 GCA_020721655.1 Paludibacter propionicigenes | reverse complement strand
AAACTATTTCTGTAATTAATCTTGAGTATAAGTATAAGTTCCTTTTACTGTGCTTGTTGAACCACCATCAACTTGTGTTTCATCAAAAACTATAACCATTTCTTTATTTGCTAATTTTTTAATAACATTCATTGCATCGGGCTGAAGAGTTGCTCCAGAATAAGTAACTGTACTTCCATCTGAAGTTTCTGAAGTTTTTGAAACAATGAAAGCTTCTTTATTTGCCAACTCAAGTTCCTTATTATCTTCTACCCAAATCCAAACACCATTTTCTGAGCTAGTTCCTCCATCTTCAGTATAAGATTTAGAATAAGTGCCATCTTTATCAATTGTGAAAGATTCTGTATATGAATAGGTATCAGTTGATGAATATCCACTGTAAGTATTTGTTATTGTTAATATACTACCATTATAAACATAGTGATAAGTTGAACTACCACTTGTTACTGATAGGTCAGCACTACTTAATTTCCATTCCCCAGCCAACCTTGCTGTTCTTGAACGTAAAGATAAAAAAGGATCGTCTTCACCTTTTTTACAACCACTAAATGCAATTACAAGTGCAAAAAACGCCATTACTAATTTTAAACTGTTTTTTTTCATTTTTTTATTTTTAAAGTTATCCCACAAAGATAAAATTTTTTACCTCAATATTAAAATTGTTATATGATTTAATATAAATTTGTCCTTAAAAAAAATGGACTCAATAAATAACGAACTAAGAAAAATTCCGGCTATTGATAAGCTTACAAATCATAAAAAATTACAATCTTTAATTTCTGAATTTAATAGTAATATTGTTACTTATTACGCAAAACAAATTATTGATAATGAAAGAATTGACATATTAAATGGGAAACTTTGTAATTCGGAAGAATACATCATAAACAAAATAGTAAAAATAGTTAATAAGAATGCAAGCAAAAGTTTAAAAAAAGTTATTAATGCAACAGGCATTGTAATTCATACGAACTTAGGTAGAGCACCTTATAGCCAAAATTTAATAAACGAATTTTCTAAAACTTTAAATGGTTATAGCAATTTAGAATTTAATTTAGAAAAAGGACAAAGAGGTCAACGAAACGACCACGCCACAGAACTACTAAAATACCTTACAGGAACCGAAGATGTTGTTATTGTTAACAATAACGCCGCCGCAGTTATGCTAATACTAAGAACTTTTGCACGAAAACACGAAGTTATAGTTTCTCGTGGCGAATTAATTGAAATTGGTGGAGCTTTCCGCATTCCCGATATTATGGCGGCTTCAGACTGCAAAATGATTGAAGTAGGAACTACCAATAAAACTAAAGCACAAGATTATAAAGATGCCATAACAAACAAAACAAAACTACTTCTAAAAACACACAAATCTAATTATGTGATAAAAGGTTTTACAAAAGAAGTTAGCCTTACAGAACTTGTAAAAATTGGCAAAGAAAACAATATACCCGTTGTTTTTGATATTGGATCGGGCTTGCTTAGAAAAGTTGACAATAAAGCCCTAAAAAACGAGCCAGACGTAAAAGAAGCTTTAGCCTCCGGAATTGATATTATTTGCTTTAGTGGCGACAAACTTCTTGGCGGACCTCAAGCAGGAATTATTGCCGGCAAAAAACAATTTATTGCTAAACTAAAAAAAGAACCTATGATGCGAGCCCTACGACCTGGTAAAGAAACCATTTCTTTGTTAGAAACAGCTTGCACTTATTATTTAAACGATGAAGATTTATTTACAAAAAACCAACTTTTTAAAACTTTAAATCAAACTGAAACCGACATAAAAGAAACTGCAACAAAACTACACAATGAGCTTACAACCAAAAATATACAATCGGAAATAGTAAAAAGCAAAGGACAATATGGAGGAGGAACTTTACCCGAATATGAAATAAACAGCTACTCAGTTAAAATTATTTGTACAGGAACAAATAAAAAACGCTCAACTTTTGCCGAAAAACTTTACCAAGAACTACTAAACAACCCACTACCAATACTAAGTGTTCTTAAACAAGGAAATATTTATTTTGATGCACTCACGCTAATTGATGAAGATATTTCTAAAATTGCAGAAATAATAAGCACTTCAACAACACAAGTTAGACAATTAAACAATTAAAAATGAAACACTTAATAATGGGCACTGCTGGTCATGTTGACCACGGAAAAACATCGCTAATAAAAGCACTAACAAACATAGACTGCGACACACACAAAGAAGAAAAAAAACGTGGAATTACAATAAATTTAGGATTTTCGCACCTAAACCTTCCTTCTGGAAATTCTATAGGAATTGTTGATGTTCCGGGTCATAAAGACTTTGTAAATACAATGGTTAGCGGTGCCAGTGGAATAGACTTTGTGCTTTTTACAATTGCAGCCGATAGCGGAATTATGCCACAAACTATTGAACATTTAAATATTATTGAAACTCTCGATATAAAAAAAATAATTTTTGCTCTTACTAAGGTCGATTTAGTTGATGCCGAACTAATTGATTTTGTGAAAATTGAAATTCTTGAATTAATTGAAAAAACTAAATACAAAGACTCTCCCATTATTTCTGTTTCTAATGTAACTAACTACGGATTAGACCACTTAACAACTGAAATTGAAAATATTATACCCTCTATTGAAGAAAAAAACGATTCAGGCATTTTTAGAATGTACATTGACCGTATTTTTAGTTTACAAGGCATTGGAAGCATTGTAACAGGCTCTGTTTTAGGAGGTAGCATTTCTACATTAAATGAAGTGTATTTGCTACCAAACAACAAAAAACTAAAAATAAAAAGCATTCAACGACATGGAGAAACAATAAACACTGCATTTGCAGGCGATAGAGCTGCAATAAATATTTCAAATTTAAAACCATCTGAATTTGAAAAAGGTATGCTTATTTGTAATGAAAACATTGAAAAATCAGCTATAGCTGATGCTTTTATAAACATATTCGACAGCAAAGTTGAACTAAAATTATGGTCAACACTTTTGTTTCATACCGGAACTTTTGAAAGCCAAGTAAAAGTGCATTTATTAAACAAAAACACATTAAAATATGGTGAAACAGCAATTGTGCAAATTCACTTCGAGAAACACCCAATTTTAGTAAACAACGACAAATTTATTTTAAGAAATTCGTCTGGTGAAAAAACAATTGGAGGTGGTATTTGTATTGATAGAAATCCTTTACACCACCGCAAAAGAACCGAAAAATTAATAACAAACCTAACACTTTTAAATGATAATATACAAAACGAAGAAAATTTAATAGAATTAATAAAAATAAACCTCAAAAAAGAAGGTAAGGCTCTATCAATAAACGATTTATGCAAAACATTAAACAAAAACGAAAACGATATAAAAGAAACTATTGGTAAATCTAAAGAAGTTATGTTTCACAAAGAAAAAAACATTTTTGTGAACATAGAAATAGAAGCTAAAACAATTAATTTAATTTTAGAAGAAATAACCAAATACCACAAACAAAATTATTTGTTTTCTGATGGAGTTTCAACAACATATTTATTTGGTAAATTTGATATTACAAAAGACAAAATACAAAAAGATTATATTGAAGTATTACTTGAAGTAATGTTAAATAAAAACTTAATAAAAAAAGTAAATAATACCTGGATATTAAATAATTATACTATAGAAATAAATCAAGAAATTCAAAAAGATATAGATTTTATTGAAAAGCTATTTTTAGACTACGAACTTCAAAAACCGGTTTTATCGGAAATTGAAGAAAAATGCTTTATTCAAAAAATAACTAAAGACAAACTTAAAATTTACATAAAATACCTTATCAGTAAAAATAAATTAGTTGCTTACCAAAACGAATTTATTCACAAATCGTTTGTAAACAAAATTAAAGAGCAAGTAATTTTAGAGTTAAAAACTAACACAAACGGAATAAACATGAGCGAATTTAGACAACTAACAAACTGTTCAAAGAAAACTATTCCCATTTTTGTTGGTATTTTGGTAAACGATAAAGTAATAAAAACCAAAGAAGAAGGCACTCATTTATACATTTCGCTGGCATAAATTTAATCCAAAACTTCGTTCCATACAAAATAGTTTTTGTAGGTTTTAATGTTCGGATTAGATTTAAAAATTCCATAAATTGCCGACCCACTTCCCGACATTGATGCATAATACGCACCTTTTTCGTATAAAAATGTTTTAATTTCTTGCAATTCAGGATATTTTTCAAAGGCAAACGGCTCAAAATTATTACAAAAAATATTTTTCCACTTAGCTATTTCAATTTTTGCAATATTTCTAAAATCAATTTCTGAATTTGAAATAACAATATTTTCAAAAGCTTCTTTTGTGGAAATACTAATTTCTTGTGGTTTTACTAAAACTAAAAACTTCCCCTTTAAAAAATTTGTTAATACCTGCTGTTGTTCTCCTTTTCCATAAACAAACGCAGGTTTATTTTTAATAAAAAAAGAACAATCGCTACCCAAATTACCGGCTATTTTTTTAAGTTTATATGTACTTAATTGCAAATTATAATTATTATTCAATAATTTAAGCATACAAACTGCATCAGAAGACCCTCCACCTAAACCTGCTTGAATTGGAATGGCTTTATGCAAATGAATTTTAAAATTTGTTAAATTATACGTTTTTAAAGAATTATAAGCTTTTAAAACTATATTTTCGGCATTATCGCCAGCATTTAAACCGCTTACTACCAATTCTAAAGTTTCATTTTCCACAATTTCTAAAGCATCTTTAAGTTTTATTGGATAAAAAACAGATTCAATATTATGAAATCCATCTGGTCTTTTGTCAATAATTTTAAGTCCAATATTTATTTTAGATGTAGGAAAACTAATCATTTAACAAAATTATATTTTTATTAAATATTTTAACTACATTTGTTCTAAATATTTAAAAACTCACAAAAATGAACACAAAATTATTTATTTTTTCTTTGATGGTATTAGGACTTGTGTCTTGTACAAAAGAAGAAGATGCTATTGAAGTTGTTAACGGAAGTGCTAAAGTAACAGGATTTGTAGAAGCCGATTTAGACTTAACTACATCAGGTCTTGAGTTTGCACCGGCAGGAACTAAAATTATTGCAATTATAAACACCGAAGATTTAATCGCAAACCCAGATCCAAACGTAAATTATCCGAACAAAACTTACACTACAACAGTTGGTGCTAACGGAATTTACACATTAAACATTGATGCAAATGCTAAAAATGTAAATGTTACAATTGTTGCAAACGATTTTGAATACAATAGAATTTTAAACGACACAACTATTGAAAGAAAAATATATCACTGCAATGGCACTACAACTTCTGTAATAGACCAATCAAACAAAATTATTGATTTAAATTATTTTTAATAATTTTTTGGATACCATAAAAAAGGCTTTCAATTATGAAAGCCTTTTTTATTTTTTAATATAGTACTTATTTTTTTTTGAAAAAAAAGCTTCACTTAGTCCAATAACACTTTCGTGAGCACCAAGCATTAAAAAAGCATTTTCTTTTAAACTTTCATTAAATAATTTCAAGGTTTTATTTTGCAAATTAGTATTAAAATAAATCAGCACATTTCTACACATAATAAGGTCGAATTTAATATAAAACGGATTTTGCGATTTTACTAAATCGTTTTGTGCCCATTTTATTTTTTCTCGAAGCTCTTTATTCATAGTAATTACATCAGATTTTTTATCGATTGCAAAATATTTTTCATATTTCACGTCGTTAAATTCATCAAAATTGTACGGATTTTTTTTAATTACATCATCAAAATTATCTAAATAATTTAAATTAAATCTGTATTTATACTCCCCTTTTTTTGCTTGCTCAATTACGTCTGTGTTTATGTCGGATGCATAAATATTTGTTTTATCGAACAAGTTTAATTCTTTAAGTAATATTAACATAGAGTAAACCTCTTGCCCCGTAGAACTTCCTGCGTGCCAAATATTTATACTTTGATTATTTGCCAAAACTGGTAGAATTTTATATTTAATACAGTGCCAATTTTTAGGATCTCTAAATAATTCGGTAGTGTTTACTGTTATATCTTTTATGATTTGGTCTGCAAATTCTTTACTATTTTTAATTTTAAACAATAATCCTTTAAAATTAATTTTATAGTCCTCTAATATTTTATCAATTCTACGTTTTAATGATTTGTCTGAATAATCTGTTAAATCGTAATCTGTATATGTTTTTAAAAAGAAGTTTAGTTCAATTAATTCGCTGTCTGTTATGTCCATATATGCCAATAAACAAATTATTCTCTATCTGATTTATTTTTCAAATAAAGTTTAATAAAAATACATATTATATTTTATTATTTGCATTTTTTCAATAAATATTTAATGAGGTCAATCTAAAAAGTTATAAAGTTGAAAGTTTATAAAGTTAAATTATTGATAATAAGAGTTTTAATTCAAATCTACAATAATACATAAAGTTCTGATAATTAAATACATAACCTATTTAATGAAAATTAAACTGACTTTTTATACTGCACTCTTTAATTTAATTTCTTTTTTTTAATTATTCCACCTTTTGCATCGTTTATTGAGTACTCTATTATAAAAGCGTTTTCATCTATTTCATTTATTACATTATGTATTTTATTGAGTTCTAAACGTGTAACAACTGTGTGTATTATTTCAATTTCGTCGTTTTTATGTTCGTTTGTTTTATAGCCTCTTTTGCCTTTATAAAGAGTTGCTCCGTAGCCCATTTGTTCGGTAATTGCCACCCTAATTTGTTCATTTTTAGGCGAAACAATTGTCAGTGCTATATATTCATCTATTCCGTGAATAATATAATCGGCTGTTTTTGAAGCTGATATATATGTTAATATTGAATAAAGTGCTACTTCTAAATTAATAAGCAATGCAGCAATTAAAAATAACACAACATTAAAAAACAAAATTACTGTTCCAATTGAGATTCTAATTTTTTTACTTAAATATATTGCTATAATTTCAGTACCATCAATAACTGCACCACCTCTAATCGAAAATCCTATTCCGGCTCCTAAAAACAAGCCTCCAAAAATTGCTATTAAAAGTTTATCGTGAGTTAGTAATGGTATTTCTATAAAATGTACTGCTAACGACAATAAAGTTATTGAAATTAATGATTTTATTGCAAATATTTTAGAAATTTGTTTATATCCTAAAACCACAAATGGAAAATTCAGTAAAATTATTAGGATTGATATGTTAAAATTGGTAATTATATTTGTAAGAAGTGAAACGCCTGTAATTCCACCATCTAAAAACTTATTTGGCAAAAGTAAAGCTTTTAAACCTACAGTTGCAAAAGAAATACCCATTAGTATTAATAATGAGTCGAATATATTTCTTTTAATTTTCTGTTTTTTAACTAACATTTTATTTTTTTGTAAACAAAGCGTAACCTAAAAAGCTACGCTTTATTTTTTATTTATAAGCTTTAATTAAAATTTCGAGAATTTTAATTGCTGCAAAAGAAACAGATGTGCCTGGTCCAAAAATTCCGACAACTCCAGATTCGTATAAAAATTTGTAATCTTGTGCAGGAATAACACCCCCAGCAACAACCATAATATCTTCTCGCCCAAGTTTTTTAAGCTCCTCTATTACTTTTGGGATTAGGGTTTTATGTCCGGCGGCTAAGCTAGACACCCCAAGAACATGAACATCGTTTTCCACAGCTTGTTTTGCTGCTTCGGCAGGAGTTTGAAAAAGTGGTCCTATATCTACATCGAACCCAATATCGGCATAACCTGTTGACACTACTTTTGCACCTCTATCGTGCCCATCTTGCCCCATTTTGGCTATCATTATGCGAGGTTGGCGACCTACTAATTGTGCAAATTCTTTTGCTAATTTGCTTGCGGTTTTAAAATCATCGTCGTTTGCCGATTCCGATGAATAAACTCCAGAGATACTTCTTATCACTGCCTTATACCTTCCTTTTATTTTTTCAATTGCATAAGAAATTTCGCCTAATGTTGCTCGTTTTTGTGCAGCAATTATGGCTAATTCTAACAAATTACCTTTGCCTGTTTCTGTTGCTTCGGTTATTGCCTTAAGTGCTTTTTCAACTTCCGCTTGGTTTCTTTCCGATTTTAATTTTTGCAGTCTTTCTATTTGCGATTTACGGACTGCGGTATTGTCAACCTCAAGAATGTCTATAGGGTCTTGTTTATCTAATTTATATTTATTTACACCAACAATTATTTCTGTTCCCGAGTCAATTTTAGCTTGTTTTCTGGCTGCGGCTTCTTCAATTCTCATTTTTGGAATGCCTGTTTCTATTGCCTTAGACATACCTCCTAATTCCTCAATTTCTTGAATTAATCCCCATGCTTTATGAGCAATTTCATGTGTCAGTGTTTCAACATAATACGAGCCAGCCCAAGGGTCTATATGTTTTGTTATGCTTGTTTCTTCTTGAATATAAATTTGAGTATTTCGGGCAATACGTGCAGAAAAATCGGTTGGCAGTGCAATTGCTTCGTCTAAAGCGTTTGTATGAAGACTTTGCGTATGTCCTAAAGTTGCAGCCATTGCTTCAACGCAAGTTCTTGCTACGTTGTTAAATGGGTCTTGCTCGGTTAAACTCCAACCAGATGTTTGCGAATGAGTTCTAAGCGACAATGATTTTGGATTTTTAGGGTTAAATTGTTTTACAATTTTAGCCCAAAGCATACGTGCTGCACGCATTTTTGCTATTTCCATAAAATGGTTCATTCCCACCGCCCAAAAAAACGATAAGCGTGGTGCAAAACTGTCTATATCCATTCCGGCTTTTACTCCTGCTCTAAGGTATTCTAAACCATCGGCAAGTGTGTACGCCAACTCAATATCGTTTGTTGCTCCGGCTTCTTGCATGTGGTATCCAGAAATGCTTATTGAGTTAAATTTGGGCATATTTTTAGATGTGTACTCAAATATATCTGAAATTATTCTCATTGAAATTTCCGGTGGATAAATATATGTATTTCTTACCATAAATTCTTTGAGAATATCGTTTTGAATAGTTCCGCTAAGTTTATCTAAACTAACTCCTTGCTCCAATCCTGCAACAATATAGAACGCTAAAATTGGGAGTACCGCCCCGTTCATAGTCATTGATACAGACATTTTATCTAACGGAATTTGGTCGAACAAAATTTTCATATCTAAAATTGAGTCGATTGCAACTCCGGCTTTTCCTACATCGCCTTCTACCCTTTCGTGGTCTGAGTCGTAACCTCTGTGAGTTGCCAAATCGAATGCTACCGACAAGCCTTTTTGCCCTGCTGCTAAATTTCTTCGATAAAATGCGTTAGACTCTTCGGCTGTTGAAAATCCAGCATATTGCCTTATAGTCCAAGGGTTTGACACATACATTGAGGAATACGGTCCTCTTAAAAAAGGTGCTATTCCTGCTGCGTAATTTAAATGTTCAAAATTAGCGGTATCTTTCTTTGTATATATTTTTTTTACCGGAATTTGTTCTGCTGTAATCCAATCTTTTTTTAAGTTCAAATTGTCGTTATTTTCAACAGTTTTATTTATATTTATTTTGTTAAAATCTGGTTTCATTTTCTATTTTTTTGAATTTTTAATTACTCCAAAATACGATTTTGAAAGTTTGTTAATGTTTCTAATATGTTAGAGTTTACGTGAATAAAATTGTTTACTCCAATAGCTTTTAATTCATCAACAATATTTTTTGGATAACCTGCAATTACAAATTCTATTTTTTTATTTAGTTTTGGTTTTATTTCTTTTGCCAATTGCAAATATTCATCGTCGGAGCTACAAATTACAACAATTTCCGGTTTGTGTTTTGTAATTTCTATTAAGCCTTCGTCAACTGTTTTAAAAATATCGTTATCTATAATTTCAAAGCCTGCACAGCCAAAAAAACTTAACGCAAATATTGATCTTGCTTTACTCATTGTAACATTTCCTATATTAAATAAAAAAACTTTTGGAATTTTGCTTAAACTTTCAGTTTTTAACCTTAGTTGTTCAAATTTTTCGGCAGCTCGGTATGTTTTTATTTTTTTAAATGGATAGTCGCTAATTGTAATTTCTGTTTCGGTTTCTATCTTTATTTTTCCATTTATTTTTTCCAATAAATTTGGATATTTGTTTGTTCCCAAAATTGATATTTTTCCTAATGCAATTTTAACATTTTTCTCATTTGCCGATTCTTCTATTAAGTTTTGAATTTTATTGTTTAATATATTTTTACAAAATCCGCCCTCGTTTTCTGTTTCTAAAAACAACTGCCACGATTTGTTTATAAGCTCATTAGTAAGTGTTTCAATATAATACGAGCCACCTGCAGGGTCAACTACTTTGTTCAAGTAGCTTTCTTCTTTCAAAACTATTTGAATATTTTTGGCTATTCTGTACGAAAAATCGTCGGGATATTTAAATGTTGAATCGAACGGAATTACTGTAATTGATTTACAGCCGCCAATTGTTGCAGCCATTGCTTCTGTTGTAGTTCTTAGCAAATTAACGTATGCATCGTAGCTTGTTTTATTCCAAGTTGATGTAATTGCATTTATTCTAATTTTTTGCAATTCTTTTTCTTGCACGCCATAGCTTTCAATAATTTTAGCCCACAATAATTTCACAGCTCTATATTTTGCTATTTCAATAAAATAATTAGAGCCTGTTGCAAATGTAAATTCTAATTGTTTTGTTAAATTTTCAATGTTTTTTGGTTCATTATTGGTAAATTTATTAATGTATTCAACTCCTTGCGAAAGGGCAAATGCTATTTCCTGAACTGTATTTGCTCCAGCATTGTGAAATAAATCTGCATCTACATTAATAGCTCCGTAATTTCCCAATCGTTCGATATTTAAATTTACTAGAATATTTACGTTATCAAACTTCTGATTTTCGCCTATTGGAAAAACGCCTTCTGAAATAAATTTAGTAATTGGGTTGTAATAAAAGCTTCCTTTTAATTTAGTTATATCAATAGATTTTAGCTCTGTAAATAGTATAAATAGCTCTTGAAGTTGTAAAATATTATCTTGATTTTTGAACGATATTTCAGTTTTAGAAATGTCTATTCCTTCAAGTAGCATTGTTAAATCGGCAACTTCAGAAATATGCCTATCATTAAAGCAAAAAACAATTGAATTTACTCCATTTTCAAGTAGTTTAATTGCAAAATTATTAGCCTCAACAATATCGTTTACAACAATTTCTTGACGAATTTTCCAATTATTTTCGGGTTCTGTACCCCTTAAAAAAGGAAATTCGGCAGGTATATTTTTAATAAATGGTATACTTTTTATATCATTTTCTTGATAAAAAGGTTGAAAATCGCTTCCAAAATCAGTTTTTGTAACCAATTTATTGTAATCTGCACCTTTTAAATCAATTATTATTTTATCTTTCCATTCCTGTGTAGAAACCTCAGAAAAACCAGAAAACAAATGTTCAAACTCGTTATTCATATATTCAGTTTTAAACTTGCAATTTTTCAACAAATATAACTATTATAAAAACAAAAATAATTCACATTAGTATGACTTTTCTCAACACTATAAATTTATTAAACGTTTTTTATACTTTTACAACTAAATATTCAAATAAATGATAGAAAGTTTATTAAGTTTAGATACCGAAATTACTTTGTTTATAAATAAATTCCACAACAATTTTTGGGATTTAATAATGTTCTATGTTAGTGGAAAATACACTTGGACACCATTATATCTAGTACTATTATACCTAATATTCAGAAAATTACACAATTACAAAAAACAAATTACTTTTATAATATTTATAGCAATTCTAATAACAATTTCAGACCAAGTTTCGGTTTTGTTGTTTAAAAATATTTTTCAACGACTTAGACCCTGCCATTGCGAAACAATAAATAACATAATACATACAGTAAACAACAATTGTGGTGGTAAATTTGGATTTATTTCTTCGCACGCTTCAAACACATTTGCTTTATCAACCTTTCTAATTTTATTGTTTAAAAATAAATTTTATACAGTTTTTTTATTGATGTGGGCTTTTTTAATAGCATATAGCCGAATTTATTTAGGCGTACACTATTTTGGCGATGTGTTTGTTGGAGCTTTAGTTGGTTCTTTAATTGGTATTCTTATTTTTAAAATTTTTATGCTAATTATTAACAAATTATGGCAAAATTAACCCTCGATTTACACGAAATATACAACAAAGGAACCCTCATAAATAAAGAATTGAACAGAATAATTGAAGAAGCTGTTGAAAAAAAAATTAATCTTATTGAGATTATTCCGGGCAAAGGAAGTGGGCAGCTTAAAAAAACGGTGATACGTTTTTTACAACAACCAAACATAAAAACAAAATACCATAGAATTGAAAAAGACAGTAAAAATTTTGGAAAAATATTTGTCCATTTTAAGTTCTAATTTCTTTTTTAGAACAATATTGTTAACAAGAAATAAACATATAATCAAAAAAATATATTAATTTTGTTCTGTAAAAATATAACGAACAATGAAAAAACTATTTTTAAGTACAGTATTATTGCTGTCATTTTTTATTTCTAAAGCTCAAAAAACAGAGATAGACAAGCGAGCTTTAAATTACTATACCCAAGAACAAATTAGTGAAATGCCCGATGTGAAAATTAAACAAGTTAACTTTCTATATCAGCAATCGTTTATTATACCCGAAGAAAACATCAAAAAAATAAACCCTCAAGACATTAATATTATTGACTTTAACCAAAGTCGTTTACCAAACGAACGAGCAAAGGTTTATTTATCAGACAAAAACTCAAAAGAAGGATCAGAAAATCCTGAACTTTATTTTTACCTACTTTCTATAGAAGAACTACAACAAGCATATAAAAACATAAAATAATAAGCAATGAAAATTATTTATTCAGCTATAATACTTTTTATAGCAACTCTTTCGTATTCACAAGTTTTTACCGAGAATTTTGAAAATGGCGGTTCAATACCTACAGGTTGGACACAATTTCAAGAAAGCTACACAGTTAATTGGGCATTTCAAGCTGGTGGTTCTAGCGGACACCCTGCCGCTGCACACGGAGGAAGTTACAATGCTCTTTTTAAAATAAGTACACACACAAACGATGGTGCTAAAACAAAATTAATTTCGCCAACGCTATCGCTTACAGGCGGAAACGACTACTACCTTACATTTTATTACGCCAACGAAATTTGGAACACCGACCAAGACATACTACGTGTATATTACAAATCATCTGGCATTTGGCATTTAATTGAAACATACAACGTAAATCAAGCTAGTTGGAAAAAAAGAATTGTTCCAATTCCAAGCAACGCTACCAACATTGCCTTTGAAGGCGAAAGCTACTTCGGATACGGAGTTTGTGTTGACGATGTTAGAATAGACCAAGTTACTCGCATTTCTACAGTAAATACTTGCGATTACCTATACACCGATAATGGAGGCTCATCGGCAAATTACACCAACAACCAAAGTACAATACAAACATTTACATCAAACAACAACAGTTGCATAAGAGCAGTTATAGATTATTACGAATTAGAATCTGGGTTCGACTACCTATACGTTTACGACGGAACAGACCTAACCGGTGAATTACTTCAAGTTTTCACAGGTTCATCAATAAACACAAACGTAAGCTCAACTTTAGACGATAATGGAACTGCATTTTACGGATTATCAGGTAGCTTAACTTTCTACTTCTATTCCGATATATCAACAAACAATTTAGGATGGAAAATAAACTTAGATTGCCCCGAAAACTGCGTAGCACCTCCTTGTTCTGGAAACACAATGGCTTCTGACGATTGTAGTTTACCAACACCAATTTGCAACTTAAACGGTTATTGCGGAAATACAGGATCTTCATATACTGCCGACCACACCGAGCTAAACTACAATCAATCAGGCATTTTTTGTGGAACAATTGAAAATAACTCGTGGCTTACTTTTGTTGCCGATTCAACAACTGCACTTATAGATGTTTGGGTATATAACTGTACAGGAATTGCTCCATTAGGACGAGTTCACGGAATACAAATTGAAATTTTTTCGGGAAATTGCAACGGATTTACAGCAGTTTCTAACTGCTGGAGCCCTAACAAAGAAGCTAACGGACGAATAAAAGCAACCGGATTAACACCCGGACAAACATACTACATTATGATTGATGGCTGGGGTGCCGACGATTGCCAATACTCCTTTGCAGCATCAACAAATTCGGGAATTATTGTTGCAAATGCAGGATTAGACAAAACAATTTGCGAAGGTCAAACAGTATCCTTAAACGCTTCAGGCGGAAACACCATTTATTGGGATTCATCGCCAAGCGATGCATCACTTTCTGGACAAGAAACCAATGCATCAATAAACGTAAACCCATCGCAAACAACAATTTACACTGCAACAGTAAATGGAAGCAACCCAAATTGCCCAGGTAGCACTGCCGATGTTGTTGTTTACGTTAACCAAGCAAACGCAAGTTTTACAGGCTTAGATGCACAATATTGCCAAGAAAATATAACCTCTGCACTTTCGGGAAACTATACAACAGGTGTTTTTTCTGGAGCTGGTATTTCTGGAACAAATTTTAACACAAACAATGCTGGAATTGGTTATCACGATATAACATACTCATACAATTATTCGGTAGTTACTGTTTTTGATGATGATTTTGACCCGACACCAAATGCAGGATGGACACACGGTGCTATTTCCGGCTCCGACTCGTGGGCAACTGGAGAGCCAAAAGGTGGAGATGGTGATAATACAAACATTTATTGGCTACCCGACCCTGTTTTAGACCACACATCAACAAATACAAATAACAAAGTTTACGGACAAGGTTTATCCGATTTAATTGGAGATGGTTTAGGCGGATATTACGACAGTTCTAACGAATGGTTAAAGTCTCCGTCAATAAATTGTTCGTCAATATCGAATTCTACTTTAAGTTTTTGGCAATATGCTAACTTTGAAAATGTATACGATGAAGCGTATGTTGAAATTAGTACAGACGGAACAAATTGGAATAGCTTAGCCCAACCTCTATATCCTATGAATTGGGAATGGGAGTTTACAACTATAAATATTTCGGCTTATGCCGATGGACACTCAACTGTTTACATTCGTTGGAGTTCAAATAGCGATGTTTCTCAAACATACTCTGGTTGGAATATTGATGATGTAAAAGTTACAGGCGTACAAAATGGAGGAACTTGCGTAAGCACCGATGTGCAAACAACTCAAGTTCTTGAACCAGTTAATGTTTCTGTATCCCAAACAACTGCTAATATATGTGCAAACCAAACATACAATGCTGTTGGAACAATTACAGGTGGCTCAACAACCGGAAATTGGACAAGCTCTGGAAGTGGAACCTTTAGCAATGCCTCAAGTTTAACTACAACTTATACACCTTCGGCAACAGATATTTCAAACGGAAATGTAACTATTACACTAACATCAACAAACCCAACAGGTCCGTGCAACTCAGATAATGCCCAAATTAATATAACAATAAACCCACTCGACGATGCTTATTTCGAGTACGTTTCAAACACATTTTGTAATACCGGAACAAACGTATTTCCTACTAACACACCAAATTCTACAGGCAGTTACAGTGTATCGCCTACAGGTTTAAGCTTAAATAGCACTACAGGAGAAATAAACATATCAGGCTCAACAATAAACACTTATACGGTAACTTACACAACCAATGGAACTTGCCCTGCAACTTACTCAACACAAATAAGTGTTGTTTCTGGTTTCGATGCAGAATTTAGTTACAGCAACTCAGAATTTTGCCAATCAGGAACAAATCCAATTCCAACACACACAACAGGAACCAATGGAGTTTACACATCAACACCAGCTTTAATTTGGGGTACAAATGTTGGAGAAATAGATTTATCGGCTTCAAACCCCGGAGTTTACACAATAACTAACACTATTGTAGCTTCCGGAAGTTGTCCTGCAGCATCGGCAACTCAACAAATTACAATATCTGAAGCTCCTATAGTTAGTATTTCTCAAGCTAATTCAATTTGCTCAAACGAAAATATTTACTTAGAAGCCACAATAAGCGGAAGTGCTACATCTGTAAATTGGACAAGCTCTGGAAACGGAACTTTTAGTAATTCGTCTAATTTAACTACATACTACTACCCATCGGCAACAGATATTGCTTCGGGTTTAGTAAGTTTTACAGCAACTACGAACAATCCAAATAATATTTGTGATGCAGCATCGACAAATGTAAATGTAAATATTTTTGAACAACCACAAATTTCAATTTCATTGCAAAACCCTCATTGCAATTTAACAGATGGTAATATTAGCTCTACGCCAATTGGTGGAACAAGCCCTTATTATTACAACTGGAGCAATGGTTCTACAAGTCAGAACTTAACAAATATTTCGTCAGGAACATACAGTTTAACAATTACAGATGCCAACAACTGTATTAACGACACAACACTAAACATTTCAGACTTAAATGCAGGAACAGTTAA
>DYMG01000010.1:8381-34605 GCA_020721655.1 Paludibacter propionicigenes | reverse complement strand
ACTGTATTAACGACACAACACTAAACATTTCAGACTTAAATGCAGGAACAGTTAACATTGTATCTTTAGTAAATCCAACTTGTTTTGGTTATTCAAATGGGAATATTTCAATTAATATGACTGGCGGAACTCCAAATTTTACTTACCAATGGACAAACGGAGAAACAACATCATTAAATGAAAATTTAATTTCTGGAATTTATATTGTTACTGTTACCGATGCTTATAATTGTGTTGTTACTGAAGAATTTACTTTAACTCAACCTTCAGAATTAATTTCAGTAAATAATATTTACGACATTAAATGTAATGGCGAAACTGATGGAAATATTACTGTAAACGTTTCAGGTGGAACTCCAAGCTATAATTATTCTTGGGAACACACATCAAACAACACAAATATTTTAAATAATATTGGTGCAGGAACTTACTATTTAAATATTTTAGACAGTAATTTGTGTTCATTGAAAGATACGTTTATTTTAACCGAACCTTCGGCTTTAAATATTGACTATGCAACAATTGATGTTACTTGTAAAGAAAGACAAAATGGAGAAATTGCATTATCGATAAATGGAGGCGTTTCGCCTTACAATTTACTATGGAGCAACAACCTTACCGACAGTATTTTACACAACTTACAAGCAAATACTTATAGCGTAACTATTACCGATTTAAACAATTGCACAAAAACAGAATCAATAGTAATAAATGGCTCAACAGAATCGTGCTTAAAAATTCCAAGCGTATTTACCCCAAACAACGACGGAGTTAATGATTATTGGGAAATACAAGGTTGCGATTTTTTTGAAACAATAAGTATAAAAATATTTAATCGTTGGGGAGATGTAGTTTTTTCTTTTGATGGAAAAAGTATCGATTATTCAGATAAAAATAATCAATGGGACGGAAGTTTTAAGAATAGTGGTAAAGCTATAGATTTATCATCGTTTGTATATGTTATTTACTTAAACGGTGAGCAAGAAAATTACAATGGCACTGTTACAATAGTTGAATAAATTTTGTAGCTTTGGCTAAAAAAAAATTATGATTAGTATAAAAGGAACAAAAACAGAGCAAAATTTACTAAAATCTTTTGCTGGCGAATCTCAAGCAAGAATGAGATACGACTACTTTGCTAAACAAGCAAAAAAAGAAGGTTTAGAACAAATTGCAGCAATTTTTGAAGAAACTTCGCTTAACGAAAAAGAACACGCAAAACGTTTTTTTAAATTTTTAGAAGGCGGAATGGTTGAAATTACAGCAATGTATCCAGCCGGAGTAATTGGTACAACTTTAGAAAACCTAAAAGCATCAGCCGAAGGCGAAAACGAAGAATGGACAGAATTATATCCGGAATTTGCAAAAGTTGCTGAAGAAGAAGGCTTTAAAGACATTGCAATTGCTTACAAAATGATTGCAAAAGTTGAAAAAGCTCACGAAGAACGCTTTAAAAAACTTTACGAAAATATTGAAGCTGGTAGAGTTTTTGAGAGAAATGGTAAAATTAGTTGGAAATGCAGAAATTGTGGCTACATTCACGAAGGAGAAAAAGCACCAAAAACTTGTCCGGCTTGTTTGCACCCACAGTCTTATTTTGAAATACAAGAAACTAATTATTAGTAATCTCAAATTGTCCATTAGAACATTATAAATTCAAATTGTTTTTTTAACCCTATTTCTAATGGACAATTTTGGTTAATTTTTTTCATTTAATATTCATTTTTTGTAAAATATAAATATTGTAAAGTGTAGATAGCACAAATTATAGAACTCTCAATTAAAATTCATAAATTTGCGTAGAATACTATAATTGTGAATATTCAAGCAGAAAAAATAGAGATAATTAAATTGATTTTGGAAACTGATAATCAAAGCATTCTGGAATCAATAAAAGAACTTTTTAATCGAAATAAAACCGTGAATTTTTGGGCAACTCTTCCTCAAGACCAAAAAGATGATATAATGCAAGGTATCATTGAAATAGAAAATGGTGAAATTGTAGATTATAAAGATTTTATGGAAAAACACCGATAATGAGGACAATAAAATTATCCAATATAGCTTCCTAAATTGGTACAATTTCATATACTAACAAAAAAAGGTTACTTGCAAGTAACCTTTTTTTGTTTCTCATTATTTTTACAACGTTCTACCTGGATATTGTTCTAATGCAAATTTCAGACACTCAACCGCATTTGCAAGGTCTTCTTTTTTAAGAACATAAGCTATTCTAACTTCATTTTTCCCCAAACCATTTGTCGAATAAAAACCAGTTGCAGGAGCAACCATAACGGTTTGATTGTTATATTGAAAATCTTCTAAAAGCCATTTTGCAAATTTATCGGAATCGTCTATTGGTAATTTAACTACTGCATAAAAAGCACCTTTTGGCAAAGGACAAACAACACCTGGTATTTCCCTAAGTTTTTCAACCATAAAGTTTCTACGTTCAATATATTCGTTATAAACTTCTGTAAAGTATTCGGGTGGAGTGTCTAAAGAAGCTTCGGCAACAATTTGTCCGTAAGAAGGTGGGCTTAAACGAGCTTGAGCAAATTTTAATGCAGTGCTAATAACTTCTTTATTTTTAGAAATCATAGCACCAATACGAACACCACATTCACTATATCTTTTTGATACTGAATCCATAAGTATAACATTTTGCTCAATATCTTTTAAATACATTGCAGAAAAATGTTTGGCTCCGTCGTAAACAAATTCACGATAAACCTCATCGGAAAACAAATAAAGATTATATTTTTTAACTATTTTACTAAGCTCAATAAGCTCATTTTCAGAATATAAATAGCCTGTTGGATTGTTTGGGTTACAAATTACAATTCCTTTAGTTTTAGGTGTTATTAACTTTTCGAACTCTTCAATTTTTGGTAAAGCAAAACCTGTTTCTATTGATGATGTAATTGGTTTTACAACAACACCTGCCGAAACCGCAAAACCATTGTAATTGGCATAAAACGGTTCTGGAATTATAACTTCTTCTCCTGGATTTAAACAAGTTAAAAACGCAAAAGTTATGGCTTCAGACCCACCTGTTGTTATTAAAATATCGTTTTCATCAATATTTATATCAATATTTTGATAGTATTTTGCGAGTTTTTTTCTATACCCAATATTTCCGGCAGAATGACTATACTCAACAACCTTTAAATTATTGTTTTTAATTGCATTAAGTGCAATTTCAGGGGTTTTAATGTCGGGCTGACCTATGTTTAAATAATAAACTTTAACTCCTTTTTGCTTAGCTTTCTCAGCATAAGGAACCAATTTTCTTATTGGTGATTCTGGCATTAAATTACCTCTATTTGAAATAGTTAACATATTATTTTTTAGTTTTATTAGTTATATTCTTTTTTGTACTAACCTCGCCTGTAATAAACAGTTGTGTTGGCGAATTTTCGGCATTTGAGTAAACCGTAATTGTTTTATTAAATTTCCCTTCTGTTTCGCTATTATACCAAACACGAATGTGTTTTTTTTCTTTTGTATTTATTGGAGCTTCAGGCTTTTCGGCAGTTGTGCAACCACACGATGTTTCTATTTTAGATATTACCAATGGAGAATTTCCTGTATTTTTAAAAATAAAATCGAAATAATATTCATTATTTAATTCTAAATTTTTAAAATTATGAGTATTTGTCTCAAAAATTATTTCTGCTTTTCCAGAAGTGTTATTCTGACTAAACAACGAATGAAAAAACAAAATAAAAATCAATATTAAATAATACTTTAATTTCATTAATTTTTAATTTTTTTTGCAAATTTACACTAATTCCATTTACTTTTATCTGTTTTTTAGCTATTTATTGCATTGTTTTTTAATTATTACATTATGAGGTTTTTATTATTTTTCACAGTATTTTCAAACATTTTTGTTTCGTTTTCTTGCAAAAATCCCAAAACAGATAATAGCAAAAAAAGCTTTGAGAAACCATCTGTTACTGTACAAAAATTAGATGCTGAGAATAATGAAAACTTATTTGAACAGATTTTGTGCAATGATTCGACAAATAACAATTTAATTGTTTTTATAGACCCTCATGGCGATGGCAAATTTGTTTTAAACAAAGTTGAAAAAATTTCAAAAAATTTAAATTCAAACATTATTTTTCTAAACAATGTTAAAAATGGTGATAATCAATTTGTTAGCCATATTACCGAAAGTATAGAAAAGTATATAAAAACGAACAACAAAACTATAGAAAATTTATATTTAATAGGCTTTTCTGGTGGTGCACGTATGGCTTTTCAATATGCACTTAATAATAAAACTAACGGAGTGGTTATGTGTGGTGCCGGAATTGGTGCTAATATTGAAAAAAAATTACCATTTCCTTTAGTTTTAATTTCCGGATTTAACGATTTTAATTTTATTGAACAATATTATTCACCATTTTCACAAGTATCTAAAAACAAAAATGTTATTTCTATTTTTTTTGATGGAAAACACAAATGGGCAAACAACGATTTAATTTTACAAGCCATAAATTTTTTAAAAGTGAAAAATAACGATATTTATTCAAAAAAACAGTTCAATTTATCGGATTTAATGAACAATTTTAATGACTATAAAAAACATCAAAATACATTTTTAGCATTTAAAGAAATTGAATTTGCAAACAAAATTTTCGATAATAACATAACAAATACCGCCATAAATAATTTCTTAAAAACTCAAGAACTTTCAAATTTTGTAAAAACTTTTGAATTGTTTTTAGCTAAAGAGCAAGAAAAAAACAACGAATTAGCAAGCAATTTAGAAATAAAAAATTGGAATTGGTGGGAAAAACAAATTAGTGAAATAGATTACAACATAAAAAACACAAAACAAAATTTAGAAACCAATTCATTACATAGAACCAAAGCCTTTTTAGGAATGTTGATGTATTCGGTTGTTAGCAAAGAAATTGAAATAACTAACAGCCAAAATATTGACAAATATTTGAAAATTTACGAAAAATTAGAGCCTCAAAATGCCGATATGCTTAAATTTAAAGATATTTACATTAATTCCAAGACCAATAATTAAGATTTAAGCATTTTTCAATAATAATTTCCTGTTCATCTGGCAACAATGGAAAAAAATCAATATTCGTTATTTTTTCAACACTATCAATACTTACTGCAAAATTCTGAAGTGGTTGTTTCAATTTTTTGTTAGGAATAACAAAGCCTATTGCCTTTATTTCTGGAGTTCTATAATCTAAAATTACCTTGTAAAAAAAATTTGGCACAGATACTTCGTTTTCGCCTATTTTTTCAAGTTTTTCGGTTAAAACAGGACCAGTTACAATGTAAACCGACTGATTTTCAATTGCCCAAATCCGTACCAATGTTTCAAGTTTTTTCCAAATTCCCCTATTAAATTGTGGTTTTTGTGGCGAAATATTACTGTAATAAAACGACTCTAACATTGATATTTTAGACCAAGCCATATCGCCTGCTGGTGCCAAATGCCCTCTATCAAAACCACTTTTGTAATAATCGCTTTTTGTAGCGGTGTTTGTTTTTATTTTGTAGTCTTCAAGAAACTTATTTGTTCTACTATTTTTAGCATAAGTTTCTTGTTCTGTTAGTTCATAAGCAACCCAATTTGCTTGTTCGTGAAATTCGTTATACGAAAGCGAAAATGCTTTATGATTTACAACTATTTCTCTTTTTTTAAGTTTTGGTATTTCAAGTTTTGGTATTTCAATTACTTTAAAATTAGTGCAATTTATTTCTGTCTTTTTTGCTAATATTTTTTTGGTTTCCAATAATTTGGATTCTCTATCTCTGTCATTTTTTTCATCAATTAGCTCTATTTTTTCATCATCAATAAATTTATTGTTTCTTACAATTACAACTATAGCTATAATACTTATTACAAAAAGCAATATACCTAAAATTAGCAATATTTTTTTCATGTATTTATGAAATAACTATTTAAAAAACTCATTAACAACAAATTCCGATGCTTGATACAAATTCATTTTTTCTTGTTCAACATCTACTTTAAGTTTTTTAAAAAGAGCTATTGTTTGTGTATTTTCGTAAAATTTTCGCCTAATCAAATCGTTAATATTTTCTTCAAACCTTTGGCTTAATTGATTTTTTCGTTTAATATAAAAATATTTATTTTCTTTTGTAAACAATATATAATTATCCATTTCGGTATAAATTTCTTCAATTCCTTTATTTTCTACTGCCGAACAAATAGTAACTTTTGGAGAATATCCCGAATCGTTTAAAGGGAAAAAATGCAAAGCATTTTGATACTCCATTTTTGCTAAATTAGCTTTTTGCTCGTTATTATTATCGGCTTTTGTAATTACAACCATATCAGCCATTTCCATAATACCTCGCTTAATTCCTTGCAATTCGTCGCCTGCACCGGCAAGCATTAGAAGCAAGAAAAAATCGACCATTGAATGAACCAATACCTCCGACTGCCCTACTCCAACAGTTTCAACTAGAATATAATCGAACCCAGCAGCTTCGCAGAGCAACAAAGTTTCGGCTGTTTTTTGTGCCACACCTCCAAGCGAACCAGCCGAAGGCGAAGGACGAATAAATGCCATTTTATTTTGCGATAACTCTTCCATTCTGGTTTTATCGCCCAAAATACTTCCCCCTGTTCTTTTGCTCGATGGGTCAACTGCTAAAACTGCTATTTTTTTGTTTTTTTCTATTAAAATTTTACCAAAAGATTCAATAAATGTGCTTTTACCAACACCCGGAACTCCTGTAATTCCTATTCTTATTGATTTGCCAGTGTATGGCATACATTTTTCAATTATTTTTTTCGCTAATTCTTTATCTTCAGGCAAATTGCTTTCTATAATTGTTATTGATTTTCCTAAAATTGAAATATTACTATCGACAATTCCTTTAAAATAGTAATCTGCCGATAATTTATTTCTATTTAAATTAATAAACTTTTCGGCAGATTTTAAATCTACTATTTCGGGCTGTTGAATACCTTTATTTACTTTCAATTTAGTCATTAACAGACACTTATCAAATTATTTCAGATATTTATCAAGCCAACTAAAAAATTCTCTTTGCCATAAAATTCCGTTTTGAGGTTTAACAACAAAGTGTGTTTCATCAGGAAAATACAACCATTTTGCTTCAATTCCTCTTAAACGAGCAGCATTAAATGCCGACATTCCTTGTGTGTAAGCAATTCTATAGTCTCTATCGCTATGAATTACGTATATTGGGGTATCCCAATTTTGGACAAATCTGTGAGGTGAATTTTTATAAGTATTTTGAGCAATTTTATTGTTCAAATCCCAATAAGCTCCGCCCAAATCCCAATTTGCAAACCACATTTCGTCGGTTTCGGTATATTGAGCCTCCAAATCAAAAATTCCGTTATGTGCAATAAATGCCTTAAACCTTTTATTATGGTTACCAGCTAACCAATAAACAGAAAATCCACCATAACTTGCACCAACTGCACCTAATCTATTTTTATCGATGTAAGGTAATTTTGTAGCATCATCAATAGCCGATAAATAATCTTTCATATTTTGTCCACCATAATCGCCAGAAATTTGCTCGTTCCATTCTATTCCAAAGCCCGGTAATCCTCTTCTATTTGGAGCAACAATAATATAACCGTTTGCCGCCATCATTTGAAAATTCCATCTGTAACTCCAAAATTGACTAACTGTACTTTGTGGACCGCCTTCGCAGTAAAGAATTGCAGGATATGTTTTTGTTGAATCGAAATGTGGTGGATATATGTACCATACAAATTCTTCTTTGCCATCGGTTGTTTTTACCCATTTCGATTTTACCTCGCCCATAGTTATTTGCGACATTATTTCTTTATTTTCAAATGATATTTCGGTGTCTTTACCAGTGTTTTTATCAACCAAATATATTTCGGCAGGATTAGACATACTAACTCTTGTTGCTATTAAATTGTCTTTACCTTCAATAATACTTGTATAATTATGAACACCTTGTGTAATTTTTTTAATTTCTTTTGAATTTATATTTACACTATAAATTTCGTCTGTTGCATGCCAATCGCTAATAAAATATATTGATTTCCCGTCGTTTGAAAAAATAAAATTTGTTGCATTTTGCTCAATATTAGCAGTTAAATCTGTTTTTTCGTTATTCTCTAAGTTTATAATAATCAACCTAGATTTATCAGATTCGTAACCATCTCTATCCATACTTGAAAAAGCCATAAATTTACCATCGGCAGAAAAAACAGGTTGCATATCGTATCCCATCATTCCTTTTGTAATATTTTTTGTTTCTTTGGTTTCTAAATCGTAGAAATAAATATCGGTATTGGTAGATTTTGAGTATTCAACACCGCGTTTTTTGCGACAAGTATATGCAATTTTTTTACTGTTTGGAGTAAATTCAATTTGCTCCATTCCTCCCCAAGGTCTAACTGGCGATTCCCATTTTTCATTTAGCATTATATCGGTATTGTTTGATAGTTTTTTACCATTATAATCGGCTACAAAAATGTGAGAATAAGCATCAACCCAATTATCCCAATGGCGATACATCATATCTGTCATAATTCTGCCGGTTGTTTTGTCTAAATCGGGGTATTTATGAATAGCTGTAGTATCTAATTCAACATCAGCAATATACAAAATTTTAGACATATTAGGCGAATATTTAAAACCATTTATTCCGCCTTCTATATAAGATATTTGTGTTTTATCGGTTCCGTCTGGGTTCATTTCCCACAGTTGAGATTCGCCAGTTTCTGTAGATAAAAATCCTATTTTTGAGCCATCGGGTTTCAAAACTGCATTAAATTCGGCAAATGTTGTAGCTGTTAAACGTGTTTTAACTTTAGTTTTTAGGTTTAACGAATAAATGTCGTTATTTCCTTTGTTTTGTTCTTTACTATAATATGTAACTCCGTAAATAATTGTTGATTTATCGGGCGAAAGCTGAACCTCGCTTATTCTTCCAAACGACCATAAAACTTCCGCAGTCATTATATCGGAATTTAGCTTTAAATTAGGTTTAGAAATTACAGAATCGTTTACACTTGTAGAATTATTGTTACCCAATTTTTCATTTTGAGAACACGCAACAAATAATATTGCTATAATTGGCAAAAATTTTAAATATCTCATTTTTTTATTTTTAATATTTGAACCAAAATTATAAAAATAACTTATGATAAATGCCAAATAATTTAGATATTTTAAAATAATAAATCCTTTAAGTTATTGTAGATATTAGTTTTTAAAGAAATTTAATAAATTAATACAAAATATTTAACAAAACTAATTAAATAATTTTCGCAATTGAAACATAAATTGTATATTTGACGATTGATATAAAATAATATAATTATACATTTTTATGACTATTAATAAATTAAAAATGAGCAGTAAAATATCATTTATTTACGTAGTGTTATTTGCTTTTGCATTATCGGTTTCCTCTTGTGGCACAGATAATGACGAGAAAAACAGTAAAGAAATTGAAGATGCCATAGATTCTGAAATTGATTCATCTGCAGCAACAATAGTTCAATTTAATAATTCTCTATTTAGCATTCCTTCCCCTTACGAAATTGCTTTTTTAGTAAAGCAACAAAATATTGACTTCAATAAAGACTTTTTAAATCCAGTGAACCGTTCGCATAATTATGTTAATAATTTTAAAAAAGCATTAAATTTAGGAGTTTATGGTGCCGATTTAGGGTATTTAAACATATATGAACAAACTCCAGATGCTGTTTCTTATTTCTCTGCAATAAAAGTTTTATCTCAAGAATTAGATATTGCAAACGCTTTTAACAAAAAAACAATAAGCAGAATTGAGCATAATATGGGCGATAAAGATAGTTTGTTGTACATTTTATCTTCTACATACCGAGAAGCCGATATTTACTTAAAAGAAAATAACAGAAGCGAATTAGGAGTTTTAATACTTACCGGAGGCTGGTTAGAAAGTGTTAACGTGCTTGTTAACATTGCTAAATCGGAAAAAAATGCAACAATAATTCGCCGAATTGGAGAGCAAAAATATCCTTTAGAAAATATGATAAAAATTCTTTCGCCATACTACAACGAATCTCAAGAATATGGTAAGTTAATTGAAAGCCTTATAGAATTAGCTTACGATTTTGACGGCATTGACGTTCACTACACATATAAAAAACCTGAAACTTTCGCTAACAAAAAACTTACTGTTATAAGCAGCAAATCGGAAATAGTTATGTCTGATGAACAATTAACAATGATTTCTGATAAAATAACAGCAATAAGAAACTCAATAATAGAATAAATTTACTTCAAAACAAATTGATAATGAAATTATTAAAATACATATTTATTGTAGCATTTTTAAGCGGATTAGCTAACACAACATTAGCTCAAATTGAAAACACAAAAGAACTTTGCACAAAATACATTGTGCCACCATTTGTTTCAGATGGGCAACAGTACAAAGCTTTATTAAATGGAGATGAAGTTGCAGAATTTCACGCTACTTTTTATGGAGGAAGCACTTACAGAATATCTGCTTGTAGTGGAAGTTCACAAGGAAATTTAATTTTTTCAATTTACGACCGAGAAAGAAATTTGTTATTTACAAATAGCGATTATCAAAATTCTCCTTATTGGGATTTCCAGTTTACATCTACTAACGACTGCATTATTGAAGCACAACTAAATTCAAAAGTTACAAAGTCGGGATTTGCGATATTACTAATTGGTTTTAAACAAGATTAAAAAAAAATTTTAATATTCAAAAAAAAGACGTTATATTTATAACGTCTTTTTTATTATAAATAATAGCTATAAAATTTAATGAGCGAAAGAATACTCAAAGCTTTGATGCAACTATTTGCAATTATTGCAAAACCTGATAGCAACAAAGAAGAAAGAAGAACAGTAGTTGGTGCATTTTTAAAGCAGCAACTTAATACAGAACTTGTTAACGAATACTTAACAATTTTCGACAAATATTACGACGAATATCAAAAAAAACAATCGGAAAATAAAATTAGAAAAACAATTGCACTAAGTTCTGTAAAAGTTCTGAAAATATGCACACAAATAAATGTAGAACTTACCTTAAAACAAAAAATAATTGTTGTAATTCGTTTATTAGAATTCATAAAATCGGATTTTGAAGAAATAACCGAACAAGAATTAGAATTTGTAGAAACTGTTTCAGATACCTTTAACATAGAAAACGAAGAGTTTATTAGGCTAAAAGCATTTATTCTATATTCTTTTGAACGCACCCCAAACTCTTCGAGAATACTTCAAATTGACAATATTAAAAGCTTTAATCACGAAAAAGTAAAACACATTTATTCTGAAAACTTAAATGGTCAAATTCGAGTATTCAACGTTTCAATAGCACACTTATATTTATTCAGATACTTAGGCGAAAACGAATTATACTTAAACAGCCAATTAGTTCATTCCGATAAAGTTTACGCATTAAATCCAGGCTCATCAATAAGAAATCCTAAAATAAAACCAATTTATTATGGCGACATAATAAGTGCCTTTTTTAACGATAACGAAAGAACTAAATTAGTTTTTCAGACAAAAGAATTAGACTACACATTTAAAGGCGGAAAAAAAGGATTAAATAATATATCTTTTACTCAAGAATCGGGTCATTTAGTTGGAATTATGGGAGCCAGTGGTGCCGGTAAATCTACACTTTTAAATGTTTTAAACGGAAGTTCAAACCCATCAAGTGGCGAAGTACTAATAAACGGAATAAACATACATAGCGAAAATGATAAAATTGAAGGATTAATAGGTCATGTATCTCAAGACGACTTACTTATTGAAGATTTAACTGTATTTCAGAATTTATACTACAATACAAAACTTTGTTACGACAATATTTCAAAATTTCAGTTAGTTAGAATAGTTTTAAGAACACTCCAAAATTTAGGTCTTTACGAAATAAAAGACATGAAAGTTGGTAGCCCAATGAATAAGAAAATATCTGGCGGACAACGAAAACGACTAAATATAGCACTTGAACTAATACGAGAACCATCGGTATTATTTTTAGACGAACCCACATCGGGACTATCATCAAGAGACTCTGAAAACATTATGGACCTTTTAAAAGAATTAGCATTAAAAGGAAAATTAGTTTTTGTAGTTATACACCAACCATCGTCTGATATTTTTAAACTTTTTGATTCTCTATTAATTTTAGATACAGGTGGATACCTAATATACGACGGCAATCCAGTTGATTCGATAACTTATTTTAAATCGAGAACACATCAAGCCAACTGGAGTGAAGCAGAATGTAGTAACTGTGGTAATGTAAACCCCGAACAAGTTTTTAACATTGTAGAATCGCACGTACTCGATGAATACGGAAAACAAACATATACACGAAAAATTAGTCCAGAAGAATGGCAAGTTAATTACGAAGAATATATTAGAAAAACCAAAACAGAAGAACCTTCAATTCCAAACCAACTACCAGAAATTTTATTTAAAATTCCAAGTAAAATTAGGCAATTTAAGGTCTTTGTAATAAGAGACGTATTAGCAAAATTTGCAAACAAACAATACTTAGTAATCAACTTATTAGAAGCCCCAATACTGTCGTTTTTCTTATCATACATAATTAGATATTATAGTGTTGATGCACTTCGTGATGTAGGATATACCTATAGCGAAAACTCAAACATTCCGGTATATATTTTTATGGCTGTAATTGTTGCTATATTTATGGGGCTAACAGTTAGTGCCGAAGAAATAATAAAAGACCAACTTATTCTAAAACGAGAACGATTTTTAAATTTAAGTTGGGGGAGTTATTTATTTTCAAAAGTTGCAATTTTACTTATTATATCGGCATTTCAAGCATTAACATTTATATTGTTAGGCAATTTAGTATTAGAAATTAGAGGAATGTTTTGGCAATATTGGTTGGTTTTATTTACAGTTTGGGCAGTTGCTATTTTATTTGGATTAAACATTTCAAACAGTTTTAAAACTGCAGTAACCATTTATATACTAATACCTTTCTTAGTAATTCCAAATATAATTTTAAGTGGAATAATTGTAAAATACGACAAACTTAACCCCGATGTATCGTCTCCAAATAGCATCCCTTTTTATGGTGAATTAATTCCTGCAAGGTGGGCTTACGAAGGTTTAGCTGTTTATCAGTACATTAATAATGTTTACGAAAAAAAATTCTATAATTTAGATAAAATAATTAGCACTTCTAACTACAAAAAAGACTATTGGCTTGTAACCTTAGACAACAAACTAAACACCGTAAGACGAAATATTGGGCTAAGCAACAAAATACAATCGAACAAAGACGATTTATTATTAATTAGAAACGAATTATCAAAAGAACTAAAAGAAAATAAGCGTTTTATTTTCAACGAATTAGATAATTTAAATATTGAAAAAATTGACGACAAAACTTTTGCATCAACAAAAAAGTTATTTAACGAGATAAAAGATTACTATATTAAAAAATCGAAAAAAGCCGGTAAGCAAAAAGATTTAATTATAAGCAACTTACAAAATACTGAAAAAAGTAGAGAGGCATTTATTTTATTAAAAAAATCGTATTTCAACGAACTTTTATCAGACTTTGTAAGAAATAAAGATGCCATTGGTATTGTAGAATATAACCATAAGTTATACAGAAAAATAGACCCTATTTATCAAGATTCCGAACACCCTTTTATTAAATCGCATTTTTATTCACCAAATAAAAATATTTTTAGCTGCAAAATAACTACTTTTTGGATGAATATAATAGTGCTTTGGTTTATGACTATAATGCTATTTATAACACTATATTTTAAAATATTTTCTAAATTTATAAATATGTTTGGGAAAGTTTACGACCGTTTATTTGGCGAAAAAGAATAAAAAAAGCTACAATTTGTAGCTTTTTTTATTCTTATATATCTATGAGGTCTGTCTAAAAAGTTATAAAGTTGAAAGTTTATAAAGTTAAATTATTGATAATAAGAGTTTTAATTCAAATTTACAATAATACATAAAATCCTGATAATTAAATACATATCCTATTTAATGAAAATTAAACTGACTTTTTATACCGCGTACTCTTATATTATTGAAAATTTTCGCAAGGGAATTTTCTATCTACTTTTTTAATTAAGCCTACAAGCACATTTCCTGGTCCAATTTCGGTAAAAGATGTAGCCCCATAATTAATCATATTTAAAACTGTTTGACTCCAACGCACAGGACCGGTTAATTGTGCTATTAAATTATTTTTAATAATATCGGGATTTGTTTCTGGTTTTGCTGTATAATTTTGAAAAATAGGACAAATTGGGGTTTCAAATTTTGCCATTTTTATTGCTTTTTCAAGTTCTATTTTTGCAGGTTCCATTAATGGAGAATGAAAAGCACCACCAACACTTAGTTTTAGTGCTCTTTTTGCACCTGCTTCCAATAAAATTTCGCAAGCTAAATCTACACCTTTTATAGACCCAGAAATAACAATTTGACCTGGACTATTATAATTAGCAGGCACTACAACCGCTTCAATATTTCTACAAACCTCTTCAACAAAGTCGTCTTCCAAACCTAAAATTGCTGCCATTGTTGATGGTTCTACCTCGCAAGCCTGTTGCATTAAAAGAGCACGAGTTGAAACTAATTTTAAGCCTTCTTCAAAAGATAAAGCATTTGCAGCCACAAGAGCCGAAAATTCGCCCAATGAGTGTCCGGCTACCATTTCAGGTTTAAATGTATTGTCTAAAGTTTTTGCTAAAATTACTGAGTGCAAAAATATAGCAGGTTGTGTAACCTTTGTTTGTTTAAGTTCTTCGTCAGTACCATCGAACATTATTTTTGTTATATCGAAGCCTAAAATTTCATTTGCTTTATGAAATAACTCTTTTGCCATAATATTACTTTCGTAAATAGCTTTACCCATTCCAATAAATTGTGCTCCCTGACCGGGAAAAACGTATGCTTTCATCTTTAAAATTATTTTAAATAATTAGTTCGCAAATATAAATAATAAATCACAAATATTTATTCTTGTAATTTATACCAAATACAAACAATATATTGTCCAGTAAATGAATTGTATAATACCGATGCAATAGCTGTTTAGTTCAATTCTTATTGGACGATTACAGATATGCTTTCGGCATTAACTACATACAGTGCAAGTAATTTTCCACAAGTTGTTTAATTGCATCGCTATTTCCATAAATTTTCTCACTTAAAAACTCGTCGTCGTACAATTTTAGTTTTGCTATTGTATTATCAATAAACCCCTTAGGGAATATTCCATCTTTTTCAAAATATTCTCTGTTCTGTTCTAAACTTAAAGCACTTTCGTAGCACGATGATGGCAATGTTTTTAATTCTTTTAATTTGTTTTCGTTTTCTTTATCAAAAATATTAACATCAACATATAAATCGTTTGCTATTTTAAGAGAGTCTTTATTTTCCAAACCAAATTTAGCAGCAACAACTAAGGCAGCTAAAAAGCCGTAAATATCGGCAGAACCATCGCCAGCTCTAAATTCAACAGTTTGTTTTTTTGAAGCTAATGGCAATTCCGATTTGTCTAAAGGATTTGCATTATGAACCATATTAGTTGCACCAAGCCAGCCTAATGGTACACGAACTAATACCGAGCGGTTTCTATCTCCCCAGCAAATATTTGTAGGTGCTTCTTGATGTGGTACTAATCGTAAGTACGAAGTTGGTATTGTATTTCCAAAGGCTGTTAATGGCGATGCTAAAAATAACAATCCTGCTATGTGTTTTTTTGCTTCGTCGCTAAGTTTTTCATCTTTTACCATTATATTTTGCCCGTCTTTTTCTAAAAGCATGTGTATGTGCAAACCACTACCAGCCTTACCAACAGTAATTTTTGGTGCAAAACTTATTTTTACATTGTGCTGTGCTCCTAACATTCGTAAAATCCATTTTGCTATTATTAGTTGGTCTGCGGCATCTTCAACATTTGTAGGTAAAAATTCTATTTCGTGTTGCTCGTAAAAATTCTCGCCTTTTGTAAAATTACCTACCTCAGAATGTCCGTATTTTACTTTACCTCCACACTCTGCAATAAGCTTAATGGCTTTAGTTCTAATAAATTCCCATTTTGTAAATGGAGCCGATGTATGATAACCTTTTTGGTCTTTTGCAGGATAAAAATTTTCGTTTTGCCCCATAATATAATACTCAAGCTCGCCCAATGCTTTAAAAGTATAACCTGTATCTTTCTTAAATTTTTCGTGTGCTTTTTTAAGTATATGTTCCGGAGCACTTTCTAAAGGTTTCCCCTCACTATTATAAAAAGAACAAAGAATTTCTAAAGTTAACACCTCTGTAAAAGGGTTTACAAAAGCAGTTTTATAACGAGGTATAACATATAAATCTGAAGACCCTGCACTTATAAAAGAAAAAAGACTTGAACCATCAACTCTTTCTCCGGTTGTTAAAATCTGATTTAAATGGTCAAAATCGGTAATTACAAAATTTAATGCTTTTAGTTTACCATCTTCGGCAACATATCTAAAATTAAGCATTTGAATATTATTTTCAACAATAAACTTTATTATGTCGTTTTTTGTAAAAGTTTCTGATGATTTTTTTAAATACATCACTAATTTATTAGGATTTAAAGAAATATGAGTGTCTTCCATAATTATATTATTATTTTACATTAATAATATAAAATTAATAATAATTTTGGTTAAAAAAACTGATTAATGACATTATGATTGATATTACAAGTAAAATTGATTACCCCAAATACTATTTTAAAAGTAAAACAGGAAGTTATGAGTTAAAAATAAGCTTATTAAACAACGATATTATAAATTTCAAAATAAGTGGAGAAGCTAATTACCACGATTATATTGAAGGACAAATTAGCGTAAATAATTTTATAAAACATGAAATAAACGCTGAAAATAAATATTATTTATTTCACGATTATACCGATTTAAAATCTATACCAACTAAGACAAGAAACGATTATAAAAATTGGGTTTTAAAACATATAAATTTATTTCATTACGTTTTTTTCTCTAATTTAAATTTAGTATCACAATTAGTTATAAAATTAGGAAAAACTACTAACATAGATTTTGAAAAAGTAATTATTGTAAAAGATTTTAATGAAGCTATTTCGTTTATAAACAGAACCAAAAATTCCATTCTACTAACAAATAATATAAAAAATAAAGAATTAGCTTCTAAAATTAGAAACTTTAGTGTAAAAACTAACGAATATTGGGGCGGCAGTGTTGATAATGGCAGAATGATTCATTTTTCGATAGTTGTTGATGAAAATATTATTGTAAGAACCCTTGAAGGAGTTTTTCACAAAGGCGATATGCAATATTTAATTGATAGTCTGGAAATTATAAAAAAAGATGTAGGCTTAATTAATAAGAAATATTTTTTATTTCTCAATGTAAAAAAATTAGTTGGTATAAAATTACATGCCCGAACCGAAGCTGTTGAATGGTTTCAAAAAGAAGCACCACTTCTTATAAAATCAGGGTTCTTTTATGCCGATAAAATTACCGATTTAGTAATAAAATTTAGCATAAGTGTTTCATCGCTAAAAAACAAAGTATATTCATATAAAAATTACGACGAAGCAATTGAAGAAGCTTTAAAAGAAAAAGGAATAATACATTATGCTAAAAAAGAAAAAAAGACTAATACATTTGTAAAATATTTTCATAACATATCAAGAATAGCTGAATTAGAGGCAGAAAACAAACAATTAAAAAATTACTACACAACACGTTTAGCAGAATTAAACAACCTTATAGGAACCATAACTTGGAATGAGAATTTATTACCACCTAAAATAGAAATTAGCGACGACGACCTTTTTAGCGATGTTTTTTACTCAATAAAACTGCTCTATTTCGACATTAAAGAAATTATTGATATTAGAGACTCTTTAGTTGAAAAAGCACAAGAATCGGAAAGATTAAAATCCGCTTTTTTAGCCAATTTAAGCCATGAAATTAGAACACCATTAAATGGTATTTTGGGCTTTTCTGAGCTATTATCGGAAGATGAAAATTTAACAGAAACACAACAACAATATTTGCAAATTATTAGAAAAAACAGCGACAATTTACTATCTTTAATTAACGATATTATTGATATATCGACAATTGAAGCTAAACAAATTAAGATAAATATTGCAGAATTTAATTTAATAGATTTATTTAATGGTTTAGAAAGTTTGTTTAAATCGTTGGGTATTAAGAACAACTCGGAAATTGAAATTCGGTTTGTAAATACCGAATTTACTAACTTTAACATAAAAACCGACCAACTTCGTTTAAATCAGATTTTAGTAAATTTAATTGGAAATTCATTAAAATTTACCGAAAAAGGGCATGTTTTTTTCGGCTTCAATACTTTAACCGAACAAAATAACAAATTTCTTAAGTTTTATGTAAAAGATACCGGAATAGGTATCGACACAAGCCTTACCGAAATTATTTTCGACCGCTTTAGACAAATTGACGATGGAAACACCCGAAAATATGGTGGCGTTGGTTTAGGCTTATCTATTTCTAAAAATTTAGTTAATTTACTTGGTGGGGAAATTTGGGTAGAATCGGAACTTGGAAAAGGCTCTACTTTTTATTTTACAATTCCTATTGAATAAAAAAAGAGTCCATCTAAAAAATAAGATAGCCTCTTTTTTAAATTTTATTTCACTAAATTTATTTATTTTTACCTGCTGTTACACCCTCATCTAAAACAAATTCGACATCTTTACCTTCTAATTTTTGAGCTTTAGACTCTTTAAAAGTTTCTGCCCAAACAATAAATAATTTAGAAAATTGCATATCGGCTATTTTACCCGGTATATGAAAAGTTACTCCAAATTTTGCAGATTCGCCCTGTTTTAAAAGCTCTGTTTTAGTTCTTTTATTGTCGTTTGCATAAACAATATCTTTACCATCAACACGTACAGAAATATTGTTTGGCGAAACAAACCCTATTTCGCTTCCCAAATAAGTAACTTCAAAACGAGCCCAAGTTTCATCAGTTTCTTGTTTTGTGTCTAATAATTTAATTTTAAAACGTTCGTTAATTATTTCATTTTTTGATGCTGGTAAACTAAAATCTTCGGTTTTAATAACATTTCCTTTTATAGGAACAAGGTACAAACCTCCAAAATTTAATTTAAAATTATCAACATGAAACATACTTCCACCTTCTGCCGAAAGTGTTTTAATTTTATTATCGTTTGGAGCAATTATGGTAATATCTTCTTTGTCTTTTATTGTTCCAAAATCGAAAATAAAATCAGACTCATTAGTTTTAAAAATTAAATAATCGGCTGTTTTATTATAAACTTTTACCGCCATTTTTGCATAATCCATTTTTGCAACAACATCTGAAAATTCTACCTTATAATTTGGTGTTTCTATTGCATTAGGAATTTTAAAAAAATTCTTGTGTTTAGGGTCTTGTGCATTTGCCTTAATATTAGCAAACACAAATACTGAAAAAATAATAATTACTACTCTCATTGTATTTTTTTTATGTTTTAATTTCTAAAATTATTAATTTCTATTTATTTAAAAAAATCTTTTTATAAAAAACATCTTTACCTAATTCCACCTTTAAAAAATAAACACCTGATGTATAGTTATTTAAACTTACAATATTATTTAAATCTACATCATAAGTTTTAAAAACGAGGTTTCCTATACAATTAATAATTGAAATTGAGTTTGGGAGATTATTGGTGAAATTAATATTTATTTTATCGTTTGTTGGATTAGGATACACTATAAAATAGTCGTTTTTTTCTTGTTCAAAAACATTATTTACCAAATCAATTATTTGAATAACTGTATCTGCCGAACAAAAATTTGATGAGACCAACATAACATTATAAACACCAAAACCAGGAAAAGTATGGTTCGGATTTATTTCGTTTGAAGTATTTCCATCGTCGAAATTCCAATAATAATTGCTTGCATTTGTTGACAAATTATTGAAATTATAATCAAAATTAATATTGGTATAATCGAAATTAGCCACAGCATTATTTACAACTTTGTATGTTACTTGTGCAAAATCGCTTTCACAACCATTTGTGTTTTGTGTTACGTAATAAGTGTAAGTATTTGGCGACAAAGACGATGAAGGCGTATAAGTATTTGCATTTCCCAAAACAGTAGATTGCGAAATGTTGTACCATTTTATATTTGTTCCAACTGCACTTAAAGAAACTGAAACTCCTTGACATGTAGAATCGCTACTAACCAAAGGCATATCAGACTTTTCTGTTACATTTATATACGAATTTATAGTTTTAGAATTTGAACCATTTGCATTTGAGACCAATAATGTTACATCGTAAACACCTGTGTTATCAAACTGAATTTTAGGATTTTGCGAATTTTCATTTGTTCCATTTGTGTAAGTTATTGTTGATGGCACAAAACTCCATTGCCATGATGTTGGAAGTCCGGTAGAATTATCGGTAAATTGAACTTCGTTATTTACGCATAAATTTGTAATATTTGCATTAAAATCGGCTACAGGTGCAATTTGCGTTGTTTCGCAAGAAAGTGTAGCTTGCCAGCCCGAAGCAACAACTC
This sequence comes from Paludibacter propionicigenes, assembly GCA_020721655.1. Classification (GTDB taxonomy): domain Bacteria; phylum Bacteroidota; class Bacteroidia; order Bacteroidales; family JAFGXI01; genus DYMG01. The sequence continues at coordinate 13,988 of DYMG01000010.1, read as the reverse complement.
CTGGGTCGGAATGAAAAACAAATGTAAGTGCACCTTGTACATTTGTTGCAATTATAGTTCCTGGATTATTTGTTCCACAGTACTGTCCTATTAAGTTCCCTGATGCGTTTTCCGAATCGTAAATTTCGAGATAATCGTAACCACAATTTGATTCAAATTCGACATTAAAAGCACTAAATACTGCCTTTAACATAGAGTTTGGTGTACTTGGATAAAAAGTTTGTATAAAATCCTGACCATCAGAATAATTTGCTGTATATCCAGGGTCGTAAAATATTCCATTACAAGTATAAGTAACATCGTTACTTATTATGTAATTGCAATTACTACTTACATTAATGTACGCTGTTTTAACTAAAGTATCGCCTCCATCAGCATTATAAACCCTTAAACTAACGTCATAACTACCAACATTATTAAAAACAACTTCCGGATTTTGCGAATTTACATTTGTTCCGTTCACAAAAGTTACTGTTGATGGTGTAAAATTCCAAACCCAAGCATTCGGATTTTTTGTAGTAAAATCAGTAAAAACAACAGTATCTAAACTACAAGCCATTGTTCTATTTGCCTGAAATCCAGCAATTGGTTTTAGTTCGCCAAAAATATCTGAAGTAAACAAACCACGTCCGTAAGTAGCAACAGCAATTAAATTGTCGGCTGTGCGGTGTTTAATCATATCGCATCTAACATTTGCCAAGCCCTCTACAGATGGCTCCCATTGTGGGTTTGTGGCAGATAAATCGTCAACCGACCATACACCAATTTCGGTAGCAAGTACTGCTCTGTTTGAGTTGTTTGGGTCGTATAAACACCATCTAATAGGCATATCGGGCAAATTACCTTCTTTGCTAATCCAAATATTTCCGCCGTTGGTTGTTTCCCAAACTGAATTTACTCCATAATTAGAGTAAGTTACTAAAATATGGTTTTCATCTTGAGCAAAATCTATGCTTGAAAGATAAGCTGAAGGCAAGTAATTATTTGGGTCTAAATTTATTGATGTTGGACTTGTGTTTGCACTTGTAATTTTATATATATCGCCATAAGCAGTTCCTACAAATATTTGATTTGCTGTAAATGGCGATATTTTTATGTTGCTTATGTAGGCTCCTCCAATACCATTATTTATTGATAAATGTTGACCGCTTCCACTTATTGGCACAACAAAAAGTTGGTCGTTATCGTCAGAAGCATATAAAATATTTGAATTACTATCATAATCGCTTGGGTTTATGAAACTTCCTGAATAATCGTTTGTTAACGATGAGAAACTACTACCACCATTTGTGCTAAGGTAGTAATTATTATAAACATACGATGTTATTTGTATTTGTGAATTATCTTGGTCGATAAAACAATATGCACCATCGCCCCCTGTTGCTGTGGTAACAGAGTTTATACCGGCTTGTGTAAATTTATGACTTCCATTATCTTGAGCTCCAGCTAAAAAATAATTAGAATTTTCGGCATTCTCCATTGCACAAGCATAGTATTGAGTTACATTGTAGCCTCTATTTCTCGACGAGAAATCGTCGCCATTACTACCAACATTGTTTGAATAAAAAACACCACCATCGCAACCAACTATTGCTTCGTTAGAATTTGCAGGGTTAAAAACCATTGCGTGTTGGTCGGCATGCACATAAGTTGCACAACCTCCAGTCCAATATGTTATTGATTGCCAAGATGTTCCACCATTAGTTGAACGATGAATATCTATACCTCCAGCAAATAGTATATTTGGGTTTGTTGGGTGTACTGTAAGAATTAAATCGTACCAAGCTTGTCCGCGAGTATAATCGTTAGAACCTTCATTGCAGTCTTGCTCTAAATAAATTGGGATTGTAATATCAGTCCAACTTGTACCAGCGTTGGTGCTTTTTTTCATCCATTCTATTATTGTGCCGTTTGCTGCAACTGCGTATATTATTGATGAATTTGATGGTGCTGTGGCAATTTCAATTCGTTCTGGCGAGCCACCTGTTGGTGTTATGTTTGTCCAATTATCGCCATTGTCTGTTGATTTAAAGATGTTTCCTGCAATACCGTATTTTCCTAAGCTTGCAAAAACATTTCCGTTTGAAGCTATTTCTATGTCTGCAAAGAAATCGGTAATTTTTTGAGTCCAAGTTGCACCATTATCGTCAGAAATGTATAATCCTGCATTTGTTGCGGCTATAACTCTTCCAGCCGATGTTACAACTATTTTTTGCACATAGTTAAAGTCGGCATTATTTGTACTTGGAAGCTGAGACCAATTTAATCCGGCATCTTCTGTTTTCCAAATTCCATTTCCTCTAACCATTTTAGAGCTCCACCCCTCGCCTGTTCCTACGTAAAATATATTTGTGTTTGATGGGTTGAAAGCTATTGTTGTTACTGCAATATTTGCCCAAAAGTCGTTTACGCTTTGCCATGTTGTAGTTGGCAAACTTATGTCTGAATTATACCACAAACCACCGGATACTCCCCCAGCCCACACTTTTTTGTGCTGTGTGTCGTTTGGGTCGTACATTATTGCACGAGTTCTTCCCCCAATGTTGTTTGGTCCGCGTTCTGTCCATTCAACTCCAGAAATTGCTGTTTTTTGTGATAGCAATGTTTTGGCATAGTTGTAAGCAATTTCTTTTCTTTGGTAAGGTACATAGCCTAAGTTTGGGTCTATTGTCATTAAATAGTCTTGTTCTGCGGCTAAATCGGGTCTGTCGTATTTTGGTATTTCTTTTATATTATTGTATTTTTTATATTTTTCTAAATTCTGACGATATTTTTGGACTTCGTTTTTGTAAGAGCTATTTTTATCTATCTCAAAATTAGCAATTTTTGAAATTCGCTGTGCTGTTATTTGTGTTATTACAAATATAAAAAGCACTAATGTTATTTTAATTTTCATTTTATAAAGTTATTTTATTTTCTGTTATTTTTATTTTATAGTTTTATTCCAACAACAATAATATCATCGAGTTGTTCGTAACCTTTTCTCCAATCAACAAATGTGTTATCTATTATTTTTTGTTGTTCGTTAATTGTTAAATTTGCTATTGAAAGAAATAGTTTTTTAAATTTTATGTATTTAAATTTTTTGCCTTCTTTGCCACCAAATTGGTCGGCATATCCATCAGAAAACATAAAAATTGTATCGCCGTTATTATAGTTAATTATATGATTTGTAAATTCATCGTTTTTAATAAAGTATCCAATAGGCATTTTATCGGGTTTTATTTCAAATAAATTGTAGCCATTTTCGCATTCTAAGTTTGGTAGTAATTCTGTGTTTCCGTTTTCAGAACTTTCTGTTTTAATTTTATCGGTAGAAATTAAATAAAGAGAGTTGTTAGCACCTGCAAAGTGAAATTTTTTATTTTCCCAATCAATAATTGAGAGTCCCATATCCATTCCATCTCTCGATTTGCTACTTGGACCTTGTTTTAATGAGTGAATAACATTTTGACGCATTTTGTTAAGTATTTGAGCAGCATTTAATTGTTCGCTTCGGTTAACAATTTGGTCTAAGAATGCCATTCCCAGCATACTCATAAATGCACCCGGCACTCCGTGTCCTGTACAATCTGCGGCTGTTACGTAAGTTTTATTATTTTTAGAGGTTAGCCAATAAAAGTCGCCACTAACAATATCGCGAGGTTTGTAAACTATTAATGAGTTTTCAAAATTTCTACGAAATTCTTCTTCTCCGGGTAAAAGTGCTTGTTGTATATTTCTTGCATAGTTAATGCTATCGGTAATATCTTTGTTTTTTTGTTCAACAATTTCTTTTTGTTTTACAACCTCTTTTGTTCTTTCGGTTACTTTTTCTTCAAGTTCTTGTTTTTCTTTAATTAGCTTTTTTTCTCTATATTTAATAAATAATATTACTAGAATTATTATTGTAACAATAAATGTTATTATAAACCATAATGTTTTCCAAAATGGTGGTTCAACGCTAAATGAGTATTGGGCAGGTGTAGAGTCCCAAGTTCCTTCGTCGTTGCAAGAACGTACCATAATTGTGTAATTTCCATTTGGTAAAATAGGGAAATCGGCAAAATTTGATGTTACTGGCATCCATTCTTCATTTAGTGGAATAAGTTTGTATTGAAATTTAACTTTTGATGAATTTTTTTTGCTTGTACTTACAAAGTGGAATGTTAAGTGAGTTTTATTGTACGATAATTTTAAGTTGTTTATTAATCCGTTTTCGTTTGTGCCTTTTCCGAATAATTCTATAGAATCTTTTCCCAGATTAAGTTCTACATTTGTTATGAATGTGTTTGGTTCTACATTTTTTTGTTGGTCTCTATCGGGGAAATATTTTACAACTCCGTTAACAGTTCCAAACCAAAGGTTTCCATTTTTATCTTTAAAAGATGCGTTTCTATTGCACTCTACCCCAAGAAATCCGTCTTCTTTTCCATAGTGTTTTAATATAATTTTGTTGTTTGTATAAAACTTATTTAAGTTAAATTTATCAATTCCATTATTTGTTCCAATGTATAAAAAATTGTATTTATCTATTTCTAAAATATAAATTGCTTCAAAATTTAAGTTATGTTTCTTTGATATGTTTGTAAATTTTTTGTTGTTGTAAAAGAATAGTCCATCGCGAGTGCTAAACCAAAAATTACCTTTAAAATCTTGTTCAATATTGTTAACTTGTGTATCAACAAAGCCGTCTTTTTCTTTATATTGAGTAATTTCGTTGTTTGTTATTTTTAGAATTCCATTTTTTGTTGTTGCCCAAATTACATTGTCTTTATCGATAAGAAGTTTAATTATTTCGGTATTTTTAAGCAATTCGAATTCTTTTTTTTGATTTGCGAGTAGTGAGAATGTTTTGTTTTTATATATTATAATTCCTTGTAAAGTTCCAAACCAAATTGAGCTATCGGGTAGCAAAACGCTTGTGTTTACTGTTTTACTAAAAGTGCTATCGAGTTTTACGAGGCTTGAATATTTTTTATTCAACTTATTCATTTCAGTATTGTTAGAATAGTTTATGGATTTATTTTCGCTTGGTAAAAATTTTGTAATTCCAGACCAAGTTGAAAACCATAAATTTTTATCGTAATCTTCTATTATTGAAAAAATTCTTGAGTCTTTTATAAAATTAAAGCTGTCGTAAATTGAATCTTTTTTTAGTGGTTTTACATTTTGAGTTTTTGGACTTACTATAATTCCTTTTTGGTAATCGGAAATGTAAACATTTTTCTCGTTTTCAAAAACTGCATACGAATTTACGCCCATTGATGGGATTTGCGATTGATAATAGTTTAGAAATTTAAGTGTGCCATCAAATTTTATTAAACCAGTCATTAGTCCTATCCAAATGGTTCCTTCTTTATCTTGAACAATTTTACGGAAAGCATTTTCTGGAAACATTATGCTAGTTTTCATATTTATTTGATTATTATCAGTATTTCCAACAGAAAGCCAACCATTATAGTTTATAAGAATAACGTTCGAATCGTTTGCTATTAAACAATCTGTATATGTTTGCCTTGTTACACCTTGTTGGTTATTATTTGTTTGATTATGAAAAACACCATTTTTGTCCATAAAACAGGCTGTTAAATCGGTGCCTATTATTAAATTTTTATTTTTATCTTG
>DYMG01000010.1:0-8281 GCA_020721655.1 Paludibacter propionicigenes | reverse complement strand
CCATAAAACAGGCTGTTAAATCGGTGCCTATTATTAAATTTTTATTTTTATCTTGTATTAAAACTCTTACAGTATTGTAAGGCAATCCATTGCTTGTTGTGTATTGTTTTATTGTTTTCCAATTATATTTAAAAAGTCCATTTTCTTGTGTTCCAACCCAAATATTTTGGTTTGCATCTTCAAATATTTTATAAACAACGCTGCTATCTAATTTCGATTTTGTGATTATTTTTTCGAAATTTCCATTTTTATATATTTTTATACCGGCATCTGTTCCTATTAGTATTTGTCCTTTTTTTGTTTCTGCTATTGTATAAATATTTTCGCCATCTTTAAATCCGTTTATAATTTTTGTAAATTTATTATTCTTATAAACTGTAACCCCATAATTTGTTCCTATCCAAATATTATTTTTATAATCTTTATGCAAAGAGTAAATAAAATTACTTGAAAGTCCGTTTTCAATTGTATAATTTTTAAAATTAAAGCCATCGTAAACGCTTACCCCCCCCCCATTAGTTCCTGCCCAAACTTGTTGTTTTTCGTCTAATATTAATGAAATTACTTGCGATTGTGCAAGTCCGTCATCAATTGTATATTTTTTATATGGAATTTGTTGAGAATATGAAAAAAAGCTTAAAAAAAGCAATGAAATTACTAATATATTTCTCATATATATTTTTCTATAAAACTACAAAAAAAAAAGGATTGAAAAAAATCCAATCCTCTTTTTTTAATTTTTAAATTTAAGATTTTAAAAGAATTTTGCTCTATTATCAACTATTTCTGCATTTTCTTTTAGTGCATCAAAAACTTGATATGCTATTCTATTTTTGTATGCTAAATATAGTTTATTAGCAATATCGTCTTTGTTTAATGTTTTGTCTTCGTAAGTTTTTGTAACCATAAACATATAAACTCCAGCTCTACCTTCAATTTGTTTTGATTGTTCGTTTTCTTTCATTGATGTTGCTACGGCAATAACATCTGGTTCAAAACCACCACCGGGTATTGAGAATGCGTTAAAGTTTATTGCTCCTGCTTTTTCAACTTTTAAATTTAGTTTTGATGAAACCTCAGCCATTGTTTTTCCTGCATTTTGCATATTTTTGGTCAAGATTTGTGTTTTTTTATCGTTAAGAACAAATTTTTCTATTTCAGGTTTAACTTGTTCTAATGGTGCTGTTCCTTTTTCTTTTATTTCTGTAAGTACTGCAACTACAAAAGCATTTGATAATTCAAAAGGTTGCGATACGTTTCCTTTTTCGGCTTTATAAGCCCATCGTATAACTTCTCTTGGAGATTCTAAACCTGCTATAGTTTTATCGTTTTCTTTTAAGTTAGCTGCTAATTTTTTTGTAATTTCTTCGTGATTAGCTAAATAAGCGTTAAATTTTTCGGCTGTAGTATTTTCTGTTGCAAATTTTCCGGCAGTTGCGTAAATATTTTGCATTGTGTTCTGACTTGGTACAAGTTCTCGTTGAAGATATGCAACGTTAACTCTTTTTGCTAATGTTCCTAATTCGGTAATTTCTATTATGTGAATTCCAAATTGTGAATTTACAATATCAACGTCTCCTTTTTTACCGTCAAAGCAAAAATCCTCGAAAGGTTTAACCATTTTACCTTCTGTAAAAAACCCAACGCTTCCTCCGTCAATTGCTGAGGTTTTATCGGCAGAATATTGTTTAGCAAGTTCGGCAAAATCGACACCATTTTCAATCATTTTTTTCAAACTATCGGCAAGAGCTTTGGCTTTTGTGTATTCTTCTTGTGTTTTTACTTGCAATAATATATGACGTGCGTTAACTGAATCGGGCATCATTTTAATGCCTACTAATTTTGCTAGTTTATATTCGTTTCCGTTTACAATATACGGACCATAAACAAAACCTTCTTGTGCACTAAACATAATGCTATCAATTTGAGGTTCTAATTGTTTTGGTTTGTAATTTATTGTTGCATAAGGTATGTCTGAATTAACGTTTACATATTGTATTCCGTCTTTTGCATTTGTAAAATCAATTTTCATTTCTGCCAAATCTTTTTCAATATTTTGAATATCTTCTTTTGAAGGTAAAATATCAAAAGTTATGTATTCTATAGATCTTGAGGCATCTTGTTTAAATTGATATTTGTTTTTATCGTAATATGCTTGATAATCGGCATCTGTTAACTTAAGTGTACTGTCTTGTATTGTTGAAAATAAATTTACAATATAGTCAATATCAACTTTTTCAACTTCTTCGTCAATTTTCATTGCAAGTTCGTTTTTGGTCATATAATAACCACCTTTAATTAAATTATTGTATTTATTTAATTTTCGGTTTTGCTCTAACTCATTTTCGAAAGTTATCCACATTAGTTTATCTTTTTCTTCGGCTTCGTTTTCAATATACTTTAAGTATCTGATAACTAAATTCCTATCGAATTGCCCGGTTTGCTGATTTTGAAATATTTGAGCTTGCATAATGCTTGGGTCTATATTTACACCCTGAACCATGTCGTATAATTCATCTTCAGAAACCATAATACCCAACTCTTCGTACTCTTTGGTCATTATTTTTTCTTTAATGAGGGTTTCCCAAGTTTGGTCTCTAAGCATTTCTGACTCTTGGTCGTCTAAGCCAGTTTTTTGAGTATTTGCTTTATAATTTTCGGTAAGTTGGTCTAAACTTTTTTGATAATCGTTATACGAAATTTCATCACCATAAATTTCCGCAATGTCGGTATCGCCTTGCATTGTATTTCCATTATTCAAGAAATCGCCTAAAATGAATGCTAAAAGTGCTAAACCTAACACCAACGAAATTAACCACCCTGCTTTATTCCTTATTTTCTCTAATGTTGCCATTGTTAATTATATAATTTAAGTTTTTATAAAATAATCTGCGAATATATAAATTAACTCTCTAAGTTGAAAATGTTTTTATCCTATTTTTTTTGATGAGCTTAAAAATATGTAGAAAATACTCTAATTCAGTTTTTTGCAAAATTATTTATATCACACAATTTTAATTTTAATTTAGGGAAATATTTTAAGGTTTCAGTATAAAAAATCCTCAATTCTTATAAATATTTGCGAAACATTGATTAGCAAAAAATAATAGTTAATTTTGCAAACTATATATTAAATTTATGGCACAAACAATATCAATACCTAAAGGCACTCGCGATTTTGGTCCGGAGGAAATGAATAAACGTAATTTCATTTTTAATACTATTGAAAATATTTTCAATTTATATGGATATTCGCAAATTGAAACTCCATCAATGGAAAATTTAAGTACTTTAATGGGCAAATACGGCGAAGAAGGCGACAAACTATTATTTAAAATACTAAACTCGGGCGATTATTTAACTAAAGCCAACGAAAGTGCTTTGCAAGAAAAAAGCTCAACCAAACTAACCTCATCAATAAGCGAAAAAGGCTTACGATACGATTTAACCGTACCATTTGCCCGCTGGGTTGTACAACACCGAAACGATATTAATTTTCCATTTAAGCGTTATCAAATTCAGCCCGTTTGGAGAGCCGACCGCCCTCAAAAAGGCAGATACCGCGAATTTTACCAATGCGATGCCGATATTATTGGTAGCGACAGTCTAATTAACGAGGTTGAACTCATTAAACTTATCGATGATATTTTTAACAAGCTAAACATCAACACAATAATAAAAATAAACAACAGAAAAATTTTACAAGGAATAAGTGAAGTTTTTAACGAAACCGACAAACTTATTGATATTGCCGTAGCTATTGACAAGTTAGACAAAATAGGAATTGAGCAAGTTGCCGAAGAATTGAAAAGCAAAAATATAAACAAAGAACTTATCAATTATTTTAAGATTGTTGCTGCTAATGAGGGATTTACATTAAACGAGATTTCAAAATTATTTGCAAACAAATCGGAAATTGGCAACAAAGGAGTTAAAGAAATTAAATATATTTTATCGAAAATTGAAGGTATTACTTTAAAAAAAGCAAAAATTGAAATTGATTTTACTTTGGCAAGAGGCTTAAACTATTACACAGGAACTATTATTGAAGTAAAATCGGCAGATGTTTCTATTGGAAGCATTTGTGGTGGAGGTCGTTACGACAATTTAACAGGAATTTTTGGCTTAAACGATGTTTCTGGTGTTGGGGTTTCGTTTGGTGCCGATAGAATTTACGATGTTCTTGAACAATCTAACGGATTTCCAAAAAGCCTTGCATACAGCACAAAGGTTTTGTTCGTAAATTTTGGCGAAAAAGAATTAGATTACTGCAATTCTATAATTTACAATTTAAGAGATAACGGAATTTCGGCAGAACTATACCCCGATTTTGCAAAAATGAAAAAACAACTAAATTATGCCGATAAAAAACATATAAACTTTGTTGTTTTAATTGGAGAAACCGAAATGCTTAGTAACACAGTTACTCTTAAAAATATGATTTCCGGCGAACAAATTAATTTATCGAAAAACGAGCTTTTGCTAAAATTAAAAGAGTCTGTTTAACCAAAAATCTGCATTTCTTAATGCTGATTCGATTAAGAATTAGTAATTCAGAATTTTAAAAAATTCTTCAAACAAATTCTAAATCAGCCTGTCCCGATTAATCGGGAGGGTTAACACTCATAAAAGCAATATTTCGATTTTATAAATCTTCTATTGCTTAATTCGGGTTTAATCTTTATTATTTTTGCAATCTTCGCAAAGTCCGTAAATATAAAGCGAATGGTGCGACAATTCAAATTGTGCTAATTCTACTGCTGTTTTTTTAATAACGTGTATTCGTTGATCTGAAAACTCAACAACTTTTCCACAATGTGTACAAATTAAATGGTCGTGCTGTTTTGTTTTAAATGCTTTCTCGAATTGTGCTATGTTTTTACCAAACTGATGTTTTACTACTAAATTACAATCTAAAAGCAATTCTATTGTATTATATAGAGTAGCTCTACTTACTCTATAATTTTTATTTTTCATAAAAATATACAATGTTTCTATATCAAAATGCCCTTCTCTAGAATAAATTTCGTCGATAATTGCAAATCGTTCAGGAGTTTTTCTGTACCCCTTTTGTTCTAAAAAAACAGTAAAACGTTCTTTTACAAGCTCTTTAATTTTCTCTGAATTTTCAGTTAACATTTACTTTCAGATTTTAAATAAGCGTCAAAAATAAATAAAAAAAACCCATATTTAAAATAAATCTAAATAAAAAGAGCTTTTTTTACAATTATTTTTTCAATAACTCAATTTGAGCAGTAAGTGTTTTTATTTTATCTTCGGCATCAGACTGTTTTTTCTTTTCCATTTCAACAACATTTGCCGGAGCACTGTTAACAAATTTCTCGTTACTCAATTTTTTTAAAACTGCATTTAAAAACCCTTTTTGATATTCTATTTCTTCGGTTAATTTTTGAATTTCGTCATCAACATCAATATTGTTATTTAAAGGTATATAAAATTCCGTAGTTTTTACCATAAAGGAAACGACTCCCGAAATTTTTTCCGAAGTGCTTTTTATTTCAGAAATATTTCCAAATTTTATTATAGTTTCTTTGTTTTCTATAATATCCGACGAGTTAATAAAAAGCTCAATTTTATCTTTGTACGATATATTTTTTGATGTTCTTATATTTCTAATTCCGGAAATAACTTCTTTTGAAAATTCAAAATTATTTATTGTATTTATATTATAGCTGCCAACTTTTTCTAACAAAGAAATAACAATACTTTCATTTTCACCTCTTGGTTTTATATTTTGCCAAAGTTCTTCTGTAATAAAAGGCATATATGGGTGCAAAAGTTGTAATAAAGTTTCAAAAAAATCGACTGTTTTGTTGTATGTAATTTTATCGATAGGCTTTTGATAAGCTGGTTTTACGCCTTCTAAGTACCACGAAGAGAATTCGTCCCAAAATAGTTTATAAACAAGCATTAATGTGTCGGAAATTCTAAATTTGTCGAAATTATCGTTTAGTTGTTTTGTTGTTTGGTTTAGTTTATTTTGAAACCAATTTACAACTTCTTTTGAGTACTCAGGTTGTTCAATATTTTGGTCTATTTCCCAAGATTTAACAAGTCGAAAAGCATTCCAAATTTTGCTTGCAAAATTACGTCCTTGTTCAATAAGGCTTTCATCGTAAATTAAATCGTTTCCTGCTGGCGAACTCAGTAGCATTCCTACACGAACGCTGTCTGCTCCATATTTTGCAATTAAATCTAATGGGTCTGGCGAATTTCCTAACGATTTAGACATTTTTCTATGTTGTTTATCTCTAACAATACCTGTAAGATAAACGTTTTTAAATGGCAAATCGTTTCTATATTCGTAGCCTGCAACAACCATTCGTGCTACCCAAAAAAACAAAATTTCGGGTGCTGTAATTAAGTCGTTTGTTGGGTAATAATATTTTATTTCTTCGTTTTCCGGATTTCTAATCCCATCGAACACAGATATGGGCCATAACCACGACGAGAACCAAGTATCTAAAACATCTTCATCTTGATGTAAATCGCTAATTTTTAAGTTATTATTTTTTATCTGGGCTTTTTTTAGTGCTTCGGCTTCATTTTCTGCAACAACAAAACTGCCGTCGGGTAAAAACCAAGCCGGAATTCGGTGTCCCCACCAAAGTTGTCGAGAAATATTCCAATCTCGAACATTCTCCATCCAGTGTTTGTAGGTATTTTTAAACTTATTTGGAACTAACCGAATGTTATCGTTTAGTACGTTTTCTAATGCAGGTTTTACCAAATCGTTCATTTTTAAAAACCATTGGGTTGACATTCTTGGCTCTATTGCGGCATCGGTTCTTTCAGAATAGCCTACTTTATTAACATAGTCTTCAATTTTAACTAAGTTTCCGCTTTTTTCGAGTTCCGGTATTATTAGTTTTCGTGCTTCAAATCTATCAACACCAATAAACAGTGTTGCTTTTTCGTTTAAAGTTCCGTTATCGTTAAAAATATCTATAACTTCTAAATTATATTTCATTCCAATTTGGTAGTCGTTTACGTCGTGAGCCGGAGTTATTTTTAAAGCTCCTGTACCAAACTCAATATCAACATATTCGTCTTCTATAATTGGGATAACTCTATTTATTAATGGAACAATAGCTTTTTTGCCTTTTAGCTGCGAAAAGCGTTCGTCTTTTGGGTTTATACAAATTGCTGTATCGCCCAAAATTGTTTCGGGTCGGGTTGTTGCTATTGTAATAAAATTTTCTTCGCCTTCAATTTTATATTTTAAATAGTATAGTTTCGATTGAACTTCTTTGTAAATTACCTCTTCGTCAGAAACGGCTGTTTTTGCACTTGGGTCCCAATTTATCATACGTAAGCCTCTGTATATAAGACCTTTATTGTGCAAATCTACAAAAACTTTAATTACGCTTTCCGACATATCGTTGTCCATTGTAAATTTGGTTCTATCCCAATCGCACGAAGCACCCAGTTTTTTAAGTTGTTCTAAAATTATTCCACCGTGTTTTTCTTTCCAAACCCAAGCGTGTTTTAAAAATTCTTCGCGAGAAATATTATTTTTATCGATACCTTCGTTTTTTAATTTTGCAACAACTTTTGCCTCAGTTGCTATTGATGCGTGGTCGGTTCCGGGAACCCAAACGGCATTTTTGCCAAGCATTCTTGCCCGCCTAACCAATATATCTTGAATTGTATTATTTAAAATGTGCCCCATGTGTAAAATTCCGGTAACATTTGGTGGCGGAATTACTACAGAATAGGCTTCTCTGTTATCTGGTAACGATTTAAAAAATTTATTATCTATCCAAAATTTATATAATTTGTCTTCTAATTCACTTGGGTTATATTTTGCAGAAAGTTCCATTTTTTATTTTTTTTGAAATGCAAAAGTAATGTAAATAGTGTTGAGTTTTAAAAATTATTTTTGTTTTTTGGATAAATTAAAAAATTTTATATCCCATTGCATTTAAACAATTCTCTACAATTTGCAAAATATATTTTTTATTTTTTAAATTAATACCGATTAAAATCGGGACAAGCTATTGTAAATTTATAAAATAGTTTGAACGGACAGCGGTATGTTTTTGTTACCGACTTCGGAGCACGTCATTATCAAGCCACGATGAAGTTTGAAGCGAGTCACAGCCGTTGATTTCAGCACTATCTCGACAATAAAATATACCGCATGTTACCATTTGTTATTCTTTCAATTTGTTAATTTCTTCTTCTGTTAATCTTGTATATTTCATAATTTTCTCAATAGGTTCGTTGTTTTCAAGTAAGTTTTTTGCGATTATAAACT
>DYMG01000058.1 GCA_020721655.1 Paludibacter propionicigenes | reverse complement strand
ATTTTAAGGGGATTAGGCGAAAAGTTTTTCCAATCTAAACAAGAAAAATTTGGTGAACAGGTTTTCATTGTTTTCAGCATTGACGACAAGATTAAAAACGAAGATGTAATCGGACAAATTGCATGTAAAATCAAACGACTCTTAATACTAAACCGCTAGCAGCAAGTGCCAAATCGATAGCAATTAGGTATAAAAAAAGAGCAACTTTTGGAGAATTGCTCTTAGAAAAAAAACTAAACCTGAGAAAACTATTTTATTACTATAAATTTTTCGGTGCTAAAACTATTTTTAGAAGTTATTCGGCAAAAATAAATTCCACTTTCAAGAGAATTGTTATTAATGTTTAAAGGCATTTCATTTTCAACTAAATAGCCAGAGAAAATGGTTTCAATAATTTGTCCGGTTTGAGTAAAAATTTCAATATTTACATTTTCACCCTTGTATTGCGAACAGTTTATTTTTGAGTTATTTGTTACAATATTTGGATATATTGAAAAGTGCTTAGTTTTTGAAATTTCAGCAATATTTGTAGTTGATTTTTCAATATCTATTTGGTATAACGTGTCTGAATCGTTGTTAGAAACCCAAAGATAAGTTCCGTCGAAGGTTAATCCATTAGGATATAATCCGCCAGGGGCTTTGATTATTTCAACAACTTCAAAAGTAGAAGGGTTTATTTTGTTTATTATTTGCGATGCGTTATCGGTAGACCAAATAAATTCCCCATCAAAAGCAATTCCAGAAGGGTAATCAGATTCTAAGCTGAATGATTGTAACATTTCTCCGTTTAACGAAGCTTTTACAGTTAAGTCGCCTTCTTCTGAAACTGATGGACCAATAGGGTCGTTAAACAATAAGTTTCCATTAATAACAACTAAACTGGTAGGATATGTTTGTGTTCCATAGTTTATAGAAATAATTTCTTCAACCAATTTAGTTTCTTTGCTTATTTTTTCAATTAGTTTATTGTCGTTATCTAAAACCCAAAAGTAAGTGCCATCAAAAAACAAACCGTATGGGCGTTTAATGTCTATGTTAATTGTATCCATAACATTGCCATTTTCGGGATTTAACCCTAGTAACATGTATTGGTTGTAACCTTCAATCCAAATTAATTCGCCATCGAAAGCAATGTCTGCACTATAATTAAAAGGTGTAGGAATAGAATTAACTATTCTTTTTTCAAGAACAACGGAATAATCTTTTGCAGGATTTGTTGAAATTTCCGGCTTTTCGGTTATTGGCATTCCCATTGGGTTTAAATACTGTGCGTTTAGCCCTCCCGCTAAGGTTAGTATTAATGCTGAAGTAATAATAGCTGTTTTCATTTTTTAGGTTTTTTTGATATTGTAAAATTACAACAGCAGTAAGCCTAAAGAATGAGTTTAATATTTCAAAAAACATTTTGAGTATTTAGTGCAATATTTATTGGTTTTGTGTAAAATGTGGTTACAAGTACCTATTGTTTTTTTTAGTTTGTGTAATTTACACTAAATACAAACAATATATAGTCCAATAAATGAATTGTATAACACCGATGCAATAGCTGTTTAGTTCAATTCATATTGGGCTTCCGAACAAATTTCGGAATGCTTTCGGTATTAATACTCAACTAATTTGTGTTTAATACTAAAGCCTACAAGTTTTGCGGTATTTGGCGAATTTGTTTTTTCCATTATGTTTGCACGGTGTCTGTCAACTGTACGTTTACTTAAAAATAATTTGTCGCCAATTTCGGTATTTGTGTATCCCATACAAATATATTGTAGAACTTCAATTTCTCGTTTCGATAAGCCAATTTTTGCAATTAAGTTTTTTTCTTTTTGTTCGGTATTAAAGTTGTTATTGCCCGATGCTAAGGCACCTTCAACAATTATTTTGTCGTTTTCTGTGAGGTATTGCAAAATATTTTTTATTTTTTCGTAGTTTCCAAGTTCTGCGTTTTTTTGAATATTAGATTCAATTTCTATGACACCTCCAATAATGGCGTTTTTGCCGTTTATTTGAGTGTATTTTCCAAAAAATTTAAGAAGTTTAACTTCGTTTTGTTTTGTTTTTATTGGTATTTCTGAAATTAAATTTGGGTTTATGCCTTTGTAACAATTTAAGAATTCGGCTTTTGTTTTTTCTTTATCGTTTACCAGTAAATCGAAAATGTCGAGAGTATTATATTCTTCGGTAGTGTAATTTGTAATTTCGCACAGTTTGTTGTTTACAAATATAAATTTATCAGCCATATAAATATACACTCCAATAATAGGGTTTTCGGCTAAGCCAAAAAATTTACTTTCGGCAGATTTAATAATATGCTCGTGTTTTTCTAAGCGTTTTTTTATTGTATTTTTAAGTTCATCTATTGTAAAAGGTTTTGTTAAGTAGTCTTCGGCACCAAGACTAAGACCGTAGCGAAAATCTTCTGTGGTAGCTTTTGCTGTTAAAAAAATTATTGGGATATTTGCCGTGTCTGGAATTTTTTCGAGAGTACGAAGTAAGTCGTAACCGTTCATTATTGGCATTTCAATATCGCAAAGTATTAAATTTGGTTGGTATTGTAGTGTTTTTTGAATACCTTCTGCTCCGTCTTTGGCGGTAAATACTTTGTATCCTTCTATAGAAAGAAATTCGCTAACTTCATCAAGTAACGGGACAAAATCGTCGATAATTAATATTTTCTTTTTCATTGTTTTTCGGTTTAAAGGGGTAATATAACTTCAAAAGTGCTACCTTCATTCAGTTTTGTTTGTACGTGAATTTTTCCGTTATGTTTCTTTATAGCTTCTAAAACAATGCTTAATCCTAATCCGGTTCCTTGTATATTCGATGCGTTTTTGCCTCGTAAAAAAGGTTTAAAAATTTCGGTGGTGTTTTCTATGCCAATGCCATAGTCTTTTACAAATATTTTTGTGAAATCGGAATGGCTTTCGACAAACATTTCGACAAAATTTTTATTTGGGGAGAATTTAATGGCGTTGCTCAACAAATTTATAAAAATATTGCGACCTTGGTTTTCGTCAATGTACATTATAGCATCTGGTTTGTTTTGACTATAAATAACTTTGTGTGTGTTATTTCTTGAATTGGTAACTTCTTCAATAATATTTTTAAAATATTGGCTGCAGTTTACTAATTTTGGTTTTGTAGAAAAGCTATTTGATTGTGTTTTCCCCATAGTTATAACATCGTCTAAAAGCCTAGTCATGTGAAAAACTTGCGTTTCAATTTTTTCTAATTTTGCTTTAATTTGTTCTTCCGAAAGTTTTGTAAACGAGTTTTTAATGAAACTTGCCGAAAAGTTTATTGCCGAAAGTGGTGTTCTAAATTCGTGCGAAACAACCGAAACGAATTGCGATTTTAATTCGCTAAGTTCTTGCTCTTTTTCTAATGCTTTTTTTAGTTTTAGTGTTCGTTCGTTTACCTTTAGTTCTAATTTTTTCCGGTAGTTAGTAAGTTCTGTAATATCCTGTGCAACAATTAGTACGCCAATAATATTGTCCATTAAATCGTATTTTGGATTTGCAGAAAGCAAAATTACATGATGTTTTCTTTCAATTGAAAGAATTAAAATTTCGTAATCTTTTATAGAGTCTCCGGCTAAACAAGTAGCTACTAAATTTAAAAAAATATTTTTAATACTTTTAATAATTTTAAGGTCTCTTAAATTTTTTCCTTGAATTTTGCTATATAGTATTCCGGTAATTTCTACGGCACTTTTGTTCCAACGAATTATATTGTAATTTGCATCAATTTCAACAATAATTGCTTTTGAACCATCAACTACATTGTTTAGAGTTCTTGTTTTTTCTATTAATTCTTCTTTTGTTTGTTTTAAAATTGTGTTTTGAAGGTATATTTCTTTTGTAGATTTTTCGGCAATTTGCATTGTTTTTTTTTGGGTAGTAATGTCAATTTTTTGTGCAAAATAGCTTACTATTTCATTGTTAGTATTTAAAATTGGAGAAATAACCACGCTTTCGTAAAATACTTCTCCGTTTTTTTTAATATTTATAAACTCTCCTTTCCACACTTTTCCAGATTGTATGGTTTCCCACATAGTTTTATAGTAGCTTTTTGGAAGTTGCCCTGCATTTAAAATGCGTGGGTTTTTACCTATTACTTCCTCAAAAGTATAACCTGTAACTTTTGTAAATGCAGGGTTTACAAACTCAATATTTCCATCTAAATCGGTTATTACCGAAACCACATCGCTTTGGTATATTGCGGTTCTAAATTTGTTCAATTCATTTTCGTTTTTTTTCCTTTCTGTAATGTCGTTAAAGTGGGTAAGCATTTGTATAGGATTGTTTTTTTCGTCTTTTATTACAACACAAATCATTTCGGCAATATATGTAGTATTGTCTTTTTTCTTTAAAATTAGTTCACCTAACCAATTACCACCATTTAAAAGTGTTGAAAATACTGTAGATTTTAGTGTTTTTAAGCTTTCGGTTGTGGTAAAATCAAATACAGATTTGCCAATAAGTTCGCTTTTACTAGAAAAACCTCCTTGTATTAGTAGTCCAGAGTTAACATATTCTATTTTCCCAAATAAATCGGTTATTCCTATTGATTGTGGTGTTATTTCAATGGCTTTTGTAAGTTTTTTAATTTCTGCATCGTATTTAATTTGTGTAGTAATATCGGTTATAATGCCTTCAAAATAAATAGTTTTACTGTTATTATTTTTTCTTATTTGACTTGAATCGGATATCCAACGAATATCGCCATTTTTTTTTATTATTCGGTAAGGTTTATGAATTATGGTGTTTTTATTGTTTATAATTGCTGTGTTTATTTCTGTTTTCACTCTCAATAAATCTTCTGGGTGTATAATTTGAGTGTATAAAATATTTTTTGTTATAAAATCGTTGGCAGAATAACCGTATATACGGGCAACATTTTTTGTTACAAAATCTACATCCCAGTTTTCATCGTTTTTCCATAAAAAAATTACAGATTTGCTTTTTTCAATAATATTGGTAGTTTCGGTTAGTTTTTTTTGTGCAATTTTTTGAGAAGATATATCGTGGCAAACAGAGTAAAGCATACTTTTTCCGTATAAATTTATTTGAGTAAGCGACACCTCTACTTCTATTTTTTTCCCTTTTAGCGAAATGTGATCCCATTCAAAGCGGTGGTAACCGTTTTTTAAAGCTATGTTTATGTGTTGTTTTGCTTTTTTGTTTGAGACGCCCCCGTTTGATTGAAATTCTGGAGATAATTCTTGTGGTGTTTTGTTTATTAAATCGTATTTGTTTGTAGCATCGAATAAAATAACAGCTTTTTCGTTGCAGTTTACAATTTTGTTGTTATAAATTATTAATGTTGCATCTTGAGATTTCTCAAATAGGTTTTTGTATGTTTCTTTTCTTTCTTCAAGCCTATTTAGTGCTAACTTATACTCTGTAATATCTTGAACAGTTCCTATTGTTTTTAAAGGTTTTCCATCTGTATCGTAAATGGTTAAGCCTTTTTCGTGAACATATTTAATTTCTCCTGTTTTTAAAAGTAACCTATGTTCTATATTGTAATGTGTTTTGCTTGTTATGGCGTTTTTGTATTCATTGTAAACAAATTCACGGTCGTCGGGGTGTACTATTTTTAAAAAACCTTCAGACGTTGCACTAAATTCGCTTTTTGAAATACCGAATATTTCGAAAATTTGGTCAGACCAAAATAGTTTATTGGTAGTTAAATTTAATTCCCAATTTCCAAATTTTGCAATTTTTTCGGCATTTTTTAGTCGAGCTTCATTTTTTTTATTTATTTCTTCGCTTTTAATTCTGTCGGTAATGTCTCTAAGTACTACCATATCTACTTGCTCATCGTTGTAAATAAATAGTTTACCGTTTGATAGGAAAGGCATTTTGTTGCCATTTTTGCTAATTAAGCAAGATTCGAATGTAACATTTTCGTGTTTATTAAAAATCAGTTGCATTTTTTCTAAAGCCAGTTGTATGTCTTCTTTGGGAATATATTTTCCAATACTTGTTCCTATAACCTCTTTTTTGCTATATCCGGTATGTTTTTTTGCCGCAGAATTTACATATTTTATAATTCCTTTTTTATCTATAAGAATAATAATATCGGGGGCTTCGTCAATTAAAGCTCTAAATGTTTGTTCGTTTTTTTCTAATTTTTTTCTAATTTTTAGTTCGTTTGTAATGTCTATAATTGTTGAATATAAATAATTTTTGTTATTAATTATAACATTTGTAGAAAAAACTTCAACATCTTTAATTTTGCCATTTGCTAATTTGTGTTTAAAAAAGCAATGGTTTAGGGTTGATTGTTTTGCAAGTTCTAATTTGTGGTTCAATTCTTTTTTGGGAATAATATTTATATCGGCTATGTTTTTTTTTGTTAATTCGTTATACTCGTAACCATAAAAACTACACGCTACTTTATTTGCATCAAAAATATTACCTGTTTCGGGGTCTATAATTAATTTTACAATTAATGCATTGTAAAACAACGAATTATAATCTATCGTGTTTTTTTGTTTTGTATTGTTATTCACGTAAAGTTGTTTTTAGGTTCAAGTGAATTTTTACGAATACAATTTTATTATGTTTCTTTTTTACAGAACAGCTAATTTACATTTGCTTTTATATTAGCTAAAATTAAGGTTTTAAAAATCGTCAATAAAATATTACCTTTGTTGAATTTCAAAAAATAAACAATAATGCAGTACAACAATAAAATATTTACAATATTAACCCCAATATTATTTTCAATTACGCTAATACTCGGAATATTTATAGGAAATAGCATAAACCAAACCGACAATTCTAAATTAGGAATGTATTCGCAAGCAAATAAATTAGATGCAGTTATAAGCTATATAGACGAAGAATACGTAGATTCGGTATCAAAAGAAGCATTAATAGAAAACACAATACCAATAATTTTGCAACAGTTAGACCCTCATTCGGTATATATTCCAGCAAAAGATTTAGAAGAAATGAACGAGCCTTTAGAGGGTAATTTTGATGGAATAGGAGTTATGTTTAATGTGCAGAACGATACAATAATGGTAATAAATACTGTTCCAAAAGGTCCATCGGAAAAGGTAGGAGTTAGAGCCGGCGACAGAATAGTAATGATAAACGACTCGTTAGTAGCCGGAAAAAAAATAAACTCGAACGATGTAATAAAACTTTTAAAAGGGAAAAGAGGAACAAGGGTAAATATTAGTGTAAAACGAAAAGGCATAAAAAAATTATTGAAATTTGAAATTATTAGAGATGTAATTCCTTTGGAAAGCATAGATGTAGAATATATGCTAACAAATAATATAGGCTATGTTAAAGTAAACAAATTTGCCAGAACAACTTTAGATGAATTTATAACCTCTGTTAGTAAATTGCAAGCAAAAGGAATGGAAAAAATTGTTATAGATTTACGAGAAAATGGAGGTGGTTATATGGACGCAGCAACCGATATAGCCAATTTGTTTTTAGAAAAAGGAAAACTAATAGTTTATACAGAAGGTAGAAAAAGAGAAAAATCGGAAACATGGGCAACATCAAAAACGCCATTCAAAAATATGCCAATAACAATATTAATAGACGAATGGTCGGCATCGGCAAGCGAAATTTTAGCCGGAGCAATACAAGATAACGATAGAGGCGAAATTATTGGTCGTAGGTCGTTTGGAAAAGGATTGGTGCAAGAACCAACATTTTTTTCCGATGGTTCTGGCTTGCGACTAACAATAGCCCGCTACTACACACCAACAGGCAGATGCATTCAAAAACCATATTCCGGAAATTTTGAAGCCTATTTTAACGATATAGGAACAAGATATATTCATGGTGAATTTGCAAAATCGGATAGTATTTCATTTCCAGACTCACTCAAATACACAACAAAAGGAGGTAAAGTAGTGTATGGAGGTGGAGGAATTATGCCCGACTATTTTATACCTGTTGATACATCTGGAGTTACCAATTTTTTAACTACCGTAGTATCGGAAAATTTGCTCTATAAATTTGCATTCGATTTTTCTGATTTAAACAGAGAAAAATTATCGAAAATTAAAGATTGGGAAAAATTTGATAAAGCTTTAGATAACCTTAATTTACTTAGCCAATTTATAACTTACGTTAAAAAAAATGGAGTACACGTTAATATGAAAGAGGTTAATTTATCAAAAGTCATTGTTTTAATGCACTTAAAAGGATATATTGCAAGAAATATATTAGACGACGATGGTTTTTATCCAATAATTTACAAAAACGATAAAACAATAAAAAAAGCAATAGAGGTACTAAATAAGCAAAAAAATGGCACAAATTAGAGTAACAAAAGAATTTAAATTTGAAGCAGCACACGCTTTATTGGGCTACGACGGTTTGTGTAAAAACATACACGGACACTCATATATTCTCTATGTAACCGTTATTGGAAAGCCAATAGAAAATATTAACGACACAAAATTAGGTATGGTTTACGATTTTGGCGACTTAAAATTTATTGTAAACAACGAAATTGTAAAAAAATTCGATCACTCAATAATATTAAACAAAAGAGCTGAAACGGCTAATTTTGAAGGGCTTACCGAAATGTTTTCCAGAAAACATTATACAGAATATCAACCAACTTGCGAAAATATGGTTATAGATTTTGTGGCAAAAATAAAAAAACACTTACCTAAAGAAATAAAACTATATAGCGTAAGGCTTTACGAAACAGCAACATCTTACGCAGAATGGGTTTCAACAGACAATGAATAAACTACTTTCAAAAATATTACTGATAGGTTTGCTTAGCAACTCTTTAGTAGGGCAAAATATTAATTTAGATTCACTTGTTTCAAAATCCCAAAATGATAGCAATAAGGCAGTTGCAATTGTTAAATATGCCGAAACATTAAAAGGCAGTGACTTAGTAAAAGAAGTTGCAACATATAAAAAAGCATTGGAATTTGCCAATAAAGCAAACAATAATAGCTTAATTGGCAATGTTAAAGTATTGTTATCTAGTGCATATATTAAAATAAATAAATTAGATAGTGCAGAAAAAATAATAAATTCGGCATATTTAAATTTTTTTGAAATATCGAGTGATGTAGGTATAGCAAAAGCTTACGCAACATTAGGCAAAATAAATTACATTAGACACTATCCCATAAAAGCTTACCAATATTGGGAAGAAGCCTTGAAGCTATACCTACTTATTGGCGACGAATTAAAAATTGCCGGAATGTTTAACAATATAGGAATTGTGTATAATAGTATAGGCGATAATAAAAAAGCCTTATATAATTTTATTGAGGCTTCAAAAATATTCGAAAAATTAGATTTGAAAAAAAACTTAACAGATTTATATGGGAATATTGGAATTACTTACAAAGAACTAAAAGATTATAATAATGCCGAAAAATATATAAATAAATCGATATACTTAAAAAAACTGCTTAAAGATGAGTTGGGAATTGCTATTTCAGAAACTAATTTGGCAAATTTGTATATAGACAAAAAAGAATATGAAAAAGCATTAGAGCTAACTTTAAAAGCAGTTAATACAAAAACTAAGTATAACTATTTAGTAGGAATTATTCCTAACTATACTAGTATTTGTGATATTTATATAGCTCAAGAAAAATACGAAAGTGCTTTAGATTACGCACTTAAAGGTTTAAACATAGCTAAGGAAAATAAAATATTAGAAAATGAAGTCGATTTTCTTGATTTAATAGTTACAATACACAAAAAAACAGGAAAAATAGATAAAGCTAAGATTTTTGAAAAAGATTTGTTAATATTAACCGATAGCTTAAATAAAATTGAAGATAAAGAAAAGCAAAAAAACATATTAAATAATAGCGATAATTTAAAAATACAAAGCGACTCGTTAAAAAAGCCAATAAATGAAAATAAATTGGCAGAAGAACCAATTTTTACTAATAATTTAATAATTATAGCAATAATATTAGGAGTTGTTTTGTTAGCAATATTTATTTTTATTAGAAAACGTTAATACAGATTTTACTTTCAATATACCGCAAATTTCAACTTCGTTTTATTAGACTAAACAGCTATTGCATCGGCATTATTATTGGACTATATATTTTTTGTATTTGGTATAGATGTGTAGTTTTTAAGCCGGTATTATTTACCGCTTTTTTTATTTAATGCGTTTAAACTAAGCTCGTGATTTGGATTAATCTCTAATGCTTTCTGGTAAAAGTCTTTAGCTTTAAGTTTATTTCCACTTTTTTCGTACGATAAGCCTAAGTTATACAAAGTATTAGCATTTTTAGGATTAAGTTTATATGCTTGTTCAAAATTTTTGATTGCATTGGTAAAATTATTCGAATATTCTAAAAATAAATATCCTTTGTTGTAATAAGCTTCGTAATACTCAGAATCAATGTTTTGTAAAATGTAATCATATTCTGAAATTGCTTTGTCGAAAAAGCCATTATCTTGATAAAAAATTGCCAAATTATAGTGCGGTTCTATAATGTTCTGTTTAAGCGAAATAGCGTTTTTATAGTACGAAATGGCAAGAGTGTCTTTTAATTGCGAAAATTTTAAGCCCAACAGAATGTAGGCTTCATAAAAATCTGGATTTCTATCTACTGCAATTTGATACTGCTTTATAGCTTTAAGAGTATCGTTCATATCGTCGTAACAGAGACCTTTAACAAAGTATGGCATTGCCAATCCCGAATTAATTTTAATAGCTTGGTTTATTGTGTTAAAAGCTTCTTGATAATTTTCTACATATAAATAAAGTTTTGCTAAACGAATTAAGGTTTCAATATTTTCCGACGATAAGCTAAGCGATTTTTCTAAATTTTTTTTGGCTAATTTAGATTGTCCTTTTAAAACATAATAATCTGAAATTAGATTTAAGTAATTGGTATTTAGAGAGTCTATTTTTAGAGCTGTTTCCATATCTTTTATAGCATTGTCAATATCTCGATATTTAAAATAGATAATTGCTCTATCTCTAAATAATATAGAATTTGTTGGATTTTTTTTAATCTCAGTTGTAATTTTTGCAATATAACCTGTATCTATTTTAGATTCAATATCGTTGGTGTTTGGTGTATAATTTTTGTTTTCGGTATTGCACGAGAATATTATAATTAAAAAAGAAAAAATTAGAAGTAATTTTATGCTCATTTTGGTAATATTTAAAAAATTTAAGTGAATTGATGATTTTAAATAAACATATCATCAATTCACTTAAATTCAGATTACTATAAATTTAAACTTTAGCTGTGCCATTAATTTGAGCAATTATTTTTAATTCAATTTCTTCCATAAGTTCAGGATTGTCTTTAAATATAGATTTAACAGCGTCTCTACCTTGTCCTAATTTGGTGTCGCCATAGCTAAACCACGAGCCACTTTTTTTAATTATTTCCATATCAACACCCATATCTATAATTTCGCCAATTTTAGAAATTCCTTCTCCAAATATAATATCAAATTCTGCTTTTCTAAAAGGAGGAGCTACTTTGTTTTTTACAACTTTAGCTCTGGTTCTATTTCCAATAGCGTCTTCACCATTCTTAATTTGAGTTATTTTTCTAATATCTATGCGTACCGAAGCGTAAAATTTCAGGGCATTTCCTCCGGTTGTAGTTTCCGGATTTCCGAACATTACTCCAATTTTTTCACGTAATTGATTAATGAAAATAAGTGTTGTGTTTGTTCTGCTAACAGTTGCAGTTAGTTTTCTAAGTGCTTGAGACATTAAGCGGGCTTGTAATCCCATTCTTGAATCGCCCATATCGCCTTCAATTTCAGCTTTTGGAGTAAGAGCTGCTACCGAGTCTACAACCAAAATATCAATTGCTCCGGAACGAATTAAATGGTCGGTTATTTCTAAAGCTTGCTCACCGTTATCGGGTTGAGAAATAAACAAATTTTCTGTGTCAACGCCCAATAATTCGGCATACGATTTATCGAAAGCGTGTTCGGCATCAACAATTGCAGCAATACCACCTTTTTTTTGGGCTTCGGCAATTGCATGTATTGCTAAGGTTGTTTTTCCTGACGATTCTGGACCGTAAATTTCAATAATTCTTCCACGTGGAAACCCCCCAACTCCTAATGCTAAATCTAAGCCTAATGAACCTGTTGATATTGCAGGAATACTTTCTGTAACAGTATCGCCAAGCCTCATTATAGTACCTTTGCCGTATTCTTTATCAATCTTACTTAGAGTTGCTTCTAATACTTTTAATTTATCTAAATTTACTTCTACTTTTGCCATTATATTTGTTATTTTAATTTTAGTTCTGAGAAAATTTGTTCGCTATGGTCGCTTGTTTTTACTTTCGTAAAAATTTTATCAATAATTCCGTTTTCGTTTATCAAAAATGTTGTACGCAAAACCCCCATATATTTTTTACCATACATACTTTTTTCTGCCCAAACCCCATAATCATTTAATATTGTTTTTTCGGTATCGGCAATAAGGTTAAAAGGAAGGTCGAATTTTTCAATAAATTTTTGATGGCTTTTTTCATCATCGGGACTTACTCCAACAATTTTATAACCTAATTCTAAAAATTCGGTGTAATTGTCGCGTAAATTACAAGCTTCGGCATTACAACCACTAGTATTATCTTTCGGATAAAAATAAAGTAACAACTTTTTTCCTTTAAAATCGCTTAATGTAATCTCGTTACCGTTTTGCAATTTGCCAATAAAATAAGGTGCTTTGTCGCCGTCTTTAAGTTCTATCATTTATGTTTTTTTAATTCACAAATATACATCTTAATTTAAAATAATTTATTTAATAATTATTGCTAAATACTTATTTTTAAAAAAAAATTAAATGTTTATTTTTTTTTAATAAACATTAGTATTACTTTTATATCTAGTTAACATATTAAACAAATTTTTTATGGTGAATAAAGTAATATTAATTGGAAATGTTGGCAGAGACCCAGAAGTGCGTTATTTAGATAATGAAACCGCGGTAGCATCGTTTTCCTTGGCTACATCGGAAAGTTATAAAGACAAAAATGGAGAATGGCAAAGTAAAACTGAATGGCACAACATTGTAGCTTGGCGAAATACTGCCAAGTATGTAGAAAGTAAACTAAAAAAAGGTATTCAAGTTTTTATTGAAGGAAAACTAACTACTAGAAGTTGGGACGATAAAGAAGGCAATAAAAGATATACTACCGAAGTAGTTGCTAGTTCTATACGTCTTTTAGGAAAAAAAGAAGATAATGGAGGTGTAGATTATTCTGCAACAGCAAATTCTGAAGCAAAAATGCACGATATTCCAAATATAGAAAATTCAACGGACGACGATTTGCCGTTTTAAAGAAAAGCCTCAATTCGAGGCTTTTTTTATTCTAAAACAAATAAAAAATGTATTTCGATAAAAAAGCAAAAGACTGGGATAACGACTCACAAAAAATTGAACGCGCTGTAGTTTTTGCTCAAGAAATTAAAAATAATATACCATTAACCAAAAAGTTAAATGCATTAGAATTTGGTTGTGGAACTGGCTTGTTGAGTTTTCAATTTAAAGATTTTTTTGCATCAATAACACTTGCCGATAATTCGGCAGGAATGATTGCTGTTTTAAACGAAAAAATAGCCAAACACAATATAAAAAACTTTAAAACAATAAATATAGACCTCGAAATTACCACATTAGCTCAAAACAATTACGATGTAGTTTATACCTCAATGACCTTACACCACATAATAGACATAAACAAAATTGCCAAAAAATTTAATAATATCTTAAAAAATAATGGGTATTTGTGTATTGCCGATTTGGTTACAGAAGATGGAACTTTTCATTCGCCAGAGAATAATTTTAATGGACATTATGGCTTCGACAAAATTGAATTAACTAAAACGCTCGCAATAAATGGTTTTAAACTAGAATATTACAACGAATGTTTTATAATTGAAAAAACCGTAAATAATGTAACAAAAAAATACCCCCTTTTTATAATGATTAGTAAGAAAATAAAAGAGTTATAAGGGGTTCTCGGTTTTATAGTTTAAAATACCAAATTGGAGTGGTATCATATTAAACATAAATGTTGCCCAATTTTTTAGGCTATGTTTACTTTTCGGTTATTTTTATTTATCAATAATAAACTTTTTGCTTACAGTTGCAGTTTCGTTAACGCCAAACTTTACAATGTAACTTCCTGATTGCAATCCACTTACATCTATTTCTTTTGTTCCAAACTGATTTTGTATTTCTATTGTTTTAACAAGTTTTCCGTTTATATTGTAAATGCCAATAATATTAATGCCAATATTAGTTGGCAAAATATACTCTATAAACAATTTATTTTTTGCAGGATTTGGATAAACATTTATTTTCTTAATTTTTTCAATATCAACAAAACCTTGTGTAACAACATTTTGCGATACTAATTGCAATTTAGGGTCGAAAATTACTGAATCGATAATTGAATTAAATTGAACGCCATAAAGTTGATTATTGGTATTATTATGAAATTTTATTATTGTATCGTTTCCATTGCTCCAAAACTGAATAGGAATAGTCATTTCAAAAAAACTAACCGACTGGTTACTCGAATTTTGCGACACCAAAATGTTTAAATATTTATCGTCATTTTGTTGATATTCTATGTTGTAAATTGGGTGTCCTTCGCCATAGTACCAATCATTAAAAAATTCGGTAAGAGATGTATCGCAAATTTGCTCCATAGCTTCAACAAAATCGGTAACTCTCGCAAAATTATTTTTCAATTTTGGTGTACTTATATATGCTCGCATTCCGTTAAAGAATTTTGTATCGCCTAATTCCCACCTCAACATACGCAATAAATACCCACCTTTTGCATACGAAAGTCGCCCATCAAAAACCCGTTTAACATTGAGTGTATCGGTAACATAAACAGATCCATCTGGACTACTTACTATTTGTTCCAAGTACGATTTTAATAAATTATTTAAATATGTTTCGTTCCATAAATATTCTAACGACAAGAAATTGCAAAAAGTAGCAAAGCCTTCGTTTAACCAAATATCGCTCCAGCTACCACAAGTTACATAATTACCAAACCATTGGTGCGAAAGTTCGTGTTCTATAGTTAAGTGATTGTTGTTAGAAAATCCGTCCATAGAGCTCATTGTCTGATGTTCCATTCCACCCGGGCGAAACCATTGCATATGTCCATATTTTTCATTTTTAAACGGATATTCCATAAAAAGAGTATCGTACAAATTAAATAAATCGGCTAATTTTGTGTAAGGATTTGTTACAATTGAAGTGTTGTTTTTTAAAGAATATTCCATAATGTATATAGAATCGTTGTTTAACAAATGTATATATCTGTGGTTTTCATTAAATTCTGATGTTACAAAGCCTATTAAATAAGTACTTGTCGGATAAGTAGTTTTCCAATGGCTAATTCTTTTTGCATTAAGCGTATCTTCAGAAATTAGCAAGCCGTTTGCTGCTGTTTTATATTTTGCTGCTGTTTGAAAAAACAAGTCGCAAGAGTCAATTTTTTCGTTCAATTCTTGTTTACAAGGGAACCAATCTTTTGCCCCGTAAGGTTCGGAAAGTGTCCACATACAAGGTATTGAATCGCCATTGTACTCATATTTTTTTGTCCAAAAAGTTCCCCTATAGGCATCAATTTTTGTAGGTGTTCCGTTGTAATATAATGTTATTGAGTCTGTTGCACCAGTATTTAAACTTGTGTTTAAATCAATATCAATAATATTGTTATTTCTCAAATACAAAACTGTGGAATTATGATAAATAATAGAATCTACATTTAAAGTATCGTGTAAATCGAAATTAATGACGCTAAATGCCTCATTTACATAAAAATAATACGTAATACTGCCTTTTATAAAGTTATAATTTGGATTAATATCCCAAAATGCACGCAAATAAAAAATATTATAATTTTTCCCTACGTTTTTATTCGATTGCAAATTATAGTTGTAATATAAACTTTTTGTACAACCAAGATTATTTTCATCTAAAATTTGAGATTTGCCTGTTAACGATACTGTTAGCAATGCGAATATTATAAATATTTTCATTTTATAAGTATTTTAGGTTATTAAATAAAACAAATTTATAACATTAATGTAAACTTACGTTTCATTCTTTTATAAATTCTTCAAAACTTCCTGTTTTCCTTATGTCAATTTTAAAATTATCATTATCTACTTTTGTTATAATTACACTATCAAATCCTAATTTGTCTAATTTTTCGATTGTTGCTAATTCGCCTTCTTT
>DYMG01000009.1:16824-51256 GCA_020721655.1 Paludibacter propionicigenes | reverse complement strand
TGTTAAAAAGTTTGCAAAGATACAAAATAAGAATGGACTACAAAGTTATTTTTTTTGAAGTATTGTAATACTACTCAAAACAATTTATAACAATGTTTAAAAGACCAATAATTGCAATTATATCTGGTTTTTCTATCTCTGATGTTGCAAGTTGCGTAAAAATGAAATCGCCCAAATCTTCTTGTTTATGAGTAACTTCGTTGTTGCCAGATAAAAAAGTATCTAATTTTTCTTTATTTATAATTGGATATTTGTGTTCGAGTTTTGCTTTGTATAGATGTAAAATTATAAAATAAAGGTTGTAAGAAATGTCTTTTATATTCTCGTTTTCTGCGAAAATGTTGTCTAAATTTTGCTGAACAAATGTACTTAAATATGCTTGTTCTTGAAGTAGCTCGTCTATTAATTTTTCGTATTTCGTGTCGTCTAATTTATCGAAATACAAAAGTGCTTTTTCTATGTTATTTTCTGTTATTATCATTTGTTGGTTTCTTTCATTTGTTTTTTAAAGGCTTGAACAGTTGTTTCAATTATCATATTTACAATTGGTCTATCAAAATCTTCAATTAGTTCATCGGTTTCTATGTAATTTATAACGTACTCAATTAAAGCTTTTTGTGTTATTTCGCTATTTCTTTTAACAATATAGTCGAAAACTATTTTTTCTTGTTCTGTTAAATTCTCAATTTTTGAGTTAATTACTGCTTCGTTTACATTATTGTAAATTTCAGAAATAATTGCATAGCTTTCCTCTGCTTCTTGGTCGATATCTAAAAGTTTGTGTAATTCGGCTTCAGTATCTTCTTTTTCTTTAATTACATCAATAATAGTTTCTGCTAAAATTATTGGATAATTTTCCGGGTATTTATTTTTATATAAGCTAAAAATGTTGAATAATAATTCTGCTGTTGCATTCTTTGAGTCTTTTTTTAGATTAAATTGTTTGGCAGTATCAACAAAAAAACCAAAAACATCTATTTGTTCAGATGTAATTTTCTCGTATTCAGTAATAAATTCTTCTTCAGATAGTTTGTCTAATTTAGAAAGTATTTTTTCAATGTCTTTTTCTAGTATCATTATTAAATTATTTTTCAATTCTAATTCTTGCATCAACAGCAACAACTTTATTTTTAGAGCCTAATAATGGATTTAAATCCATTTCGAAAATTTCTGGAGCTACTGTAACTAAAGCCGATACACGTTGCACTATTTCGGCAAACATTTCTTCGTTAACGCCTTCTTGTCCGCGAACGCCTTTTATTATTTTGTAGCTGTTTAGGCTTTTAATCATTGTTTCAGCTTCTTGTATTGATAGTGGTGCCAATCCGGCATTTACATCTTCTAAAACTTCGATAAAAATACCGCCTAAGCCACAAAGCACCATGTGTCCAAATTTGTCTTCACGTTTTGCACCAACAAATAGTTCTGTGCCCGAAAGCATAGGTTGAATTAGGATTGCAGTGGTATCTTTTATTTTTATCATTCGTTCAAATTCTGAAATTATTGTTTCGTTGCTTTTTACATTAAGAACAACTCCGCCAACGTCTGATTTGTGAACGGGACCAACAACTTTCATTACCACCGGTAAGCCTAAAGCGTTTGCTTTTTCAAGAGCCTCTTCTTTTGAATTTACAACTGCTTCTCCGGCACGTTTAATTCCTGATGCATCAAGAATTTCAACAATTTTTTCGGGGCTTAAATAACCATTTTCTGAGTTATCAATAATATTTCTAATTTTTTTAGTGTTTAGTGATGGTAATTCAATTTTTTCGGACACTGGTTTTTTAGTGTGAAATACTTTAGATATTGCGTTTCCTAAATTTACTTCGTCGGGGAAATTTATTCTGCCTTTGTTTAAAAAGTGTGTAATTTCGTCGGCAACATTAATAACAGAGGGCAAAACAGGGAATATAGGTTTTTTGCTTGTTTTCATTTTTTCGTCGAGTAAATCGTACACGTCGTAAACTGGAAATAGACCCGGACTTCCAAATATTACAATCATTGCATCAATTTCGTCGAAATCGTTGTTTACCGCATCAATAATATTTCCAAGTTGTTCGGCAGTGCCTGTTGCCAAAAAATCTATTGGATTTGCAACCGACGAGCCGGAAAATAATTTTGTTAGCAATTCGTTAGCTTTTTCGCCCTCAATGTGAGGAACGTTTATTCCATTGTTCGATAATGAGTCGGTAAGCATTACTGCCGGACCGCCTGCGTGTGTAATTATAGCAATATTTTTCCCTTCAATTTCGGGGTGTAGAAATACCGAAGCCACTGTTGTAAGCTCTTCACGAGAAGTGCAACGGACTATGCCTGCTTTTTTAAATAGGGTGCTAACTGCAAGGTCGGGGCTTGCTAATGCTCCTGTATGCGATGATGCGGCACGGCTTCCGGCTTCTGAACTGCCCGATTTTATTGCGGCAATTTTGCAGCCTTTACGAATTAATGATGATGCGTGTTTTGCTAATTTTTGTGGTTTGTCAATATTTTCAATGTAAAGTAGTTTTACTTTTGATGATGTCTCTGGATTAAAAGTTTCGTCTAAGTATTCTAAAATTTCTTCTACACCTAATTGTGCCGAGTTGCCCACTGAATATACCGAGTTGAATGTTAACCCTTTAGGAACTCCGCTTTCCATTATAAAAACTGCGGTGGCTCCAGAGCCTGAAATAAAGTCTATTCCTTGTGGGTTTAGTTTTGGTATTGGGGTTGTAAAAACTCCATTGTAATTTGTATTTAGTAATCCAATACAGTTTGGACCAATTAAAGAACCGTTAAATTTGGTTATTTGTTCAACTATTTGGGATTCTAATTTTGCACCTTCGGCATTTTCTTCAGAAAAACCGGCAGATAAAATTATAAAGCCTTTTGTGTTTTTGTGTTCGGTAAGCGTTTTTACTGCATCGGGAATGTATTTTGCAGCTATTGCAAAAATTGCTAAATCTACATTTGGCAACTCGTTAACAGTATGGTACGATTTTATGTTTTGAATTATATCGTTTTTCGGATTTACCACAAATAAATTTCCTTTAAAATTGCCATCAATTAAGTTTTTTAGAACTTTTCCTCCGGGCGACTGAGTATTATCAGTTCCTCCAACAACAACTATACTTTTTGGTGATATTAATTCGTGTGCTATCATATTAATTTTATTTGTGTAAAAATATAAAAAAACTCAAATATTTTTTATTACATATTTGAGTTTTTGTTTTTAAGAGTATTACAGTTTTTTTAATTCAACAGTAAAGTGTCGCATTATTGGGGCTTCTTTAATAATTTCAACACCTCTTGTAATTTCGTGTTTTCTGTCAAAAACATTTTTTATGGCAACTGCAACAACATTCATGTGGTTGTTTGTGTAAGTTCTGCGAGGAATTGCAAGTCGAACAAATTCTAAACCATTAAATCTGTTTTCACGTGTAATAGGGTCTCTATCTGCTAAAATTGCACCAATTTCAACGCCCCTTATTCCTGCTTCTAAGTATAGTTCTATAGCCAAAGTTTGTGCTCTAAATTCTTCTTTAGGAATATTTGATAAAATTTTATCGGCATCAATAAAAACTGCGTGTCCGCCAACTGGTCGTTGAATTGGAATTCCCCATTCAATTAATTGGTTTCCAAGATATTCAACTTGTTTAATGCGAGTTTCTAAAGTTTCAAATTCTGTACCTTCATCTAAACCCTGAGCTAAAGCGTTCATATCTCTACCAGACATTCCGCCATAAGTTAAATAGCCTTCGAACATAATGTTAAAAACCGATGCTTTATCAAATAAATCTTTGCTTCTCATAGCAATAAAGCCACCCATATTAACAATTGCATCTTTTTTACTACTCATAGTCATAGCATCGGCATACGAGTACATTTCTGCAACAATTTCTTTTATTGATTTGTTTTCGTAAGTTTTTTCTCGCATTTTTATAAAATATGCATTTTCAGCAAAACGAGCAGAGTCTAAAATTAGCATAACGCCTTTTTTCTTAGCAAATTCGCTAACTTCACGAAGGTTTTGCATAGAAACCGGTTGTCCGCCGGAGGTGTTATTTGTAACTGTTACAATTATAAATTTAATTTTTTCACTATCGTTTTCTGCAAAAACTTTTTCTAGTTTTTTAAGGTCAACATTTCCTTTAAAAGGATATTCCTTATCGGTAATAAAAGCCTCATCAATAGTGCAATCTATGGCTTTTGCTTTTCTAAATTCTATATGTCCTTTTGTTGTATCGAAATGCGAATTTCCGGGAACAATATCGCCTTGTTCAACAAGAACAGAAAAAAGTACGTTTTCCGCAGCACGTCCTTGGTGTGTTGGTAAAAAATATTCGAATCCTAAAATGTTTTTTATTGCATTTTTTAAGTTATAGTATGATGATGCTCCGGCATACGATTCGTCGCCAAGCATTAATGCTGCCCACTGTTGTTCGCTCATAGCACCAGTTCCAGAGTCGGTAAGTAAATCAATAAAAACTTCGTCAGATTTTAGGTTAAATAGGTTATAATTTGCTTTTTTAAGCCATTGTTTGCGTTGCTCTCTTGTGCTTTTTTTAATAGGGGCAACCATTTTTATTTTAAACGATTCTGCAAATGGTAATTCCATAATATTATATTATATAATTAATAAATTAAAAAGATTTTCGCTAAAAAGCGATAAATAAATGAGAACGAATGTGCTTCGTTTTTAAATGGAAAAGTAAAAATTATCTCTACGTTTAATATTCAAATACTTTTTATGTAAATAAAATATCATAGTTATTTTGCTTTGTTTAGCAAAAATAATAATTTTTTGTTAATATTGGATAATTAAACTAACATTTTTATTATGTCTATTTCATCAGAAAGATTTATTAAGCTTTGGGAAAACAGAATTAAAAAAGGAAGAAACTTTTTTATTGTAAAATTTGCAATTATTTGGGGTGTTTCAATGATTTTATTTGTGCCACTTTTCAATTTAATTTTCGATGGTAAATTAACTGTTGATAATTTCATCAATGAATTTAAATCGGTAGAAGTATTAATTAGGTTTGTTGTTTTTATATTAGCCGGAGTAATATTGGGCTTCATTAATTGGAAACAAGGAATTAAACGATACAATCAAATTAAAGTATTTAATCAAGAATAAAAATTAGTAGAAATATTATTTATGAATGATGTTCTAAATAAGGAAGTTAAATTTTTAAAAGGAGTAGGTCCGGTAAAAGCAGAATTGTTTAATAAAGAATTGCAAATTTTTACATACAAAGATTTAATTAATTATTATCCGTACAAGTACATTGATAAAAGTAAGTTCTACAATATTAGCGACATATCAACAAACTTAATACATATACAGTTAAAAGGTAAAATTATAAGTGCCACAGAAACTGGCGAAAAATACAAAAAAAGATACAATGCTTTATTTACCGATGGTACTGGTTTTATAGAACTTGTTTGGTTTAAAGGCATAAAATGGATAAAAGAAAGCATTGTTTTGCAAAAAGAATACATTGTTTACGGAAAACCAATTATTTTTAACAATAAATATAGCATTGCACACCCCGAAATTGAAGAGTTAGAAAAATACGATTCAAAAATAAATTCTTCTTTAGAACCAGCTTATAACACCACCGAGAAAATGAAGAATGGCTTTTTAAATTCTAAAACAATTCTTAAAATTCAGCAAAATTTACTAAAAACAATTTATAATGATATTTGGGAAACCCTACCTGCCTATTTAGTTGAAAAACACAATCTTTTAAATTTAAAAAATGCACTTTTAAACATACATTTTCCAAAAGATGCAGAAACATTAAAAAAAGCCGAATATAGATTAAAATTTGACGAACTTTTTTATATTCAGCTTAAATTGTTGAGAATTAAAAAGGTACGTACTCAAAAATATAATGGCTTTGTTTTTAGTAAAATAGGAAATAGTTTTAATAAATTTTTTAAAACAAACTTGCAATTTGAACTAACCGAAGCTCAAAAACGAGTAATAAAAGAAATTCGTAAAGATTTTAATTCGGGAAAACAAATGAACCGACTGTTACAAGGCGATGTTGGAAGTGGAAAAACACTTGTAGCTTTAATGACTATGCTCATAGCAATAGATAACGGATTTCAAACCGCAATAATGGCTCCAACTGAAATACTTGCAAATCAGCATTTTGTGGTAATATCTGAGTTTCTAAAAGGAATTGATGTTAAAATTGCAATTTTAACAGGTTCATCGAAATCAAAAGCAAGAAAACAATTACACAACGATTTAGAAAATGGCGAAATAGACATATTAATTGGCACTCACGCACTAATTGAAGATAAAGTAATATTTAAAAAATTAGGATATGTTGTTATTGATGAGCAACATAGGTTTGGCGTTGCACAAAGAGCAAAAATGTGGGCTAAAAATATAAATCCACCACATATATTAGTAATGACAGCAACCCCAATTCCAAGAACACTTGCAATGACACTTTATGGAGATTTAGATGTTTCTGTAATTGACCAATTGCCTCCCGGACGAAAAAATATAAAAACACTACACAAATTCGATTCGCAAAGACTTCCACTATTTAAATTTTTAAAAGATGAAATAGCAAAAGGTCGCCAAATTTATATAGTTTATCCATTAATTTCTGAAAGCGAAACATTAGACTACAAGTATTTAGAAGACGGATTAGAAAGCATAATTAGGGCATTTCCACAAGAACAATACGGAATTAGCGTAGTGCACGGAAAAATGAAAGCCGAAGAAAAAGACAAAGCTATGCAGTTTTTTGTGAAAGGAATAACCAAAATTATGGTTGCAACAACAGTTATTGAAGTAGGAGTAAACGTTCCAAACGCATCGGTAATGGTAATTGAAAGTGCCGAACGATTCGGTCTTTCGCAACTTCATCAACTTAGAGGAAGAGTAGGCAGAGGTGCAGAACAATCATATTGTGTGCTAATGACTGGCAATAAACTATCTAAAGACGCACGCAAAAGAATTGAAACAATGGTACGTAGTTCTGATGGATTTGAAATTTCTGAAGTTGACTTAAAATTGAGAGGACCAGGAGCTTTAGACGGAACACAACAAAGCGGAATGCCAATAGAACTTAAAATAGCAAACATAGCTAAAGATGGGCAAATTATAGAATACGTTAGAACAATAGCCGAAAAAATATTAGATAACGACCCACAATTGGCAGAATCGTTTAACGCAATATTAAAAAATGAATTAATTGAAAAAAATAAAGAAAAATTAACATGGAACAACATAAGTTAATAAAAAAAAATTCTGTAATTAAAATATTTTTTTTTACATTTGTTCCATAAACTTTAAAAAAATAGTATGAAAACACAATTTGCATTAGTATTTATTACATTATTTACAACAGTTTCAATGTTCGCACAACAGGGTGATGCAGCTT
Organism: Paludibacter propionicigenes; assembly: GCA_020721655.1. Taxonomy (GTDB): domain Bacteria; phylum Bacteroidota; class Bacteroidia; order Bacteroidales; family JAFGXI01; genus DYMG01. The sequence continues at coordinate 43,865 of DYMG01000009.1, read as the reverse complement.
TTGTATCAAAAAAAGGAACCCCAATTTTACCTGAAACAGGCGATTATTCAATTGGAATTGATGCAACTCCGTTCTTTAGATATTTCGGAAATTTTTTAAATGGAACAGCAGGTAATACAGCTCCAACATTTGGCTATACAGCCGCAAATCCTTTAATTATTTCAGGTAAAAAAATGATTGACGCTAACACAGCTTACAGAGGTATGTTTAGAATAGGTTTTAGCAACGATAAATATAACGAGTATGTTAACGACGATGCTAACACAACAGCTACAACAACTTGGGTTACAGATTCAAAATCTACAACTGCTATGAACGTTGCTCTTGGAGTTGGTTTAGAAAAACGTAGAGGTAAAGGCAGATTACAAGGTATTTACGGAGCACAAGCAATGTTAGCTTTCTCTACTTTAAAAAATAAATATACTTACGGAAACACAATGAGTACAACAACTCCTACACCAACATCTTACGATTGGACAATGGGGACTTCAGCACCTGCTGCTTATAGGGGTATTTCCGCTAAACAAGGAACAGGAATTGGTTTTGCAGTTCAAGGTTTTGTTGGTGCAGAATATTTCTTTGCTCCTAAATTTTCTGTTTCAGGAGAATTACTTTATGGTTTTGGTTTTGTGAAAATTGGAGAGGGAGCAGTTGAAACTGAAGGCATGAACACCGCAGGTACAGCCATTGAAACAGTAACTACAAATACAGGTAGTGAAAGCCATTTTGGTTTAGATACAGGCGTTTCTGGAGTTTTAAATCTTAATTTCTACTTCTAAACTAAAGGAGAAATAATAATAATTAAAGGCAACTTAAAAAGTTGCCTTTTTTGTTTTTTAAATAATAGTTAGCTATAAAACATAAAAAAATAAATCAAAAAAATAGTACTTTTGCATTCATTTAAGTATTACATAATATAAATATCTAAATATGATTGAAAATTATTTAAAACATGAGGCATATAGAGCAGAAAAAGGAATTCCTGCATTGCCTTTAGATGCCAATCAAACCACAGCATTGTGCGAATTATTACAAAACCCACCATCAGGAAAAGAAGAATTTCTTTTGCACTTATTTAAAGAAAGAATAGCACCAGGTGTTGACCCAGCAGCACAAGTAAAAGCAATTTTTTTAAATGAAATACTAAAAGGAACAAAAAAATCGCCATTAATAAATAAAGCAGAAGCCGTAAAAATTTTAGGAACAATGATTGGCGGTTACAACGTAACACCACTTATTGAAGCACTAAAAAACGAAGAAATAGCCAAAGAAGCAGTACAAGCACTTAAACACACAATTTTAGTTTACGATAGTTTTAATACAGTTGCAGAACTAAGCAAAACTAATGTTTATGCAATGCAAGTACTAAAATCGTGGGCAGAAGCCGAATGGTTTACACAAAGAAACGGATTGCCAGAAACTATAACACTTAAAGCATATAAAGTTGATGGAGAAATAAATACCGACGATTTCTCACCTGCATCAGACGCATCAACTCGCCCAGATATTCCACTTCACGCACTTTCAATGGGAAATACACGCTTTCCAGAAGGAAATGCAACAATAGCAAAATGGAGAAAAGAAGGCTCAAAAGTTGCATTTGTTGGCGATGTTGTAGGAACAGGTTCATCACGAAAATCGGCTACAAACTCAGTTTTATGGCATATAGGCGAAAATATTCCAGCCGTGCCAAATAAAAGAAGAGAAGGCTTTGTTATTGGTGGAGTTATAGCCCCAATATTTTTCAATACAGTTGAAGATTCAGGCGGAATGCCAATAATTTGCGATGTATCGAAAATTAATTCTGGCGATTTAATAACAATAAATACCAAAGAAGGCACAATTACAAACCCTAATAACCAAGTAATTTCTACATTCAAATTAGTACCATCATCAATATCTGACGAGTATAAAGCAGGCGGTAGAATGAATTTAATTATAGGAAAAGCTCTTACAAAAAAAGCTCGCAAAGCTTTAAATATGGGCGAAACAACTATATTTACAATTGTTGAACAACCAAAACAAAAAGAAAATCAAGGGTTTACTCTTGCTCAAAAAATGGTTGGAAAAGCAATAGGCGAAAAAGGAGTTTTACCGGGTCAAGCAGTAGAGCCATTTATGACAACCGTTGGCTCTCAAGATACAACCGGTCCAATGACTGCCGATGAACTTACAGAACTTTCTTGCTTAAAATTTCAAACACCAATGTTTATGCAATCATTCTGTCATACAGCAGCTTATCCAAAGCCCACTGATGTTAAAATGCACAAATATTTACCCAAATTTATTTCAGATAGAGAAGGGGTGGCATTAAACCCCGGAGATGGAGTTATACATACTTGGTTAAATAGATTGTTAATTCCAGATACCGTTGGAACAGGTGGCGATTCTCACACACGTTTTCCTCTCGGAATTTCATTCCCTGCAGGTTCTGGTTTAATAGCTTTTGCAGGAGCTTTAGGTTTTATGCCCTTAGATATGCCTGAATCTGTTTTAGTGAAATTTAAAGGAAAATTGAACAAAGGAATTACTCTAAGAGATGTTGTAAATTCTATACCACTTCAAGCAATTAAAGAAGGCAAACTTACAGTACCAAAAAAGAATAAAATAAACGTATTTAATGGTAGAATTTTAGAAATGGAAGGATTACCTGATATTACTGTTGAACAAGCTTTTGAACTTACCGATGCCGCTGCTGAACGTTCTGCCGCTGCCGCAACAATTAAATTGTCGGAAAACAGTGTTGTAGCTTACTTAAAATCTAATATTGCCTTAATGGAAAGTATGATTAAAGAAGGTTACAGTTATGCTCCAACTATTCAAAAACGTATAGATGCAATAAAAGAATGGTTGAAAAATCCAAAATTGATGGAAAGAGACCAAAATGCTGAATATGCTGTTGTTATAGAAATTGATTTGTCTGAAATAAAAGAACCTATTTTGTGTTGCCCTAACGACCCCGACGATGTTAAAGTTCTTTCGGAAGTTGCAGGAACAAAAATTAACGATGTGTTTTTAGGCTCTTGTATGACAAATATTGGACACTTCCGTGCAGCAGGTAAAATTTGGGAAGGAAACAAAGTAAACAAAGAAACTCGCACTTTTATTGCACCACCAACACGTATGGATCAATCAAAATTGAAAGAAGAAGGTCTGTTTTCAGTATTTAATCAAATTGGTGCTAGAATAGAGGTTCCGGGTTGTTCACTTTGTATGGGTAATCAGTTAAGGGTTGCCGATGGCGATTTTGTTTACTCTACATCAACAAGAAATTTTGATAACAGAATGGGAAATAAAGCACAAGTGTTTTTAGGTTCTGCCGAACTTGGTGCGGTTGTTTCTTTAATGAGTAAATTGCCAACTCCTGCCGAATATTTTGAATATTATAACAAAAATATTGAAGGAAATGAAAACGAAATTTATCGTTATTTGCAATTTGACGAAGAAAACGAAGAGGCTCTTTATAAAAGAAGAGATATTTAATTAAACTCTTTAAAGTTAAACAAAAAAAAGAGGCTGATAAATTAATATCAGCCTCTTTTTTTTGTTTATGTAAAAGCTAAACATTGCTAAGTGCGGCATTTAGAAAATCGAATCGGGTTTGATAATCAGCAATAGCCAAATTTATAACCTTTCTAGCTTCTTCGGCACCATAAATATGAGTTATTTCGCAATCATTATTTTCTTCGCCGGGAATGTTTTTATATGTTAAAAAATAGTGTTTTAGCCTGTTAACTATTGTTTCAGGCATTTCAGAAATATCTTTAAATTGACTATAAACAGCATCGCCTTTTAAAACAGCAATAATTTTATCGTCAGCCTCGTTCCCATCAATCATTCTAAGACCACCAATAGGAATTGCTTGAACAATTATATCGCCATGAGTAATTTCCTTTTCGGTTAAAACACAAATATCTAAAGGGTCTTTATCGCCAGTTATACCTTTTTTTCCTGATTTTTCCGATGAAAATTTCGCAACAGAATCGCCACAAAAAGTTTGAGGAATGAAACCATAAAGTGCAGGAACAATATTAGAAAATTTTTGAGGGCGGTCTATTTTTAAATAACCACTTACTTTATCAATTTCATATTTTACAGTATCGGTTGGTACAACTTCAATAAAACTTGTTACTGTATTAGGTGCATCGTTACCAATATCAATACCATGCCAAGGGTGAGATTTATATCTTAACCCCATTAATCGACCAATTGGGTCCATTAATTTATTTATATGTCGTTCTTTTTCCATTTTGCAAAGTTAGTGCATTAATTTAAAATAATTATAAATAATATTTGAAATTAGTAAGTTTAGTATTAGTTTATTAATTAGAACAAAAAATACGCACAATTTTAAACTATAAATTTTACATTTGCAATTGAAACATAAATAATAATAACTATGAGTAAATTAGCTTTGCTTTTCTTATTGTATTCATTTTCAGTTTTTTCGCAACATAAATCTATAATGCAAGAAGAAAGTGAATATTACAAATCGTTGGGAATTTCTGCTGAAGAATATTCTAAAGTAAACAAGCCTGCACAAATGAATAAGCAAAAAAACACATCAACTTGTTCGCTAAATAAAATTGTTTACGGTTGGCATCCGTATTGGGTTGAAGGTTTAGAAGCAAATTACGATTGGAATTTATTATCCGATTTATGCTTTTTTTCTTACGAAGTAAATACATCAACCGGAAATGCAATAACTACAAATGGTTGGGCAACATCGCAAGGAGTTACAGCCGCAATAAATAATGGAGTTAATGCACATTTGTGTGTTACTATGTTTAACGACCACGCTACATTTTTTGGAAGTTCTACTGCACAACAAACTTTAATAGATAATTTAATAAGTTTAATAAATAATAGGGGGGCAAAAGGTGTAAATATCGATTTTGAATTGGTTCCATCATCACAAAAAGCAAATTTAACCAATTTTATGATAGACCTCTGTACTCAAATGCACTCGCAAATACCCGGTTCTATTGTTAGTATTGATTTGTATTCGGTTGATTGGGGTGCAGTTTTTGATATACCTGCTTTACAGCCTTATGTTGACTTGTTTATGATAATGGGATACGATTATTATTATAGTGGAAGTTCTGAGGCTGGACCAAATTCACCACTTTATTCGCTAACATCGAGTTACAACTATAATTTATCTAAATCAATAACATATTATTTAAGTCAAGGTTTGCCTAGTAGTAAATTGGTTATGGGAATTCCTTATTATGGGAGAGATTGGGCAACAAGCGGTAGTACAGTTCCTTCATCAACAACAGCAAGCGGACAAACTCGCACATATAAAACTGTAATGGATAATGCAAGCGGCTATTACAATACTCGTTTGTGGCATGCAAATACATTTAATTCGTATTACACATACAATAACGGAAGTTGGCATCAGTGTTTTACCGACGATGAATACACTTTGCCATATAAATACGAAATGTTTAATCGTAGAAATTTGGCAGGTATTGCAATTTGGACTTTGGGCTACGACGACGGATACACAGCACTTTGGGACAAAATAGAGGAATACTTTACTAATTGCACAACTACAGTTTGCTCCGACTATGTTTACGATATGGGCGGTCCGGCACTAAATTATTACGATAAAGAAGATTATACTTACACAATAGCACCAACCGGAGCCAGTGGTTTAACTTTAAATTTTTCGGAATTTTCACTCGAAGCAGGTTACGATTCTTTATGGATTTATGATGGAAATAATACTTCGTCGCCACTTATTGGTGGATATTCGGGAACAACATCGCCCGGAAATATTACTGCAAATGGAGGTGCTCTAACACTAAAATTCCATTCCGATAATGCAACCACATCATTTGGGTTTAAAGCCTTGTGGCAGTGCACAATAGATAATGTTTTGCCAACAACAACAATAAGCACAAACAATTTGTGGGAAACTCAAAATTTTACTTCAAATTTTACCGATTTTGATGCCAACGGGATTAAAAGCAGATTTTATCAGGTAATAGATTTTAATGGAACGGAATGGAGTGCCAACACTAATTACGGCTTCTTTGCCGATAATTTTACTTCGTTAAATGCTAATAATTGGCAATCGGTTGATGGGACTTGGCTTGCTTCTAACGATTTTCTCGAACAGAGTAATGAAACCATCTCAAATACAATATTTTCGGCTTCTTTAAATCAAAATAATGAAGACGAATATTTATACAATTTTGGAGGTCTAATTAGTGGAACAGGAACAAATAAACGTGCAGGTTTGCATTTTATGTGTAGCTCGCCAACACTTGCTAACAGAGAAAATTCATACTTTGTGTATTTTAGAACCGACAATGCAAGAATTGAAATTTACAAAGTAATAAATGATGTGTTGCAAACTCCAATTACCGCAGATTACGTTTTGCAAGATGATGTTTTCTACGATTATAAAATTACATATTCTAAAATTACAGGCGAAATAGTGGTTTATGTAAACAATCAAAAAGTTATGTCTTGGACAGATGCAAATCCATATCAAACAGGCGATTATATTTCTTTTAGAACAGGAAATTGCAATTTAAAAACTTCAGAAATAAAGGTTTATCATTCAAGAGAAGCCTCTGAAAATATTACTATTGGCGATGCAAACCAAGAAGTTAGATACCAAAATATTAATCCAAGCACGTTTTCATCAAAAATTAAATCGATAGCGGTTGATAATAATTATTTATTATCGGATATAAATTATAAGGATATTAACACCGATTGGACAAACCCTTCAGATGTATCATTTGTTAACGATGGCTTAAGTTCCGATATTGATGAGATTAATGTATTAAATTCGGTAAGTGCAAATTGGGATAACTCAATTGATGCAAATTCAGATATTAAACAATATTGGTATTCAATTGGAACAACAGTTGGAGGTGTAGATTTGTTAAACTGGACAAATTTGGGAAATGTGTTAAATTTCTCAAATTCAACAGTAAATACAACCAATAACTCAACATATTTTGTAAATGTAAAATCGGAAAATAATGCTGGTTTGTTTTCGCAAGTCGTTAGTTCCGATGGTTTTTTAGTTAATACAAACACCTTTTTTGCCGTAGAAAATAATGAACCTGATTTTGTAAAAGTATTTCCAAGCCCTGTAACAAATAGTTTAAATATTAAGGTTTATAATTCAAAAAAACATCATACAGTAAAAATATTTAGTGCAAATGGAGAAATTGTTTTGTCTGAAAATTACGAAAAATCGGAATTTAATTTAGATGTAAGTAATTTTACCGAAGGTTTGTATTTTATTGTGGTTGACGATGTTAAAAGTAAATTTGTGAAATAAAAATTTGGAAATTATTCTGCAAGTTTGTTTAAAATTGTAAATAATTCTTTTTTAGCGATGGGTTTTAACAGGTAACTGTTAAAACCTGTTTCGTTAATTTTATCAATAACTTCCTGTGTTGAAAATGCTGTTTGTGCAATTATTGGAATTTCGGAATTTATAGCTCTAATTTTAGCAAATAATTCAAAACCGTTTAATTTTGGTATTTGTATGTCGGTTATTATAATGTTGGGTAGAGTTTTATCGCAAATTTCAAGAGCATTTTCGCCATCAATAGCTCTAATTATTTTATTATTTGTAAGAAGTTCTTCTAGTAATAAGTGATTTTCAAAATTATCTTCAACAATTAAAATGGTTTTGTTTTTTAGCTTTAACGAAACGTTTTTAGATGTATTTATTGTAGAAAAATTTGTTTTGCTTGCATTAATGTTAGGCAAAGTAAAATAAAAAGTTGTCCCTATATTTACTTCAGACTCAACCCAAATTTTACCTCCGTGAAGTTCTACAAAATTTTTGGCTATTGTTAAGCCAAGACCAGCACCATCATTAAGTTTTGTTAAAGAATTGCTGGCTTGTCTAAATCTGTCGAAAATATGTTCTATTTCATTTTTAGGAATGCCAATTCCGGTATCTTTTACGTAGAATAAAATGTTGTTTCCGTTATCTACAAACCCAACTGTTATGCTGCCATTTTTTGTGAATTTTACAGAATTATTTAACAAATTAATAATAATTTGTTTTATTCGTGTATTGTCGCAGTCCATTACTAAATTGTAAGGTAATTCGGTTTTAAATAATATGTTGGGCTTAAAAATTGATGTTTCGTTTACAGCATTGTCTATAATTTCGAAAATGTTGCAATTTGAGATGTTTAAATGCGTTGTTTCACTTTCAATTTTAGAAATATCAATAATGTTATTTATTAAATTTAATAAGTGAGTTCCACTATTTATAATTATATCTAAATATCTTTTATGTTTAGTGTCGTTTATTGAGCTATGTAAAATATCTGAAAATCCAATTATTGAGTTTAGTGGCGTTCTAATTTCGTGGCTCATATTTGCTAAAAATGCGGTTTTTAGTTTTTCCGATTCTTCTGCTTTTTTTATTAATGCATCGCGTTTATTTAAAATGGCTTTAATGTCTTGCTGAATTAGTGTTATTGAGTTGTGTATATCGCTAAATGGGCTGTTTCTTGTGTCAATTTCTGATTGGTTAAAGTCGTATTCTTCGTACCATGAAATTATGGCTAATTTATTAAATATTTTTTCTATTTCAATTTGTTGATTATCAATTAATTCAGCTGTTCGGTTTTTTTCTAATATTATTTCATTTATAAGTTCTGCTTTCGATTTTTTTTGTAGGAAGTCGTAGTTTATTTCTTCTTTTAATAAAGTTGGTGTGTTAAATTCGTCAATTTTGTCGAAAACTTCATTTAAATTGTTTAAAATAAATGTGTTAGTTCGTAATCTTTTGCTTTTCCCAAAAGGTTTTCCAATAAGTACTGCAACTTTGTTTATATAAGATAAGTTGTAGAAGCCTGTTGTTAAAACTCTATCACTCATTTCATTATACCATTTCACGGTGTCTATTCTATATTTTAACGACATTTTTGCATTTGCTCCAAGTTCTACATAAATATGAAATTTAGCTATATTGAATTCGGTAAAAATATCGTTTAAAGTATCGGCTGCATATTTATTTAGGTCTTCGTTAAAAAAACCATAGTATTTTCTAATAATTATATTTCCATTTATTAAGAATGTTTCAAAACTTGCCGATTTGTAAGTGTTTGTCCAGCTTTTAACAACTTTGTAGAAAGTGTTTTTATTTGAAATAAAACTGTTGTTTTCTTGTAATAATATTTCTGTTTTTTCGCTATTGTTATGTTTGTCAAAGTTGTTATCGTTGTGTTTTTTTATTTGTAAAATAACTTCTTCGTAAGTTTTTAAGATATGGACTTTTTTAAAATCTTTCAATAATAATTTACCCGATTTTAAAGTGAAATATAGAAAAGGGCTTGTATTATAAAAAAATACACCTAAAAGTTTATAATAATTTGTTTTTATCCATTTTAAATAATTGTTTCTAACTTGCGACTCTGCCCCTTTGTAATTTAAATAATCGTGCATTAAAAAAAAAGGAGTATTCCCAAATTCACTTTCAATTATTTTTTCTATTTCGGGCCACGAATAGTCAGAATTTTTTAATGATGCATAACCAATATTTTTAACGGAGAGAATATTATTCCCAATAATTGAAATCTCCATTCTGTAGTTTTCATTTTTGGCAGAAAAAATCCAGTTTTCGCTTGTTTTTATTTTATAGTTAGAAATTGGGCAAATTTCCATATAATTATTTTTTTTTGCAATTTACTATTATTAAGTAAATTAAGCAATAGAAGATTTATAAAATTGAACTATTGCTTTTATGATGGTAACCCTCCCGATTAATCAGCCTGCCCCGAACATCGGGGGGACAAGCTGACTTAGATTTTGTCCAACATTTGTTTCAAAAATACCATTCCACCCCATGGCATAATCTCTTTATTGGTAAAGGAAAGTTCTAAATTCATATACTCATTTTTTCTAACGCTACGCATTAGGATTTTACCCCCTAAAATTAATGTTTCTTTCTAATGCGTAATGTGGGTTAAATTCGCAGTATATTGAGAGTCAAATCAGTAAACATAAAAAAGGCTGTCTTAAAAAAACAGCCTTTAATTTATAATTTATATTTCTTATACCATTCCTGTAAAACCCATAAAAGCCATTGCTAAAATACCAGCAGTAACTAAAGCTAAAGGAACACCTTTCATTCCTTTAGGAGGTGTCATTAAATCTAAATGCTCTCTAATTCCTGCAAAAATTACTAAAGCTAAACCAAAACCAACACTAGTTGCAACTGCAAAAACTGTAGATTGCATTAAGTTCATATCTTTTTGAATAACAATAAGTGTAACACCTAAAACCGCACAGTTAGTTGTTATTAATGGTAAAAAAACGCCTAAAGCTTGGTAAAGCGAAGGGCTAACTTTTTTAAGTATAATTTCAACCATTTGAACCAATGCTGCTATTACCAATATATAAGATATTGTTCTTAAGTATTCTATTTCAAAAGGTTTAAGAACGAATGTATTTATAAGGTAAGTAACAACCGTTGCAATAGCAATTACAAAAACAACAGCTCCCGACATACCTAATGAGGTAGAAATTTTGTTCGAAACTCCTAAAAAAGGACAAACTCCTAAAAATTGTGCTAATACAATGTTATTAACAAATATAGCACCTATAATAATTACAAAATATTCCATAATCTAATTTTTAAGCTTTTTTTAATTTGTTTATTATTGCAATAATATATCCCAAAGCAATAAATGCACCCGGAGCTAAAATAAATACAAGCATTCCGTCGTTATCGCCAATAAATTTGAAGCCAAAAATAGCTCCACTACCAAGCATTTCGCGAACACTTCCTAAAATTACCAAGGCAAAAGTAAATCCTAAACCCATACCTAAACCATCAATAGCTGAAGGAAAAACACCATTTTTTGATGCAAAAGATTCGGCACGTCCTAAAACTATACAGTTTACAACGATTAAAGGTATAAACAACCCTAATTGAGCGTGAAGTGCTGGTAAATAACCTGCCATAAGTAAATCTACAATGGTTACAAATGAAGCAATAATCACAATAAAACCAGGAATACGAACTTTATCTGGAATTAAATTTTTTACTGCGGAAATAACAATGTTAGACATCATAAGCACAAAAGCAGTTGCTAAACCCATTCCTAATCCGTTTATTGCTGATGTTGTTGTTCCTAAAGTAGGACACATTCCTAAAAGTAGTACAAAAACAGGGTTTTCTTTAATAAAACCTTTCGTGAAATTTGTAAAATTATTCATCTTTTTTTCCTCCTTCTTGTAGTGTTTTATATGCTCTATCTATTGCATCTAAAAATGCTCTCGATGAAATTGTTGCAGCCGTAATAGCATCAATATCACCACCATCTTTACTTACTTTTAGTTTTATGTTTGCCGGATTTTTATCGATAATACATTGTTTTGGCTTAGCAGTATTATTAAACCATTCGCCCATTTTCGTTCCTAATCCGGGTGTTTCTGCGTGTTTAAGTACGCTATAATTGTTAATTGTGCCATCAACTTTAAATCCAACCATAACTTCAATTAGTCCGCTAAATCCTTTCATTGTGTACGATTTTACGGCATATCCAACTAATTTTCCATCTTTTTTTGCAGGGTAAAATTCTAAAGAATCTAATCCGGGAGATGGGTTTACTGCTGCAACTTTATACATTTCTGCATTTGGGTTGTTATTAAATTCTGGAGCAACTAAGGATATTGCATCTAATTTCTTTTTTAAATCGGCTTTTTCTATTGGGTCTTTTGTTATATTATACACAGAACCAAGCGAATATGCAGCTACTAAAGAAATAACTGTTAAAACAATTACCATATTGGTAAATGTAGATTCTAATTTTTTTGCCATTATTTTTTTACCTCCCCAAATCTTTTAGGTTTAACATAAGTATTGATAATTGGTACAAATGCGTTCATAATTAATATTGCAAAAGAAACTCCTTCCGGATATGCTCCAAATACTCTAATTAGGATTGTAAGCAAACCTATTCCGAAACCAAATATAAGCATTCCTTTGTGTGTCATTGGAGATGTTACCATATCTGTAGCCATAAAAACAGCACCAAGCATTGCTCCTCCTGTAAGTAAATGAAAGTCGGCACCAGCGTACGCTTGCGGGTTTACATAGTGTAAAATGGCTGCAATAATTGCAATTGTTCCAAGCATTGAAACTGGTATATGCCACGAAATTATTTTTTTCCAAAGCATATAAATTCCTCCAAGGAGTATTGCTATTGCAGATATTTCGCCGATAGAACCGCCCATAATTCCTAAAAACATATCGGTAAACGATGGTATTTTACCCATTAAATCTGATAAATTATCACCATTTTTTAGTCCTTCTTTTACCAATGCCAAAGGTGTTGCAGCAGTTTCGGCATCTACCATAGAAAAATTCATCGGATTAACTTTAGGCCAAGTTGTCATTTGTACAGGAAATGAAATGAGTAAGAATACCCTACCTACAAGAGCCGGGTTAAAAGGATTTTGACCCAATCCGCCAAACGACAATTTTGCTACGCCAATAGAAACTAAAATACCAATTAAAATAATCCAAATTGGTAAATTGCTTGGCATATTAAATGCGAAAAGCATTCCTGTTATTATTGCAGAGCCATCGGTAACGGTTGGTTCAATTTTCAGTAAAAATTTTTGAATTAAATATTCAAAACCAACTGCGGCTATTACTGAAATAGCTGTTACTCTAACTGCATCTAAGCCAAAAGCATAGAATCCTACTAACATTGCAGGAATCATTGCTATAATAACTCCGTACATTTCTTTTTTTACGGAATTGCCGCTATGAACGTGCGGTGATAATGATACTGATAGTAATTTGCTCATTATTTCTGATTTCTAGATCTTATTATTTTTGTTACTTCTGATTTTCCCAAACGAATGTAGTCTAATAGTGGACGGCTAGATGGACAAGTATAGCTACAAGAGCCACATTCTATACAATCTAAAGCTCGTTCGCTTTCAACTCTTTCGTAATTTTGCGATTTACTTACTGTCATAAGTAAATAAGGTTCTAAACCCATAGGGCAAACCGAAACGCATTTTGCACATCTAATGCAAGGTTTTATTTCATCGCGTTTAGATTCTTCTTCTTTAAAAATGAGAACTCCGGAACTTCCTTTTGTTATTGGCACATCTGTTCTTGACAATGCTTTTCCCATCATTGGTCCACCGCTAACTACTTTTCCTGAATTTTCGTGCAATCCACCTGCTGCTTCAATTAAAGTATCTGTTGATGTGCCTATTCTTACCAAAAAATTAGATGGTTTGTTTACCGATTTACCTGTAACAGTTACAATTCTTTCAAATAAAGGTTTGTTTTTTTGAACTGCTTCGTAAATGGCAAATGCGGTTCCAACATTTTGCACAACGCAACCAACGTCTAATGGTAAGCCTCCAGATGGCACTTCTCTATTTAAAACAGCTTTTATAAGTTGTTTTTCGCCTCCTTGTGGGTATTGAACTTTTAGAGCAACAACCTCTATACCTTTATAATTTTTCGATTTTTCAGATAAATGTGAAATAGCATCGGGTTTATTGTTTTCAATTCCAATGTATGCTTTGTTTACATTTAGTGCTTTCATTAATATAGTAGTTCCTACCAGTATTTCATCGGCTTTTTCCATCATAAGTTGGTGGTCGGCGGTTAAATACGGTTCGCATTCTACTGCATTAATTAGTAAATTTCCGACCTTTTTACCATCAGGAATTGAAAGTTTTACGTGGGTGGGGAATGTTGCTCCGCCTAACCCAACTATTCCCATTTCTGAAATTTTTTTTATTATTTCTTCTTTAGAAAGGGTTATTTCTGTTTTTAAATTTTCGCTTCTGTCAATATCTTCGAGCCATTCGTCGCCTTCTACTTCAATTACTACCGATGGTCTTCTGTAACCCGAGCTGTCAAAAATATCGTCAACTTTAGATACTTTTCCTGAAACAGATGAATGGATATTTGCTGAAACAAAACCTCCTGCTTTAGCTATTATTTGTCCAACTTTTACTGCATCTCCTTTTTTTACAAGAATTTGAGTTGGTGCTCCAATATGCTGTCCGGCTGGTATTGTTACACTTTTTGGAAGTGGTAATGTTTCTATTTTTTTGCCGGCAGAAAATTTGTTTTCCGATGGATGTACTCCGCCTACTGGAAATGTTTTTAACATACCAAATATTTTAATGTTAAACTTATATTTGCGATTTCTATTTTCATTTCTCTTATTGGTTTTCAGATTTTACTTCTGTACTTGGTTCGTTAGCTACTTCTTCTTTTGCTGGTTTTACTTTGCGTGGAGGAAAATTAAGTTCGTGAATTGCATTTGTTGGACAAACTTCTACGCAGGCACGACATAAAACGCATTTGTTATAGTCTATGTAGGCTTTGTTATTTGCCATTGTTATTGCGTCGTACTTACAAGCTTTAAAGCATAAGCTACAGCCAATACAAGCTGTGTCGCAGGCTTTTTTAGCAGGTGCACCTTTGTCGGTGTTCATACAAGCAACATAAATTCTACGGCTTTTTTTGCCTTTGTTTCTTAGTTCAAAAAGATTTTTTGGACATGCTTTAACGCAGGCTCCACAAGCGGTACAGTTATCTTCAATAACTACAGGCAAGCCTGTTACTGGATCCATATACATTGCATTAAAATTACAAGCATCAACGCATTCACCTAAGCCTAAACAACCGTGTGTACATTCTGTTTCTCCACCATAAGTGTTTGCTGCAATAGTACAATTTGCTGCACTATCAAAAATACTTGTGTGTTTTCGGTTTGCATTTGAGCCATTACATAGCAATACAGCAACTTGAGGCTCTTTACCTTCAACAGTTTGCCCCAAAACACTTGCTACTTTAGACATTGTTTCGTTTCCGCCAACAGGACAATAAAGCGAGTTTAAATCTTCGGCTTTAACACAGGCATCGGCAAAATTTCTGCAACCTGGATAACCGCAACCTCCACAATTTGCAAGTGGTAATACCTCTTCAACTAAGTCAATTCGGGGGTCTTCAATTACTTTAAATTTTTGGGCTACAAAAAAGAGAATAATTGACGATAAGGCTCCAATACCTCCAAGAGTAATTAATGTGTATAAAATTACGTCGTTCATATTAAAATTATTGTTTATGTACGAAAAATGAAAATTCTTTTTTTATGATATTTTTTAATAAGTAAAGTGCAAAATAATAAGGTATTAGTGTTGATAATGACAACATTCCTACTAACAATTCGTTTGATGATAGATTTGTTAATGTTATCATTGTGAAAAATAATATTAGAAATGGCAAAATATAGCCTAAAAACAGGGCTTTAAACCCTGCTGTTTCTTTTAGCGATACGTCAACTATTTCTCCAATTTTTAAAATTCCTCCGTAATAATCTATATCAATAATTTTTTCTTTTAAATCGGAGGCACTACAAGATTTGTTTAATTGACAAGATAAGCAATTTGCTTTAGATATTATACTAACTTTTACTTTACCATCGCTAGTTATTTCTTGAACAATTCCGCTATGAGATACTTCTTTTTTTGCCACTTTTTTATTAAAAAATAATTCACAAAAATAAAAATGTTATATATATTTTTTAATGTTTTTTAATATTAGTTGGTAATTTAGTTTTGTTTTAAATAAGGTTTCTTATGTGTAATGGAAATGACTGTAAATAAGTTATGTATATATGTGAATTTTTATTTATTAAAACTATTTACTACGGTGTATCCAATAATTCGGTCGTAAGATGATGAAAAAGCGTGGTAATAAACTATTATTAAATAGTCGTTTTCTGTTTCTAAATGCGAGCCTTCAATAAAAGTATTGTCGGGTTTTGGGTTGTCGTCGTTAAGTAAAATGTATTGATAGTTGTAGTAGCCTTGTTTTAGCATTAGTCTAAGTTGGTATGAATGAGTGTTGTAATTATAAATCATTTTGTTTTTTTCGGATAGTTGGTTGTTTGAGAGCTGTCCGAAAATATATAAACTGCCTTTTTGAATTGGTGTGGGCATTGGTAATGTAAAATACACATTTATATAATCTGCTTCTGTTTGGCTATTTGCTCGACTGTTTGCTTTTACTAAATACTTTCCGTTTAAATCGTCATTTTGTTTGTAAATTTTAAAACGTCGGTCGTCGTCGTTGTAAAGTTTTATGTGGTAATATGGTGTCTCAAATATTATTTCTCTAATGTTTTGAGATTGATATTTTAAATCTTTTGCATCAAAGTTTCTAAATTCGCTTCCTCCTGCAAAAATACAATCGCTGTTAAATTGGTATATTATTTCTTTGTCTTTTACCATATTTGGAGTTAAATTATTTATTGCTGTGTTCCAAAAGCCATTTTGAAGTATAACAGGTTTTATTTCGGTATAGGCATCGTTAAGTGGAATACTGTTTGCTGATATTGTAAAATCTACTTCTTGGTGCGATTTTATTAGGTTTATATCGGACGATTTGTTTATTTGTGCAGTTATGGGTGCTAATGGTTCAAAAACAATAAATTGTTTTGTTAGAACAATGTTTTTTTCGTCGTTATCTTGGTAAACAAGAATTATATAGTTTCCAGATTTTGTAATTTCTACACCATTTTCGGGAAAATTTACTTCGTAATGTGTGTAATTTACAACTGTATTGAACGAAAAATTATAATTCGTTATTGGATTTTCTGATATGCCGTTTATGTATTCCATTGTCATTAAATCTGAGGGTTTCCAGTCGTATGTGCAATGTATAAGTTTGTAGTAATAGTCGTTGGTTTCATTTCCAATACAATCAAATGAGAGTGTTAATTTTTCGTCGCTATTTAATTTTATTGCTGGGTATGATAGATCCCAACCTTCCCTGTATATTTGAACAGTCATTATACTATCTTTGTAAATATAGTCGGTGTAGCATATTTCTGTTTCTTGAGATAATACTGATGTGAAATATATAAATGAAAGAAATATTAAAAATGTTTTCATATAATACAAAATGTGTAAAATAAAAGTATGAAACAAATGTCGAAAAAAAAACTCTCAATTTAATTTATTGAGAGTTTTTTTATTTAAAAATGACATTTATTTTACCTAATAACTGTAACCGTTCCCGATTTTTGAAATTCAATTCCGTTGTTATCTTTAACTGTAACAAGCCAAATATAGCTACCAATTTCAACAAATTTTAAATTGTTTTTAGCTTTACCGTCCCAACTTTTGTATAAATCGGAGCTTTCAAAAATTATTTCGCCCCAGCGGTCGTAAACTTTAACGTTAAAGTTGTCTAAATCCATACCGTTAGCTTTAATTTCGAAGAAATCGTTAATGTTGTCTCCATCAGGAGAAAAAGCGGAAGGTACATAAATTGTAGGTTCTTCAACAATTTCAACTGTTTGGAAAACAGAATCTAAACAACCTTGGTCGGTTATTGCTATTAACTGAACTATATAAGTGTTTATTTCAGAATAATTGTGGTATGGATTTACAATATTTGAACTATCACCATCGCCAAAAGACCATACATAAGAATTTGCCCACTGACTTAAATTTGTAAAGTTTATTTGCGGATTTATTATTGATACTGTTTGTGGGTTTGTTGCAAAGTGAGCTTCGGGTTTTCGGTAAACATTAATTAAATCGGTTACAACCAAAGAGTTTTTACAACCATCGTCAGAAACTACAGAAACTGCAACATCATATATTCCATAATTTTCGAAAACGTGTGTTGTTGTTGCTCCATAAGACGCATCGTTAGTATTGTTCCCAATAAATGACCATTGGTAAATGTAATTATTAGAGCTTTCTGGTACTAAAAAGTTTACTAAAAGCGGTTCGCAACCATATAAAACATCTGCTTGTATATTTAAAGGAGGAACAGGGTATGTGTAAATTGTAATTATGGCGTTATCAATAGAATTACAACCATCAGTAACTGTGTAACTATAACTTTCTGATTGAAATGGATAAACAGGATTATTTACAGATACAATATTTCCTTGTTCGTTTGTTATTGTATATGGAGGTCGTCCGTTTGTTACTAAACTGGTAATTAGTACTGGGTCTCCGGGGCAAACAGTGTCGTTATTTGCAAATATTTCTAAATGTACTTTAGGTATAATAGAAATTGTAACTATTTCTGTGTTGCTTTTACAACCCATAGCATCGGTAACAAAAACAGTATAAATTGTTTCTGAGGTTGGACTTACTGTAATATCTGAAGTTGTTTCGCCAGTATTCCAAGTGTATGTGTAAGGAGCTACTCCTCCGCCAGATAGAGCTGCTGATATTGTAGTTGTTTCACCATCACAAATTAGTTTATCGCCACTTGTAATTAATGTTAAACTGCTTACATCTACAGTAACAGCATCGGTTGCCGAGCAACCATTGTTATCGCTAACTGTTACACTATAATTTCCCGATGTTGTAACATCTATGGTTTGCGATGTAGCAGACGTGTTCCAAATATAATTTGCAAAACCTGAACCAGCATCTAAAATTGTTGTTTCTCCCGCACAAATAGATAGGTCGCCAGAAATATTTACTGTAATTCCGTTTACAACTGTAACATTAACATTAGCTGTTCCTGTACAACCAGTTGAATTAGTAACTGTTACTGAGTAATTGCTTGCTGTTGATACATTTATTGATTGTGAATTTTCCCCGGTTGACCATAAGTAAATTGAGTATCCTATACCGGCATCTAAAATGGTTGAATTTCCTTGACAAATTACAAGATTTCCAGAAATTACAGGAGTTGGATTATTATTTATTGTAAATGTAACTTGGTCGGTGCCTGTACAACCGTCGGCATTGGTTACTGTTACAGCATAAGTACCACTTGTGTTTGCAGTTATTGTTTGTGTAGAAACTCCGCCTTGATTCCATAAATATGTTGAAAAACCAGAGCCTGCATCTAAAACAGAAGTGTTTCCTTCACAAACAGAAAGTGTTCCTGTTATGTTTGGAATTGGGTTTGTGCTAACATTAACTGTAACTTGGTCGGTACCGGTACAACCACTTGCATCGCTAACTGTTACAGCGTATGTACCAGATGTTGTTGCGGAAATTGTTTGCGTGTTTCCTGTAGGAGACCAAACGTAGCTAAAATAACCAGCACCTGCATCTAAAGTTGTTGATGAGCCAGAGCAAATTGATAAAATTCCTGTTATTGATGGTGTTAAACCTGAACTTATAGTTACGTTTGCCGATGTTGAGCCTGTGCAACCATTGTTATCAGTAACTGTTACGGTGTAAGTTCCTGCGGTGTTAACATTTATTGTTTGTGTAGAATAAGATGGTGTCCAAGCATAATTTGCATATCCAGAACCCACATCTAAAATTGTTGAACCACCTGTGCAAAATGTAAGAGAACCGGCTATTGTTGGTGTTGGGTTTGAGTTGGCGGTTACTGTAACTTGGTCGGTACCGGTACAACCACTTGCATCGCTAACTGTTACAGAGTAAGTTCCCGATGTTGTTGCAGAAATTGTTTGTGTATTTCCTGCAGGTGACCAAATGTAGCTAAAATAGCCAGCACCTGCATCTAATGTGGTTGCAACTCCAGAACAAATTGATAAATTGCCCGAAATTATAGGCGACAAACTTGATGCTTCCGAAACGTTTACCGATGTTGAGCCTGTGCAGCCGTTATTATTTACTACTGTAACAGCGTAGGTGCCTGTTGTATTTGCCGAAATTGTTTGCGTGTTTCCTGCAGGAGACCAAGTATAACTAGTATATCCAGAGCCTGCATCTAAAGTTGTAGAGTTTCCAGTACAGAATGTAAGCGAACCAGTTATTGTTGGTGTTGGGTTTGAGTTGACTGTTACTGTTTGTGTTGAACTTGCAGGACAAGTTCCGGCTGTTGTATATTCTATAGTGTAAGTGTTTCCGGCAATACCTCCAGTTATTGCACCGGTGGTTGCGTTTATTGTTTCTCCATTTGTTGGTGTTGGGTTAAATGAGAATGTTCCGCCTGTTGTTCCTGTAATTGTGGCTGAATTTGTAGTCCCAAAGCAATAATCATTAAATGTAAATGATGCATTGTCGGTTGTGGCTCCATTATTAATTGTAACTGTTAGAGTAGCGGTACAAGCAGAATTACCAGCATCGGTAACTGTTACAGAGTAAGAGCCTGAAATTAGGGTTGAAACATCTTCTGAAGTTGAGTGAAAACCTGATGGTCCACTCCAATTATATGTATATGAACTTCCAGAACCCGGTGTTACTGTTAAATTTATTGAGCCATCATTTCCACCTGAACAAGTAACATTTACGTGTATTTCTGAAAGTGTTGGTGCTGTGCATGGCGAGCAAGATGGTATTTCTGTTGCATTATTATAGGTAACTTGAGTTGTGCCATCTGATACCATAATTGGCCAAGAATTTATTACCGAAGGGTTTAGTGTTGTACCTGTTCCTATTTGCACCCAATCTGTTCCAGAGCAAGTGCTTGAGCTACAGCCAGTGTAAAATCCAAGCATATATTGAGGGGTTGTTGTAGGGCAATCAATACATTCTTGTTCATTGGCTATTGAATAGCTAAAAGTTTCCCAATCGGACCAAGTAAGAGTTCCTGTACCCCCAGAGGCTATATAATTTGTGCCATCTGTGCAAACCTCAATAGGGTCGCAAGCAGAAACAATTATTTCAATTGTTTCACTTCCGCAAGGTTTTGTGTATGTTATAGTATGAGTTCCAACTCCTGCAATAGAAGGGTTGAATGTTCCATTTGTTGCATCTGTAATTCCGGGTCCGCTAAATGTTCCTCCTGGGCTTGAAACTCCAATATTAAATGGGGCGTCATCATCGCAAACTGGGTCAACCGGACAAATATTTACATCGCAACAAACTAATGTAAATTGTGCAGCAGCACTCATATTTATTGCTTCAATTCTTCCATTTCTATTTGTCGATTGGTTATCGGCTTGGGCACCGCAGGCAATTACTTCTCCGTTGTTGTTTACACTTACATCGTAAACTGTAAAGGTTGTATTTGCTTGTTGTAGTATGTTTAGGTTTGCATCAAATTTTACAACTTTATTTCCCGATCCAGCATAAACATTTCCTGAGGCATCTACTGCTAAACCACTATTATGAACTACTATTCCGAATGAAGAAGAAGAATTACCACCTGGTAAAGCTACAGTTGTTAGTAATGCACCATTATTTAAGTCCCATTTGCGAATTTCATCGCCAGTATGTGTGTAGAAGAAATTGTCGTTTGCAATTAGTGCTTTTAAACCTCCTCCATTTTGAGTTGCAGGTAAATAATTTTCGCATTTGTAACCAAGAACCGCATCATTACTTACCTGAAAAACAGGCACATCATAAGGACAAGATCCAATATTTTGATTTATAGCTCCAACTTCTTCATGAGTTAAAAATATATATTTTGCATCGGCAGAAGAAGAAATAGACCTTACTTCAACAGGTGTAACTGGGGGAATTGAAAAACCACTAATATTAGTTGTTGCCAATGTCACATTACCTAGAAGATTACCATTTGCAGGATCAATATCAAAAATAGTTGCATAATAATTTCCTATTGGATTTGGTGCACTAGTACCACCAACAATAAGTTTTGTTTTATCGCAGTTAAATGTTATGGACCAATATTCATCTGTATCAAATAAACCAGCTCCATGATGCCATACCATTGCTCCAGCAGAACTTATTCTCTCCATTTCGGGTTTTGTTCCCGATGTAATAAAACTTGTGCCTCCTGCATCGGTAGCCAAAGTACCAAGCCAAACAGACGCTGTATCCCAAGGAGTTGTGTATGTCCATTGTAATGTTCCTGCACTATTGTATTTTTGTAATTTCATAGGGGTTTCGCCTCCAATAACATAAGCATTTCCAGAACCATCAGTTTCTACTTCCCACACTGCTGTAGATGAGTTAAAGCTTGCGGAAACTATCCAAGGGTCTATAACAACGGTTTTGGTTTTATTGTAATTTTCGAGGTCGAATGATAATATGTTGTTTTCAAATTTGAATTTGGATTTTATTTCAGAATTTGTGTTATTGTAAAATGTGAAAGGTTTGTGTTCTGTTATTTCACCTAACGATGTTTTTATTGTAAATTCTTCTATTTCATTTAAACCAAAAGTAATGTTTTCTGAACCTATTTTTGTGTGATTTGAGGTGTATTTCATTTTTATTTGAGAAATATCGGCTCCAGGATGCAAAATTATTGAGTATTTTATTCCTTCTTTTGGATGAATTGTGTATTCTACATCAATATTGTTATATAGATTTTTGTAAGTTAGCTTTTTGTACCCATTCACGTAGTTTTCGTTTCTAACTTCTTTTGTTTCAAAGTTTTTGATGGCGTAAGAGTAATAATTTCCCGAGTTTAAATTTTCGGCAACTATTTCAACATTTTTGTTTGCTCCAAGCCACGAAACATTAACTAATTCGCTAATGTTAGTTCTTTTAGGACTATCAGTCACCGATTTGTCTCTGTTCGGATTTCGTATTATTTTATCAAACCGATAACTTAAGCCTTCTTTTGTGAAAAATACATAAAAAGTATTTGCGTCTATTGCATATTCAATTTTAGATGATTTTTGCCAGTTTCGCCCATCGAATTGTCCTTTGTTTTCGATAAAATTTAACTCTTTGTTGAAATTATTAGTCCAACTGGTTTGTGAATTTGCAAATGTTGAAATTAAAAAAAGTGCAAAAATTAAAAGTCTCATAAATATGTGTTAAAAATTATTAGTGTATGACGACAAATTTATAAATTAGTTGCCTATTATTAAAAAAAAATACAATAAATTTATATGTTATGCAAACACAAAATTGTTTAATCTAGCTTATTGTTAAGCTATTACAGATACTAAAATTGGGTTATCATGTAAATTGTATTTGTGTAATATTTTTTTGTGTCATTTTAATCCAATATATCTCAAAAAAACAGAGGTTGTGTATAAAATACACAACCTCTGTTTTAGTTTTCTAATGTACAGTTTTTTAGTGCACTGTGTTTATTTTTTCAGGAGCACCTGTAGCTCCTTCTGTTTTTTTAAGTTCGTCTTTAATTACAGGCTCTACAGTTACATTTCCCGATATTTTTAGAATAATTGTTTGTCTTTTAGGGTCGTTTGTATTAACTGTTATAGTTTTTTGTTGTTTGTTGCTTTTTCCGGCAGAATTAAAACTTGCTGAAATAATACCGCTTTCTCCTTTTTTTATGGCTCCATCAGTTTTGCTGACTGCTGTGCAACCTCAACTGCCCTTTACATGCCTAATTTCTAAATCGTTATCGCCGTTATTTTTGAAAACAAAATCGTGAGTTACCACTTCTCCTTGTTTTACACTACCAAAATCAAAATCTTCATTCTCAAAAACTATTTTTGGTGCTTTTGCTAATTCTTCTTCCGATAAGTTTTCAAAATCTTCATTTATAGTAGCTCTAATTGTAATTGAGTTTCTATTAGCATCAACCAAATCGTCGTTAATAACTAAATTAAACCTCATATTTTGGTCGCCCCAAATTTGCTTTCCTTCTGTAGTTACATTTTTTTGTGGAAAATAAGTTATTAAAACATTGCATTTTTCGTTTGCTTTTAATACTTCTTTGTCGGCTTTAAGTGTTAGGTAAGCAGGTACATTATTGAACGATATTTTTAGTTTTTCAGTTCCGGTGTTTACTAATTTTAAGGTGTCGGTTTTTGTTTGTTTGTTTGTAATTGCTCCAAAAGTAAAATAATTATTTTTTGCTCTTAAACCTAAACTTCCTATTGCTCTAGGATATTGATCTGCAATAGTTAATGGTTTTGGTATTACCGTTCCTGTAACCTTTAATATTATTACTGATGGGTTTGAGTTTGAAAAAACAGTAATACTTTTACTTATTCTCCCAGTATTTCTTTGTGGGTTGAAACTTGTTATAATTAAGCCTTTGGCTCCTGGTGCTATCTCTGTTTTTGTCCAATCTGTAATGCTAATAGCAACATCGCCTTTTACATTGTTAATTATTAAGTTTTCAGCACCAATATTAGAAAACTCAAATTTAATTTCAACATTGCCATTTTCTTCTTTAACTGTTCCAAAATTAAACTCCGTTTTTGAAAATGAAATGGCTGCATTTTTTTGCTGTGAATTAGCATTTATACTAAACAATACGAATGCTAATAATATAATAAATACTTTATTCATTGTTAAATTTTTTGTTACTCCAAAGTTATAAATTAAATTTAAAAAAAAGACTTATACATATTAAATTTTTAAAAAAAAGGTAAAATTTAACATATTTTTAATTTTTCACGGTTTTCGAAATTAGAGTGAAATTTTTCGCCTTCAACACATAAACTATTGTTGCATAAAAGTGTAAGATATAGTACCTGTCTGTTTTTCGGGGGCGTTAATGTTTTTATCGAAAAGGGTATTTAATGCAGAATTTAAAGCAGTTTCTTTTAAACAACTATTATTGTCGGCACTTATTATTTCGGCATTTATTACTTTACCCAGTTTATTTACCACAATTTTAACAATAACTTTTCCGTAACCTTCACATTTATATGTAGGTACAATAAGTTTTGTATCGTGTCGGTCTTTTAAATTGTATTTTATGTATGTAGCCCCT
The DNA here is from genome assembly GCA_020721655.1 of Paludibacter propionicigenes. Classification (GTDB taxonomy): domain Bacteria; phylum Bacteroidota; class Bacteroidia; order Bacteroidales; family JAFGXI01; genus DYMG01. Next base: position 19,315 of record DYMG01000009.1, on the reverse strand, counting down.
TGGTAGTTTGCATTTTTATTTGGGGGTTCAACTTTTTTTTGCTCTATTTTTTTCTCTTCTACAATCTCTTTTTCGTTATATTCGTAGTTTTTGTTTATATAATCGCTATATTCTTGTTCAGATAATGAGTTTTTGATAAGCTCATTTTTATATTTATCAGATTGTTCTTCCATATTGTAAAAATCGTATGGATTGCTTGTTGGGTTGGATTTTAGAGCCTCATTAACTGCAACATTTAATCTATTATCGTCAATTAATTCTTCATTTTGAGTTTCTTCAATTTTTGGAAGCTCAATTTTTTCCTCATCTTCAAAATCGACTAAAAAACCTTCGTAAACTTCAATTTTTGGCGAACTAATCTCAAAAACAATAAGTAATAAAAAAAATGAAATATAAACTACTAAAGAAATAAAAATACTCTTTTTATTGTTGTTTAATATTGAAATTATTCTTTTCATTTATTTAATAAGTGCTAACAAAAATAGAATAATTAGAATTAAAAAATGAATTACTGAAACAATTATTTATTTAGTAATTTTAGAACATTGTTGGTTAAATCTAATGCACGTATAGGTTTTGTAAGAAACAAATCGCAATTAAGTGCAAGAACTTTTTCTTTTACACTTTTCATAGCGTAAGCAGAAATAACAATAATAGGGGTTTGTGGCGACTGTTTTTTAATTATTTCTGATGCTTCATAGCCATTCATAATAGGCATTTCAATATCCATAATTACGAGATTAATATCTGGCTCTGCTTGAAAAATATCTACACCTTGTTTGCCATTATTAGCCCATAAAACAGTAAACCCAAGAGCCGACAAAACTTCTCTATAATAAATAAAACTTGTGTTGTCGTTTTCTACTACTAAAATTTTATGCTTAATATTTTGAGTCAATGCTTTCTAATTTTTAGCTAATTTACTTAAATTAATTAGTTTACAAAAATTATTTGCAAAAAAATATTATTAATTCTAAAAATTTAAGATTATTAAATACATAATTAAGTAAAAAATAATTAATATTACAAAAATATTAAAACTTAAAATAATGTTTGAAAGTACAGTTTATTTGGCAAGACGTGCACAATTAAAAAATAAAATTAATACCGGAATAATATTAATAACCGGGAATTCGGACTCTTCAATGAGTTATCCATCAAATACATACAATTTTAGACAGGATAGTACATTTTTATATTTGTTTGGGCTAAACATTCAAAATTTAGTAGGAGTTATTGATGTTGATAATAACAAAGAATATATTTTTGGTAATGATGTTGATATTGAAGATATTATTTGGATGGGAAAACAAATACCTTTGAGCGAAAAAGCAAAAGAAGTAGGAGTTGAAAATACCGATATTTTCGATAACGTATTTGGTTTTGTGAAAAAAGCTCAGCAAAAAGGTCAAAAAATTCATTTTTTACCACCATATCGACAAGATCATAAAATATTGCTTTCAGAAATTATTGGATTAAACTATTCCGAAATAAAAGACAACTCGTCGGTTGAACTAATAAAAGCATTAGTTAGTTTACGCGAAATAAAAGACGAATACGAGTTTCAAGAACTATTAAAAGCCGCAAAAATAGGATACGAAATGCACACAACTGCTATGAAAATGGCTCGTGAAGGCGTTTTGGAACAAAAAATTGCCGGAACAATTGAAGGAATTGCACTATCAAAAGGTTGGGGTATTTCATTTCCGGTAATACTATCGCAAAATGGAGAAACACTCCACAACCATAATCATAACAAATTGCTTAAAAAAGGTAGGCTAATGCTTACCGATGCTGGTGCAGAAACAAATATGAACTATTGTTCAGATAATACCAGAATTACCCCAATTGGAGGTTTTACACAAAAACAATTAGAAATTTACGAAATTGTTAGAAAAGCAACAAATGAATCTATAAAAATGTGTAAACCAGATATTTATTATAAAGATGTTCACTTAAACGCAGCAAAAATAATAACACAAGGCTTAAAAGATTTGGGCTTAATGAAAGGCAATGTTGACGATGCCATTAAAAATGGAGCACATGCAATGTTTTTTCCACACGGTTTGGGACACATGATGGGTTTAGACGTTCACGATATGGAAAATTATGGCGAAAATTATGTTGGATACGACGAAACAATTAGCCGAGTTGACCAATTTGGAACTGCATATTTAAGACTTGCAAAACAACTTAAAAAAGGCTTTGTTCTTACCGTTGAGCCGGGTATATATTTTATTCCAGATTTAATAGAAAAATGGAAAAAAGAAAAAATAAATAACGATTATATTAATTTCAATAAAGTTGAGAAATATCTAAATTTTGGTGGAATTAGACTCGAAGACGATATTATTGTTACCGAAAACGCTTGCGAAATTATAGGAAAAAGAATCCCTATTTCACCTAAAAAAATAGAAGAATTATTATAAACTCAACCTTAAACTTAAACTTAACCAATTATGAAACAGCTATTTATTGTTTTTATAGTAGC
>DYMG01000009.1:0-16724 GCA_020721655.1 Paludibacter propionicigenes | reverse complement strand
CTTAAACTTAAACTTAACCAATTATGAAACAGCTATTTATTGTTTTTATAGTAGCGATATCTTTTACAATAAAATCGCAAGATAGCCAAAAAACAGACCTAAGTTCGTTTAGTAAAGCGAAAATAAATTGGCACAATAAAGATTTTAAAACCGATAAAATAGCAGGCACATCGGTAGAAAAACTTTATACCGAACTTATAAAAGACAAAAAGCCAAAAAAAAGTATAATTGTAGCCATTATTGATGGAGGAGTAGATATAAACCACGTAGATTTAAAAGAAAATATATGGATAAACAAGAAAGAACTTGCAGAAAACGGAATAGACGATGATAAAAATGGTTACATTGACGATGTAAATGGTTGGAATTTTTTAGGTAATAGTAAAGGCGAAAATATAGTAAACGCTCCTTTAGAAAAAACGAGAATTTTTGGCATTTTAGATAAAAAATATTCATCTAAAACTGAAAATGATGTTCCGGAAAGCGACAAAAAAGAATATCAATTATACTTAAAAGTAAAACAGAGTTTCAATAAAGAATATCAAAACGCATTGGCTGAAAATAATTCTATTAAAGAATTTATAAGTAATATTGGTTTGGCAGAAGCGTATATGCGGAATTATTTAAAAAAAGCCGAAATAACTTTGTCTGATTTAAAAGCAATTAAAACTAACGATGCAGAGTTGAAATCAATTAACGATTTTTTAAAAAGTATATATTCATCAAATTTTGATATAAAAGAAGTTGAAAATTATAATAAACATCTTGAAACTGAAATAAAATATCATTTAAATGTAGATTTTAATCCTCGTAAAGATATAATTGGAGATGATTGCGAAAATTACAACCAAATTTATGGGAATAACGATGTTATTGGCAAAGAACCATCGCACGGAACTTTTGGTGCAGGTATAATAGCATCAAAAAGAAATAACAATATTGGTATTGATGGTGTTGCAGATAGTGTTAAACTTATGATTTTAAGAGTTGTTCCAGATGGCGATGAATACGATAAAGACGTGGCATTAAGCATTAAATATGCTGTTGATAATGGTGCAAATATTATAAATATGAGCTTTGGAAAAGAATTTTCGGTAAACCCAAAAAAAGTGTGGGAGGCAATAAAATATGCATCAGACAGAAATGTACTTTTGGTTCACGCAGCAGGAAACGAATCTGAAAATAACGATACAATAATTCATTACCCATCAAAATTTGTTGAAAATACCGATACTGTTGTAAATTTTATTGCTGTTGGTGCTTCAGATATGAAAAACGACAAAAATTTACCTGCAAGTTTTAGCAATTATGGTAAAAAAAATGTAGATGTATTTGCTCCAGGTTACGAATTGGTTTCTACAGCTCCTAAAAACACATATTCTTTGGCAAGTGGCACAAGTTTTTCTACGCCATTGGTAGCTGGTATTGCAGCTCTAATATGGTCTTATTTCCCACAATTAACAGCTACTGAACTTAAAAATGAAATACTTTCAGATGTACAATATTTTGGAAAACAGAAAGTTTATATTCCCTCAGATGGTTACGAAAAAAAGACTAAAACTGAATTTAAAAATTTGTCGGTTTCAGGCGGAATTGTTAATGCATATAATATTTATTTGCACTTGAGTATGACAAACAAATAGAAACTTAACTAAACATCTGTTATCTATAAATTATACAACATTTTATTGCGAATTGTTTTTATATAATTTAACCAAAAAACAAAGTTTCAATGGTTTTTAACTCGTTTTGCATATTTGCGATTGGTTAGTTTTTTTATCACTAAAGTTTCTACGAAACAAGCCCCTCCTCTACTATTGTAAATATGTTGTTGTATGTTGACGTTTATATAAGTTCATAGTTAGTTATCATTAAATGTTCTGAGTTTTTATTGTTTCTATTCATAAAGCTAACTGTATATGACTTGTCGAAATAATTTATAAAAACACCTTCTTTTTCATATAAACGATGTATAAATTCGGTGTTTTTTATGATTAACATCCATTTTGAATTAACTTCATTTGTTAAAAAGTTTGCCAAACGAATTTGGTCACCTTGGTTAAATTCATTTTGGTCATAGGTACTAAATTCAGTATCATAAGGTGGGTCTAAAAAAATAAAATCATTATTTTTCAGGTTTTTATTTGACATAAATTCATAAAAATCAACATTTTCAATAACTGTATTGTTTAATCTTTCTTGAAAATAATCACTTGCAATATATTGTATTTTTTTGTCTAACGAGTTGTTATTGTATCCAATTCCACCATACGGAACATTAAATTTGCCCGAAGAATTATAACGAAACATACCACTATAAGTATAATTTCTTATAAAATAATAGATAGCTAAAAAAACAGTTTCTTCTAAATTATATTTGCTCTTGTTATTATATAAATGTCTAAAATACATATAAAATGAACTTTTTAGAGCGGTTTCAATATTAAGATAAATATCTTCAGTTGAAAGCAACCCTTTTTGAATTTCTATATCTTTCATCCGATTTAATTTTCTATTTAGGTTTATTTCTATTTCTTTAAAATAAAAATCAAAATTAATATTAAGCTCAGATTTGATATTTTCAATAAAAAAAAAATTATTTTCTTTTATGAATTCTTTACTTTTTTGTAACAATTCTTTTTTTGTAGTTTTATTGTTTCTATGGCTGACAAATAAATTGTAAAGTTCGTCTTTATGATTAAAAAAAATATTTGAAATATCTTTCCAAGTTTTGTCAATATTATTCAAGATTTGAAAAAAATGATTTTTTTTTTCAGACTTTATAATGGAATATAAATTTGCTAAATCTGTTGATTTGTCATTTATAAAAAAACTCCCATTCACTTTAATTGCAAAAAATACAGCACCTCCACCAACAAATGGTTCATAATAATTGTTAATATAATTTGGTAAGTTAGGAATTATATATTTTAATTCTTTAGATTTACCACCTGGCCATTTTAAAAATGGTTTTAATTCTATTTCTTTTAATAATACCATATTAAATTATATTTTTTAAACGCATTTCACAAGCGTCGAAATAATTTTTTTCTAATTCTATACCCACAAATTTTCTTTTCAACCTCAAACTTGCTTCTCCAGTAGATGCAACTCCCATAAATGGGTCAAAAACTATATCTCCTTCATCTGAAGCAATTTTAATAATGTGTTCTAGAATTTTTAAAGGTTTTTGCGTTGGGTGTTTAGGGTTTTGGAGTCTTTCTTTTCCCAAACAAATAGGGGATTCAAAAAAATTGTGCATTTCGTTTTGTTTAGAAAAATTCCACTTGTGTTTTTTATTCCAACAACAAATTATTATTTCACAACTATTTAAAAAACCATTTTTATAAAATTTGGGGGTAGGGTTAGTTTTATGCCAAACCATAAATTGAAAAGTGTCAAATTTATGATCTAGCGCTTCATACCATTTACCAATTAGATTATAGCTACAAAAAACAAATAAATTTCCATTAGGTTTTAAAACCCTTACAAATTCATCGGCAATCTTTGAAGGGTCTAAATCTACTTTATCCCATTCTGCAATATCGTTATTAACATCTTGACGCCAAGCAAATTTTAAATTTCCACGAGAATGTTTTCCTAAATTATATGGCGGGTCAGTTAAAATCAAGTCTATTGAGCCTGTTTCAACTTTCTTTATTAGTTCAAAACAATTACCATTAACTATTGAAAATTTATCGGTTTTCATTAGTTATTTAAGTACTGATTTTTAATAGTTTCTAATGCTTCCATTATTATTGAAGCACTTTTCTTATATTCATCAATAACTATTTCATATCCTTTTTCGGATTTGCAAATAAAATTCCAAAAATCTTTCCCTATTAATAATTCATCAATAGAGAAAAATTGTTTTACCCTTCCTTGATTCCAAGGTTTCCCTTCTCCATATCTGTTATAAGCAGTAGCAAAATAACACTTTATTTTAGCATCTTTGTCAAGTGTGTTTGAAAGTATTGCATATTGTTCAAAAATGGCTTCTTTTTCTGCTCTTGCTTTTTTATTATCTAAATCGCCACCTATTTTTAATTCAATTAAAAAATGTTCGTTTGATTCCTCATCGTACAAATAGTAATCACTTATATGTGTTTTTTCTATTCTATAAGTTGGTTTTTCTATTTCACGCAACAAATTATAGTCTTCAATAGATACTTTCTTGGGGTTCTTAGTATTTTTATATGCTTCTAAAAGTTCAGCTATTTTTGAGGTTTGCTCTGGGTAAAGAGGTCCATTTACTTTATTGGTAACTGTATAAAATAGTCCACCAATACTTACTGCTAAATTTTCCAACATATTTCCTAAAGAACTGTCAAAAGAACGAACCAAAGCCGTATAATATTGTATTTCTTCCCCTAATGCGGAAATAAAAACATTGTGAATTTTCATATTCAAAGTTCCGTCAGGATTGTCAAATTCACTTAAATGTCTTTCACTAAAAGTTTGTGCAAAAGTTATTACATTTGATTTAACTAATCCTCTAATTGCTTTTTCACTTGACATTTGTCTTTCCATTATTTTAATATTTAAGTGGCAAATATACTAAAAAAGCATTAGTTTTTCAGTACCAGTGCTATTAGCTTAAATAGCTTCCTTTTTTTGTTAGTTTTTCTGTATTTTCTTTTGTTTAAAGTAGGCAATAATTGAAATCAGAAAAATTGTAAATAGAATATAATAAATGAAATTAGGTATAGGCACGGGGTCGCCTTTTGCATAAGAGTGCAATCCGGAAAGGTAGAAGTTAACACCAAAATATGTCATTAATACAGAGCTAAATGCTAGTAGCGACGCTAAATTGAAAGTGAAAATACTTTTTAATTTAGGGATAAATCTGAAGTGAAGAATAGTTGTGTAAACTAACATTGTAACTAAAGCCCAAGTTTCTTTAGAGTCCCATCCCCAGTATCTTCCCCAACTTTCGTTTGCCCAAACTCCACCTAAAAATGTTCCTATTGTTAGTAAAAAAAGTCCGGCAATTAAAGTCATTTCGTTAATATAAGTTAGTTTTTGTATGTTAAATTGTAGTGTTTCGTTATTGTTTTTAGTTAAAAACATCATAAAAATAAGATTTATGAATCCAATAAGAGCACCAAGAGCAACAAAACCGTAACTTGCAGTAATAACCGCAACATGAATTGTTAACCAATACGATTTTAATACCGGAATAAGGTTAGTTATTTCGGGGTCAATCCAGCTTAAATGTGCAACCAATAGTATCATTCCGCTTAAAACGGTTGTTGCAGCCAACGAAATTTTAGAACTTTTGTAGAACAAAATACCTGCAAACATTGTACTCCACGAAATGTATATCATACTTTCGTAGCCGTCGCTCCAAGGAGCGTGCCCGGAAATATACCAGCGAAGCACAAGTCCAAAAGTATGGGCTAAAAATGCTAAAAAAATTGTCCAAAAGAAAATTGCGGAAATTATACGAATTTTAACCCTTTTGATGAGAATATCAACAAATAGAATAGCTAAAAATACAAGCCCTATAATAAAATAAAACTCGAAAAGATGTCGAAATATAGCTGTTTTGTTATAAAATATTTCAGCACTTATTTTATTATAATTAACAATTATTTTACTCCCGTTTTTTTCTTGGTAAAGTTTTATTAATTGTAGAGTTGAATCGGCTTTTGCCCATTTTTTTGTAGCAACTCCGTCTTTTAAGTTTAAAATATACGTGTTGTAAAGATTTTGCACAAATATTGAATCCTTACCGTTAAAGGCTGTTTTAGAGTTGTTTATATTGTACCATTTGTTGTTTTCATCGTCGAATTTTGGGAAAATATTTAAAAATTCGTTGTTTATCATTAAATATAGAATGTTTATTTTCTCATCAATTTTAATTATTTCTTTGTCGAATTTAGTTTGTTTTGCAGGTGTTTTAGAATATGCAATATCTACAAAATGTTTAATTAAATACTCGTTTTTTTCGTTAAAAACATTAGTAATTGAAATGTGATTATTTTTTACGTTTAGTTCTCTAATAACGTCGGCATTTGTAACTTTTATTATAGGTTCGTACATCCACAAATCGGGGCGTAGCATTATGCTAAGCATAACTTGCTCGGCATTCATTTTTTTGTAAGTGCTTATTTTTGAAAGCTTTTGAATTAGTTCTGTTGCGGTAGTATTAACAGGTTTAATGCGTCCGGTTTTATCTTGAACTAATAGCTCGCCAAATTTTTCGGCGTGTTTTTCGGTTACAAGTGGTAAAATTTGTGCTTTTGAAATACTTCCGAATGCTACAAAAAATAAAATAAGTAATATTTGTATTTGCGATTTGTTCATTTCTTTAATTTTTTTGTTGAGGGTTTTAAAGCGACTATTTTTGTTAAATATGGTTAAAAACATTCCAATTGCAAGCAGTAAATAACCTAAATAAGTTAAAATTGTACCATAACCATCGTGATTTACCGAAAGAATAGTGCCTTTTTCATCGGGGTCGAACGACGATTGATAAAACCTAAAACCATTGTACGAAAGAACGTTATTCATAAAAATTTTATACTCTTGCGTAAAATTGTTTTTTTTGTCATTAAGTGTTATAAAACTTTCGTAAGATGATGGGCTATTTGAGCCTGCATAGCGTTCCAACTTAAAATTGTTTAACTTTAAACTAAATGGCAATTCAATTTCTTTTGAACCATAAGAAACTTCAAAATTGTAATTTTCAAGATTAAAAAACGACGAACTTCCTTTATAAGTTTCTTTTCCAAAAAGACTAACTATTTTTTCATTTTTTTCGCCTTTAATTTTTAATATTAGGGCATTTAAAGGAAATTCTTCTGCCGATGTTTGTGAACTAATATCTGTTTTTGCACTTTCAAAAATTTTGGTAATTCTAAATTGTTTACCATTCCACGAATAAATTCTCAATGTTTTTAATAAAGTTGGGTATTCAGAATTTATTATACCTTTTAACGAGTCTGAGGTATTGGAAAAAGCCATAGGGTAAGGGTTTGTAATTGCAATACCCGAATCGGTATTAAAAATATTTACCGAATTAGGATTATTGCCATCATTAAAACTAAATTTCTGATTCTTATAAAATTTACTTTCTCCATTTTTTAAAATAAATTCGTATTCTCCTTCATTATCGGCAATAATAAACCTTATTATTCTATAACCGCCTTTTGTTTCTATTATTGATTCTCCTGCGTTTGGAATAAATCTTTCTAAAGAAACAGTAAATTTTTCCCCATTAAAATTAAGTTCTTCATTAAACCAAATATTCGATAATGGATTAATATTTAAAGGTATAGAATTTACATATTCCAACTTACCATCATCAATTTTAAAATTTAAATAAGTAGGATAGCTTAAAATTGAGTTTTCGGTTTCATTAACTCTAATGTGCATAATACCCTCAAAGCTAATAAAGCGAGTAATTCCGGATCCAATAATAGTAATAATAAAACCTAAATGAAAAAGCATAATTGTAATTCGTTTAGGTCTGTACATTTGGTATTTTATAATTACCAAAATCATATTTATCACTAAAAAGAAGTGCAAAACATTGAACCAACGCGATTGATAAATTAACCATTTTGCAGCTTCTGTTCCAAAATCGTTTTCAACAAAAGTGGCAAAACCAATAGATAATAAATAAATTACCACCAAAAAAACTGCAAATTTTATCGATGAACCAAGTTTATATATAATATTCATAAGTTTTAAATTTTACACAACAAAGCTATATAAAAAAAAACATTCGCAATATGATTTGTAGCAGGTGTAAAAAAATATAACATATTGTGGTTTATTAAAAATGAATTGTTTACTTTGTATTTCCAATAAAAATTTCAACAAATGAAAACAATATCTATAATTACACTAATTGTTTTGAGTATAACAATAAGCTACTCTTATGGTAAAAATACAAATCCAAAACAGCCTAAAGATACCGTTATTGCTAAAATGTTTAGCAATTTAAAATGGCGAAGTATTGGTCCAGCAACAACATCGGGTAGAATATCTGATTTTGCAGTAGATTACACAAATTTGGCACATTATTACGTTGCAGCAGCAGCCGGACACGTTTGGGAAACCTACAATAATGGAGCTTCTTTTAATCCAATTTTTGATAATTATGGGGTTTATTCAATTGGTTGCATTGTAATTGACCCAAACGACAAAAATATACTTTGGATAGGAACAGGAGAAAATAATCACCAACGTGCAATTGGCTATGGAAATGGCGTTTACAAAACTGTTGATGGCGGAAAAACTTGGAAAAATATGGGGCTTAAAAACTCTCGCCAAATAGGAAATATTCTTATAGACCCTAAAAACTCAAATATAGTTTACGTTGCAGTCGAAGGTTCTATTTGGAATGGGAGCAAAGAACGCGGAGTTTACAAAACTGTTGATGGTGGAAAAACATGGAAAAATGTTCTATTTATTAGCGAATTTACTGGAGTTGCAAATTTAGCTTTCGACCCATCGAATTCAAATATAATTTATGCCGGAGCCGAACAACGACAAAGAAAAACATACACAAAAATTGGTGGTGGTCCAGAATCGGCATTTTATAAAACAACCAATGCCGGCGAAACTTGGGATAAGCTAACAAATGGTATTCCAAATGTTGACAAAGGCGGAATGGCAATTGCTGTTTCCCCTGTCGAACCAAATTACGTTTATATAATGTTCGAAGCATCGAACGGAAGTGGAGGCTTTTATCTTTCAAAAAACAAAGGCGGTTCGTTCGAGAAAATGAACGATTATTTTAGTAGTGGGCAGTATTATAGCGAAATTTATGCCTCACCATTTAACAAAAATAAAGTAATTTCGGTAGATACATATTCAAGATTTACTACAGATGGCGGCGAAACTTGGAATAATATAAGTACAAAAAATCGCCACGTTGACGACCACGCCTATTGGGCAGACCCTGACAACGAAAATCATTTTATGATTGGTGGAGATGGCGGTGTTTACGAAAGTTGGGATAATGGAACAACATTTATTTTTAAAAGCACATTACCTGTTACACAATTTTACAGAGTAAATGTTGATAATTCGCAACCATTTTATTGGATTTATGGAGGAACACAAGACAATAACAGCATTGGAGGTCCATCGCAAAATACAACAAACGGTGGCGTTTCTAATTACGACTGGATTGCAACACTCGGTGGCGACGGCTTTTTTCAAGCCATAGACCCAACCAACCCAAATATAGTTTATTCGGCTTATCAATATGGAAACATTTACAGATACGATAAAAAATCGGGCGAACGAATAAAAATTAAACCTCAACCCGAAAAAGGAGAACTAACTTTTCGTTGGAACTGGGACGCTCCATTTATTTTAAGCAATCATAAAAATACACGCCTTTATATTGCAGCTAATAAACTTTTTAAAAGTGATGATATGGGCAATTCTTGGCAAAAAATTAGCGAAGATTTAACCAGAAACGAAGACCGAAACCAATTTAAAGTAATGAACAAATATTGGGCTTCCGATGCCGTTGCAAAAGATGTCTCAACATCACAGTGGGGAGCAATTGTATCTTTATCAGAATCCCCAGTAAAGGAAGGTTTGCTTTATATTGGAACCGACGACGGGCTTATTCAGATTACCGAAAACAATGGCAAAACTTGGCAAAAAATTGAAACTTTTCCCGGAATTCAAAAATACACCTACGTTAGCGATGTTTTTGCCTCACAAACCAACGAAAATGTTGTTTTCGCAAGTTTTAACAATATAAAAAACGACGATTTTAAACCATATTTGTTAAAAAGTTCCGACAAAGGAAAAACTTGGTCATCAATTTCAAATAATTTACCCGATAGCCAGTCGGTAAACTGCATTGTTCAAGATAAAATAAACGAAAATTTATTGTTTGTTGGTACTGAACTTGGAATTTATTTTACTATTGATGGCGGACTAAATTGGTCAAAATTAGGAACCGGAATGCCAGATGTTTCGGTTAAAGACATTGCAATACAAGAAAGAGAACACGATATTGTTGTTGCTACTTTTGGTCGTGGAATTTATGTTTTAGACGACTACACAGTGCTTCAAAATTTTAAAAAAGACGACATAAAAAAACAAGCACATATTTATCCTATTAAAGATGCTAAAATGTTTGTAAAAAGTAGTGATAGATATGGCGTTGGGGAAACTCATTTTTTAGCTCCTAACCCAACTTTTGGAGCAACTTTTACTTATTTCTTTAAAGATACGTTAAAAACACTTAAAGATATTCGTTTAGAAAAAGAAGCTAAATTATTAAAAAAGAATTTACCAATTTCACAACCATCAGAAAATGAATTAAATAAGGAGTTACAAGAAATACCTGCATATTTTGTGTTTAAAATCAAAAACGAGCAAAACGAAATTGTTCGCAAACTTTTTGCCAATGCAAACACCGGCATCAATAAAATAACTTGGAATTTACGTTATATGGGTACTGATCCGGTATATTTAGATAATGGGAAATTTAATGCTATAAAAAATACCGATGACGGAACTTTAGCTTTACCCGGAAAATATTCGGTAGAAATGTATTTGGTAAATAATGGTAAGGAAACTAAACTTACTGATACCCTTAGTTTTAACATTAATTTATTGAAAAACACCACATTGCCTGCTTTAGACGAAAAGGCTAAAAATGAATTCTATTTACAAGTTGCCGAACTTTGGAGGGTAATGAAAGGGGCAAATTCGTATATAAACGATTTAAAAAATAAATCGAAATACATACAACAATCTGTTCAAAATTCAAATAATTCATCAATTGAGCTTTTAAACGAAATAACACTTATTGTTCGTAATTTAGACTCTATAAGTGTAGCCTTAAACGGCACAACCCCAAAAGCAAGTTGGGAGGAAGTTCCTCCGGCAATTAATCCGTTAAATATTCGTTTAGATGAGATAGTTGAAGCTACTTGGGAATCGACTTCGGCTCCAACAGAAACACAAAAAAACGATTATAATATCGTGAATAATGAAGTAAATAATCTTTTATTGGCAGTTAGCAATATTAATAACAAACTTGCTAAAATTGAACAAAAACTTGATGAATTAAAAATACCATACACTCCTTACAGATTACCAATAAAATAAATTTTCGCCTTATAAAACTTGACAAATAGTAATTAAATGAAAAATTTCTCACAACTTAAAAAGAATTTAAAAAAAGATTTTTCAGGTTTAAAAATGATAAAAGTTGCTTTATTAGGAGATACAGCCACCCAGTTTTTAACACAATCTTTGCGTGGTTTAGCTTATGATTACGACCTCAATTTAGATATATTTGAGGCTGATTTTAATCAAATAGGAGGGCAAGTGTATAATCTTTCTTCTGAATTATATGAATTTAATCCAACAATAGTCATCGTGTTTCAAACATCACATAAATTGTTAGATAAATATAACAAAACAAAGTTAGAGCATCAAAGCTCTTTTGCTTCAAATGAATTACAGGAAATTGAAAATATTTATTCCAATTTAACAAATAATCTAAAAGCCAAAGTAATTTATTATAATTATACCGAGATTGACGATTCAATTTTTGGAAATTACGCTAATAAAACAGAATCCTCTTTTTTATTTCAATTGCGAAAACTGAATTATGAGTTAATGGTAGTAGCGTCAAAAAAATCCAATTTTTATTTGTGCGACATTTCTTCTATTCAAAATCAGGCTGGAAAAACAAATTTCTTTCAGGCATCAATTTATATAAATACTGAAATGGTATTAAGTATAGATATTCTTCCCAAAGTAGCTGCCAAAACAATTGATTTGATTACTGCTTTAAATGGTAAATTAAAAAAATGTGTTATTCTGGATTTAGATAATACAATTTGGGGCGGAATTATTGGAGATGACGGAATAGAGAATATTCAAATTGGAAATTTAGGAATTGGCAAAGCTTTTTCTGAATTTCAATATTGGATAAAGAAACTGAAAAACAGAGGAATTATTGTAGCCGTTTGCAGTAAAAATACAGAATCTGTTGCGAAAGAGCCTTTTGAAAAACATCCTGATATGATACTTCGTTTAGATGACATTTCTGTGTTTATGTCAAATTGGGAAAATAAAGCAGATAATATTCGTCAAATACAAAGTATTCTAAATATTGGATTTGATTCGATGGTGTTTTTAGATGACAATTCTTTTGAGAGAAATATAGTTAAAGAAAATATTCCTGAAATTTGTGTTCCCGAATTGCCTAAAGATCCTGCAGATTACTTAGAATATTTATACACATTAAATCTTTTCGAAACAGTTTCTTTTTCTAATGAAGATTCGGAAAGAACCAAGCTTTATCAGATTGAAGCACAAAGAGTTAGTGTTCAGAAAAAATTTACAAATGAAAATGATTTCTTGAAAAGTTTAAATATGCAATCTTTAATTGAACCTTTCAATAAATTTAATATACCTAGAGTAGTACAATTATCACAACGTTCAAATCAATTCAATCTTAGAACTATTCGATATACCGAATTTGAAATTGAAAAACTTGCAAATTCTAAGAACTATTTTACATTTGCATTTACATTAGTTGATAAATTTGGAGACAACGGACTAATATGTGTGGTTATTTTAAAAAAAGAAAATGTAAACACTTTATTTATTGATACTTGGTTTATGAGTTGTCGGGTTTTAAAACGAGGAATGGAAAACTTTGTATTAAATACATTAGTTAATTTTGCAAAAGAAAATGGATTTGACAACATTAAGGGAGAATATATACCTACTGCAAAAAATGAAATAGTAAAAAATCACTATCTTAATTTGGGATTTGAGAAACAATATGAGAATTGGATATTAAATTTAGAAAACTATAAACAAAGAGATAATTTTATATCAAAAAAATAAAAATAAATGGATAGAAATGAATTATTAACCCAGATTAAAACCATTTTTATAGATATTCTTGATAATGAAGAATTGGTAATTGGCGAAACTTCAACCGCAAATAATGTTGATGATTGGGATTCTTTAACTCATATACAATTGGTTGTGGCAATCGAAAAACATTTTAAAATACGTTTTACTTCAAAAGAAATACAAAGTTGGAAGAATGTTGGAGAGATGCTGACTTGCATTAAAAATAAAGGAATATGAATTTTGAGTTAGGAATATGAACTTTGAGTTAGGAAATAAATTTGAAGAGTGTTTTGTTTTGTCAAATGAAGTTTACAATGGATTTATTGTTGTTTTCAAAGATAAAAACCCTTTACATACAAATAACCAATTTGCTGTTAACAAAGGATTCAAAAACAAAATAATGCACGGTAATATTTTGAATGGTTTTCTTTCCTATTTTATTGGAGAGTGTTTGCCCACAAAAGATGTTATTATTCATTCTCAGGAAATTCAATTTAAAAATGCAGTTTATTTGAATGATGAATTACAATTTAACGCAGAAATAATAGGTATTTATGACTCTGTAAACGCAATTGAATTTACGTATTCTTTTAAAAATAAAGAAGAACTAATTGTTGCAAAAGGTAAAATTCAAATAGGATTATTAAAATGAATATACTAATAACTGGCGGTGCTTCAGGATTAGGTGAAGCAATTACAAAAAATCTTGCAAAAAATATAAATAATAATGTCTATTTTACTTATACCAATTCCGAAACAAATGCAAAAAAAATAGAATTTGATTTTAGTAACACCTTCCCAATTAAGTGTGATTTTAAGGATTCAATTTCTATAAAATCATTAACTGATAAAATTAGCCAATTTGATTTAGATGTTTTGATAAATAATGCTTACTCAGGTCATTTTTTGAAATCTCATTTTCATAAAATATCCTCAAATGATTTTTTGTCAGATTTTAAAGAAAATATTATTCCTGTTATTGAAATTACTCAAGAAGTGATAAAAAACTTTCGTAAGAAAAAAAGCGGGAAAATAATTACAATATTAACATCTGCATTGGTTGAATTGCCTCCCGTAGGTTCTTCTGTTTATATAACTAATAAAGCATATTTAGAAAAACTTACAAAAGTTTGGGCAAATGAAAATTCCAAATTTAATATAACATCTAATTCTGTTTCTCCATCGTTTATGCAAACAAACTTTACGTCAGAAGTTGACGAAAGAGTTGTTGAACAAATGATTTCAAATCATAATTTAAAAAAGCTTCTAACAGTTGAAGAAGTTGCAGAAACAGTGTCTTTTTTAACGACAGCATCTTCACAAATTAACGGAGTTGACATACTATTAAATTCAGGAACAAATATTAGATAAGTTATGATTTTTAACTCTCTTGATTTCTTGTTTTTTTTTATATCTTTTTTTTTCCTGTATTGGTTTATTTTTAAAAAAAGTGTAAAATATCAAAATATAATTTTATTATTAGGAAGTTACGTGTTTTATGCGTTGGCAGATTGGCGGTTTTTGTCTTTTCTAATTAGTGTTTCTGCTTTAAATTATTTTTTAGGAATTTATATTGAAAAAAAGCCGAAATATAAACGATTGGCTGTTTATATCGCATTAATTCAAGGAATTGGCACATTAGTTTTTTTCAAGTATTTTAACTTCTTTATTGATTCATTTAATAACCTCTTTCATTCATCAAACATAAATTTACACACCCTGAAAATTATTATTCCTTTAGGTATAAGCTATTTCACATTTAAAATAATTAGTTACATTGTTGATATTGATAACGGGAAAATAAAAGCAACAAAAAACATAATAGTGTTTTTAAATTATGTATCCTTTTTCCCAACTATCGTTTCAGGACCAATCGATAAAGCCAGAGATTTTATACCACAATTAGAAAAAAAACGTGAGTTTAATTATAATCAAGCTACAAATGGAATACTTCAAATTTTTTGGGGAATTTTCAAAAAATTAGTTATCGCAGATAACTGTGCCGTTATTGTTAATTCTATTTTTGATAACCCATCTCATTTTGGTGGAAGTACATTATTACTAGTTGCTATATTGTACGCATTTCAGCTTTATGCTGATTTTTCGGGATATTCAGATATGGCAATTGGAATTGGACGATTATTAGGTTTTAACATTACTAAAAATTTCGATTTTCCATTTTTCAGTCAAAACATAGCAGAATTTTGGCGTAAATGGCATATCTCTTTAACTTCATGGCTTACCGAATATGTTTTCACCCCATTAAGTATCGCTTTTAGAGATTATAACAAAGCTGGATTAATATTGGCAATTATAATAAATTTTGTAATTATAGGACTTTGGCATGGTGCAAATTTGACTTTTGTTGTATTTGGATTTATTCATGGATGTCTTTTTATTCCTATGATATTAAACGGAACATTAAATAAAAAGAATAAAAAAATAAAAAAGGGATTAATTCCCACTGGAATAAGATTATTGAGAATGATAACAACTTTTATTATTGTTACTTTTACTATGGTTTTAATTCGAGCTGAAAGTTTAGAAAGTGCATTTAATTTTATTTCAAATATATTTAGTATTTCAATATTTTCCATTCCACCAAAGGGACTGGGAATTAATACAAATATAACAGTCCCCTTACTACTATTAATTCTTTTTGTAATAGTTGAATGGTTTGGAAAAGATGGAGAATACGCCATTGCAAAAATAAAGTTAATTAAAAAACGATACGTAAGATGGTCTTTATATTCTTTTTTAATTTTTATGATTATTATGTATATGAAAACATTTGAAACACCGTTTATTTATGTTCAATTTTAATTTTGCTAAATCAGAATAAATGAAACAACTTTTTAAGTCCATAATAGCGTTTATTCCATTTTACATAATATTTTATTTTTTAATGTTATTTGCATGGGGGAAAATAGTATCCGATCGATTTAAGTTAAACCTTACAACTGATAGAACTTATCTGTCTTTACGTATTGCCGAAATCCCTAAATATAAAAACGTAGATATTCTATTCTTGGGAGCATCAAGTGCATATCGAAGTTTTGATACAAGATTATATAAAAAAATTGGGTATAAATCTTTTAATTTAGGTTCTAGTTCTCAAACCCCTATTCAAACCAAAATATTATTAGAACGGTATGTTAAAACTCTTAATCCTGATATAATAATTTATGAAGTTTCGCCACGTATTTTTAATCAAGACGGGGTTGAAGCTGCTTTAGACTTGATAGTAAATGATAAAATTGATATTAATTCTATAAAAATGACTTTCGAGCTAAAAAATATCAAAACAATAAACACTCTAATATATACTTTATTTAATAATGTTTTTACTGAAAATAAAGATATTAAAAGACAAAAAGATGACAACTATATTTCTGGTGGTTTTGTTGAAAAAGATTTAGCTTTTAATGAAAACCACGATATTCCTCAGAATGATAAATACATATTAAATGAACAACAATTAGAGGCTTTTAATAAAACTTTACAAATTATTAAGAAAAAAAATATTAAACTAATTTTAGTACAATCTCCAATTGTTAAATCTAAATATGAGGCATATACAAACAACAAAGAGTTTGATGAAAAAATGAAAAAATATGGAGAATATTATAACTTTAATGAATTCTTAGAATTAAACGATACGATTGATTTTTATGATAAATTTCATCTGAATAAAAACGGTGTAATTATATTTAACGAAAAATTGATAAGTATTTTAGGTTTAAAAAATAAATAACTGACCATAAATATGCAAACTAACCCAATTATTATTGTGTTCTATTTGCGAAGTCAGGAAAAATAGAGGATATTATGAAAACGTAGCTACAGAAGTCAAAAAAAAT
>DYMG01000057.1 GCA_020721655.1 Paludibacter propionicigenes | reverse complement strand
CACAAAAAATTTATTTCTACGATAATGGGATAAGAAATGCACTTATTGCAAGTTTTAATTTACCTAACCTAAGACAAGACATAGGTGCTTTGTGGGAGAATTTCATAATAACCGAAAGAATTAAACATACTCATTATAACAATATTTGGGCAAATAAATATTTTTGGCGAACACACAACCAACAAGAAATAGATTACATAGAGGAACGCGACGGGAAATTATTTGCTTACGAATTTAAATGGAATGAAAATGCAAAAGCAAAAATACCCGCTACTTTTAACAAAACATACCCAGACTACAATTTTGAAATAATTACACCAAAGAATTACGAAAAATTTATTTCGTAAATAATTCCAAAATTAAATTACAAATTTAAGGTTATAACCTGATATTGTGATTTTAGAATATGCCCACTTTGAGGGGTGCATTCCAACAAAAACATAAGTATGGTCAATCTTGCAATAAATAGCGTATGTTTTACATTTGTAGTTGGAGACAATGCCGCAAATTATTTATGCAATTTCTTCTCTAAATTGTTCACAGATAGGATTTTCGCGGTCTCATACCGCAAACTCGAACTGCATATATAATTGGGTGTATGTATTAGCCTTGCCGGTATATTTTATTACATGGCTACGCCCATTTTCTATTGTACCTATTCTATCCGACATTACGCTTTACGGTGTTTTTAATTTTTTTACATTTTATACAAGCTCTTCGACCGTTTTGACTTTCAATATACTGCGTTCCGAAGACTTTGAACACGGTATTACAGATATGCTTTCGGCATAAAACATTAGTAACGACAAATACCGATAAACATAAAAATAAGTTTTAAAAATAAAACATTAAATATATATTTGTAACGAATTATTCATTACGATATTTTCGTTACGAGAATATTGTAAAAAATAAGATAAATATTATGCAAAACCCTTTTATAACATCAACATATAAAAGTCCCGAATATTTCTGTGATAGAGAAAATGAGTTAAATCAACTAAACTAAGCACTAACCAAAAACATAGAAAATTTCTCAATAGTAGCCGGTAATCCGGACAAACTCATTCGCAAAGACGAGAATATTGGTACATTTGGGCAATTTAAGAAACAAAATAATGCAACAAGTACAAGTAAATAAAATAAAAATATACCCTTTTAAAAATAAGGCAGAGCTTATTAATTATGTTTCAGATAAACATAAAATTTTATAATATATGCAACAAAAAATAATAATAAATTGCCCTTGTTACAATATAACTTCAAAACAAGAAGTTGAAGATTTTATTTTAGAAAAAATTAAACAAAAAACAGGAGGTTATACAGCCGCTATTAATGCTCTTAAAATTGTAAAATACAATAAAGATTTTAATACAAAAAATGTAATTGATAATGCATTAATTCAAACCCCCGACGGTTTTGGTGCACAATTAGCTTTTAAAGTTTTACACAAGCAAAAAGTAATAAAACTCGATTTACCAGGTTTAGCATTAGACATTGCTGAAAAACACAAATTACAAATGTTCTTTTTTGGCACAACCGAAGAAAACAACTTTTTAGCAGTAGAAAAAGTTAAAAAGCAATATTCAAATATAAATATTGTTGGAAGAGCTAATGGTTTTTTTAATAATGTAAAAACAATAGAAGAAAAATTGCAAAATTCAAAACCACAATTAGTTATGATTTCACTTGGCTCGCCAAAGCAAGAAAAACTAAGCGCAGAACTTAATAAAAAATTTCCCGAAATTATTTTTATAGGAAGTGGAGGTCGCTTAGATATTTTAGCTGGAAAATTGAATAGAGCTCCAAAATTTTATATTAATAATAATATTGAGTGGTTATATAGACTTATGAAAGAGCCTAAACGACTTAAATCGCAATTAGGTTTGTTAACTTTTGTTTTTCGGCTTTATAAGTTTAAGTTAACTAATAAATGGTAAATAATTTCTTTTACCGTAATATTACCAAATATAACCGTCATTGCGAGGAAGTATGACGAAGTAATCTCAACTTATACTAAACCGCTAACAAAAGAGTTAAAACGAATTTTGTTAGTTTGTTTTAGTTTATGCCGATTAACTATCAATATTATACCAAATACAAACAATATATACCGCGTTCCGTTGATTCGGAATGCTTTCGGTATAAAATAAAAAAAACTTATTGATTTGCAAATTATAAAATCATAACTTATATTTGTAACGCAAAATGTGTAACGCAAAATGTGTAAATTTTGAATTATGTTAAAACAAAACCCATTTTTAATTACAGACTATGTTTCGCCAGATTTTTTTTGTAATAGGCACAGCGAAAGGCAGAATATTATTTCTGCATTAGACAATGGACGAAATTTAACCTTGCTTTCAATAAGGCGTCTTGGAAAAACTGGATTAATAAAGCATGTTTTTTACCAACTAAAGGGTCGAAAAAACACCCGATTATTGTATATCGATATCATATCGACTCAAAATATAGACGATTTTATTAAGTTGTTCTCTAATGCAATTTTAGCAGACGAGAAAGACCATGCTAACTTTCTAAAGAAAATACAAAGTTTAATTTCCGGAATAAAAGGCAAATTGGTATTCGACCCAACAAGCGGTATGCCCGAAGTGGAAATAAACTACAATTCAAAAAGTGAAAGAGAGCATTCTTTAGAGAAAATATTTAATTATTTAGCCGCTCAGAAAGAAAAATACATTATAGCTTTTGATGAATTTCAGCAAATAACTGAATATCCTCAAAAAAATATGGAAGCTATTTTACGCACGCATATTCAGCATCAACATAAAGACCAATTTATATTTTCGGGCAGCAACAAACATTTATTAATCTCCATTTTTTCAGACTATGGCAGGCCCTTTTACCAGTCGTCTGACATATTGGAATTACAACGATTAAAAACCGGTGAATATGCTAAATTTATAGTCGGTCATTTCAATAAAAACCACAAAGAAATTGATGAAAATTTAGTCAAAGAATATATCGAATACTTTGATAATCACACATTTTATATTCAGTATTTTTTTAACAGGCTTTTTGCAATGGCTTATAAAAAGTTTAGAGATACTGAATTTCGGATTTGTATTGATGCAATTTTAAGGGAGAAAGAGGGTGTTTTTTACACTTATCGTAATTTATTAACTACCGCTCAATTTGCCTTGCTTAAAAGCATTGCCAAAGAAAAAGAGTTGGCTCGTCCCAATTCAAAGGAGTTTTTGCAAAAATATAACTTTACAGCCAGCTCGGTCAACAGAACTCTAAAAGCTCTAATCGACAAAGAAATGGTTTATCAAGAAAATACAAAATATAAAGTTTACGATGTTTTTTTGTCGAAATGGCTAGAAAAATTGAATTGATATGTTTCAAATAAACATAAAATTTTATAATATATGCAACAAATGCAGAAAAAATATTAAAAGATGATGCAAAGCTTCAAGAAATAATTAATAATAATATTGGTTATGCTGATGGTATTGGAGCAGTTATGGCACTCAGTAAAAAAGGCTTTAAAGTGGCTAAAATTCCTGGGGTTGAGTTGTGGTACAATATAATTGAGCATTATTATAAAGAAAAATCGTTTTATTTTATAGGCTCTACACAAGAAGTTATTGAAATAACAATTTCAAAATTAAAAAACGAATTTTCTGAAATTGTTATTAAAAACTACCGTAACGGCTTTTTAAAAGAAGGCGATATTGAAAAAACAAAACTGGATTTACAAGAAAAGAAACCAGATGTTGTTTTTGTTGCAATGGGAACACCAAAACAAGAATTATTAATGCAAGAATTTATAAGTGTTTATCCTGCATTATACCAAGGTTTAGGCGGCAGTTTCGATGTTTACAGCGGAAAATTAAAACGTGCACCAAAGTTATTTTTGTATCTAAAAGTAGAATTCTTATATCGTTTGCTTTTAGAACCAAAACGCATTGGTCGCCAATTAAAACTATTGAAATTTTTCATAAATTTACAATTAGGAAAGTATTAATTTTGTTATTTAATAAACATATTAGCGGATTGAAAGTGAAGTGCGTTGAAATGCCCAACGCCTCATACACACGACCATTAATTTGCTTTCAACATTATTATACAATTTATCAACATAAAATAGCTACTCCAAAGAAAAACACCCCATTTCACAAAACAAACACCTTTATATATAGGCTAAGTCAATTTTTCTGTTAACTTTGTTGAACAATGAATTTTTTGCATTACAATATAATGTACTAAGTTTTTTAACAGAATTAATTTTTTTGCTATGTACACACACAAATTGATTAGTATTTATTTACTCGTGGCATTTTTTGTCTTAAATTTTTCGGCAAAAGCCGATAATTTATCAGACCTTCTGCAAAAAGCTGATTCACTGTACAATATAAGTAGCAGCGACTGCAAAGAAGTAGCAAAAAAGATTGAAAAACTTGCAAAACAATTAGACAATAAAGAGGCTTTAGCAAAATCATATTTTTTTCAAGCAAGTTGCTATTATAAAGACAAAAACTACAACAAATCAATAAGTTACTTTGAAAAAGAATTAGAAATACGCGAAAAAAATGCCGAAAAAATTATAATAGCAGAATCGTATTATAACTTAGGAAGCACTTGCCTAAAACTCGATAAAAACAGTAAAGCCAAGGCTTATTTTTCAAAAAGTTTGGCGATTTCTAAAACAATAAACGATAAAGATTTAATTTATGCCAACCATAGTGCTCTTTATATTACAAACGAAAAATTATCGGAATACAAACTGGCTTTAGAATCTTTAAAATATCTAAGAAATACCGATATTGGTGATTACAACGAATCGGTTGGACTTTACGAAAAAAAATATTTTGAACAAAAACAAATAACTCAACAAAAGAAAAAAGAACTATCAACAGTTCAACAAAAATTAGGTGAAACAAAAGAAATATTAGGTAATGCCACTACAAAATTAAAACAATCGGAAGAGGTAATATATACCTTAGAAGAAGATACTATGCGCAAAAGCCTGACAATAAATTCACTTAATTTTCAAAAAATATTAGGCGAGCAAGAAATGAAGGCTAAACAAGAAGAACTAAAACTTCAACAAAGAATAACTTACATTTTTATTGGTGCGTTTATTATTATTTTGTTTCTATTAATTTTCTTGTTCAAGTTGTTTATAACAAAAAAGAAAATAAATAATGAACTTAGCGTTCAAAAAGACAAAGTTGTTAAACAAAATGAAGAAATTACCCAAAGTATAAAATATGCAAGCCGAATACAAGAAGCTATTCTTCCGTCAGAAAAAATATTTACCGAACATTTTGTTGAGTATTTTATTTTTTTTAAACCTAAAAATATTGTTAGTGGCGATTTCTATTTTCTTAGAAAAGTAAACGAATATGTTGTTTTTGCTGCCGTAGATTGTACCGGGCATGGCGTTCCGGGTGCTTTTATGAGTATGCTTGGTGTAGCTTTTCTTAACGATATTATTAGAAAAAAAGAGGTTACTCAAGCAAACCAAATATTAAATATTCTACGCGATAATATTAAACAATCTCTAAACCAGACTGGTAAAACCGGAGAACAACAAGATGGTATGGATATGGCAATATGTGTAATTAATATAAAAACAAACGAATTGCAATATTCTGGTGCACACAACCCACTTATTATTATTAGAAACAACGAAATATTAGAAATTAAAGCAGATAGAATGCCTGTTGGGGTTCATAAACTTGAAACAGAATTTACTAATCACAAGTTAAATTTGCAAAAAAACGACCAATTATACATTTTTTCTGATGGTTTTCAAGACCAAATAAGTGGAAAAGATAAAGAAAAATACAAATCGAAACATTTTAAAGAGTTTTTATTGCAACACTCTAATTTAACCTTAAACAAACAGAAACAGGCTTTAGAAAACGAATTTGATAATTGGAAGGGAAACGCTAAACAAATAGACGATATTGTTATTATTGGCGTTAAAATTTAACAATAATTTTTCTTTCAATTAACATATTAAAATATCCATATATATACATAATAAACTGTTTATCAGCATATTGTGTTTAAAAACATTTTAAAATTTAGCACAAATAAACAATTAAAACGTAAACCATAAAAATTTTAAACAAGAAAGAAATGAGCAATATTTGTCCAAAATCGGAAAAATGTCCAATATTTCAAGGTGGCGTTTTAAAAAGAGCTAGTTCTGAGCAAATTTACAGAAATTTGTATTGTAATGCAGGAAAAATAAAATACGAAAAATGTATGCGTTTTATAGTTTCAGAAAAAGTAGGAAAGCCTGCACCAATATCTGTTTTGCCAAATAGTACTAAAAGTTTAGATGATATTATAAGTTCTATGAGCTAATACCAGTTTTATATTTGGCAAAACAATATTATGTAAAAAACGCCCAAAACATTAATTTTTGGCGTTTTTTACATTTGTAAATCTATATTTGTTTTAAAATTTATATTTATTTTCTTCAATTAAAACATCGGCTATTCTTCTTCTTGCATCTTTAACATTTATTGCTCCAACATTTGTGTAGCAATTTAAAGCATTAACTATAGTTTTTGCTAATTCTTTTTCGGCAAATGAGTTTATAATATCTTTCCCAAATTTATTTATGGCATCGGCAGCATTGTAAACAAAAACATCTAAAATATCTTTGTAAACAGCAATATTTGCCTCATCTTTCAACGCAACTAATTTTTCAACACGTAATGCTGTCGATTCTGCAACATAAGTTTGAATAATCATATCAGATAAGTTCATCATAATTTCTTGTTCGGCAAACATTTTAGTTTTTAGAACGTCCATCAAACCTTGAATTGTAAGTAATGTTGCTTTTTTAAAGTTTTTCACATAAAAATGTTTTTCTTCAAAATAAGTTTCTGTACCTTTCAATTTTATCAATGATAAATTTTCTATCTCGTTCATAACTTGCTTACTATGTGTAAACAAATCGTATTCGCCTTTTTGTGCATTTTTAATTGCAGTTTCGGCAACTATTAATCTATTAATTTCATTTGTGCCTTCAAAAATTCTATTTATTCTAGAATCTCTGTAAGCTCTATCAACAGGCATATCGGCAGAAAAGCCCATACCACCATAAATTTGAACAGCCTCATCAACAATATAATCTAAAGCTTCAGAACCATAAACTTTAAGTAAAGCACACTCTATTGCAAATTTTGCCGAGCCTTCAATATTAGCTTTTCCTTTATCAAAACCAGTTAATTTTAGCTCTTCAATGGCATCGTTTATATCTTTTGCTGCTCTATAAGCAGCACTTTCTGCAGTAAATGTTTTAATAACTTGCTCTGCCAATTTATATTTTATTGCTCCAAAACTTGAAATATGTTTTCCAAATTGTTTTCTTTCGTTTGAGTAATTTACTGCATTATTTATAGTTTTTTTTGATGCTCCAACAACATTAATTCCAAGTTTTAAACGCCCAATATGCAAAATATTTAATGCAATTCTAAATCCTTCGCCTTGCTTACCTAAAAGATTTTCAACAGGAACTTTTACATCGTTAAAAAATATTTGTGTGGTAGATGAGCCTTTTATTCCCATTTTATGTTCTTCGGGATTAATAACAACCCCTTCCCATTGTTTTTCTACAATAAAAGCACTTAAAATACGGTCGTTATCAATTTTTGCGAAAACTGTAAAAATATCGGCAAAACCTCCGTTTGTAATCCACATTTTTTGCCCATTAAGTATGTAGTGTTTTCCATCGGCAGAAAGAACAGCTTTTGTAGAACCTGCATTTGCATCAGAGCCTGCACCTGGTTCGGTTAAGCAATATGCTGCTGCAAATTCTCCTGAAGCCATTTTTGGAATATATTTTTTTCTTTGCTCATCGTTTCCATAATACAATAAAGGCAAAGTTCCAATTCCTGTTTGTGCCATATAAGCTACTGCAAATGAGTACGATGCACCTATTGCTTCGTTTGCATACATTGTTGTTAAAAACGATTGTCCGAAACCTTCCAATTCTTCGGGAACAGAAATACCTAAAAGTCCTAATTCGCCTGCATTTGAAATTAATTGGCGCATTAAGCCCTCTTCTTTATTATCTATTTTATCTAAATTTGGATAAACATCTTTTTCTAAGAAATCTTCACAAGTTTGTTTTATCATTCTTTGTTCTTCCTCAAACTCTTCGGGAATAAACATATTTTTTGCGTCAATATCCTTAATTAAAAATTCGCCACCTATTGTTATTTTTACCTCACTCATACTATTTTTTTGAAATTTAGCAACAAAGATATAATTGCATTTATTAATTTTCAAAAAAATACGTTTTTTTTACTGCTATTTAATAATTATACATACCTTTGCAAAGTTTTACGAATAGGAGTGCCTTAAAAAACAGGCTGAGATAATATCCTTTGAACCTGATACAGATAATGCTGACGCAGGAAATTCAAAAATACTTTACCTCACTTAAATTTAGCACTTTTTATTCGATTTTAGTTTAACTTTTTAAAAATTTAAATTTTTATCGATGAAAAGATTTTTATTATTTGGATTATTAGTTTTTTTGGGAAATCAAATGTATTCTCAAAAGTTTACCTTAAATGGTAATGTTTCCGACAATTTAGGACAAGTTTTACCCGGAGCTTCTGTGGTTTTAGTTGGCACTTTCTCTGGTGCAAGCACCAATAATTTAGGCACTTACGAACTAAAAAACATTAAAACCGGAAATTATTTTGTTGAAGTTAGTTTTTTGGGTTTTGAAACTCAAAAACAAGAAATTAATTTAGATAAAAACACTGAATTAAATTTCAAATTATTGCCTAAAACTTTAATTTCCGACGAAGTAATAGTACAAGCAACAAGAGCTAAAATAAGCACTCCTGTTGCCCAATCGCTAATAAATAAAAGCGATATTGACCGTGTAAATATTGTTGCCGATGTGCCTTATTTATTAGAACAATCGCCTTCTTTAGTAGCAACATCGGAAAACGGAACAGGAAATGGCTATACCGGAATGCGAATTAGAGGTACCGATATTACCAGAATTAATGTAACAATGAACGGAATTCCTTACAACGATGCCGAATCTCAGGGTGTTTATTGGGTTGATGTTCCCGATTTTTCTTCTTCTGTAAATAGCATTCAAATTCAGCGTGGGGTTGGAACTTCCACTAATGGCTCTGCTGCTTTTGGGGCTTCTGTAAATTTTCAAACTTTAGCTTTAGAGCCCGAATCTTATGCACGTATTTCCTCATCAATAGGCTCTTTCAATACATTTAAAGAAAATATTTCGTTGGGAACAGGCTTATTAAAAAATAAATTTGCTTTTGATGTACGTGCAAGTAAATTAAACTCCGACGGCTATATTCAGCGTGGATTTTCCGACCATCAATCTCTATATTTTTCGGCGGGCTATTATGGCGAAACCGATTTACTAAAAGCTATTGTAATGATTGGAAAAGAAAAAACCGGAATTACTTGGTGGGGAGTACCAAGTCTTATGGTAGATTCTATTCGAAATTTTAACCCTTCGGGAAAACATTTCGACGATAATGGAAACGAACAATTTTATGGCGAAACCGATAATTATTGGCAAAATAATTATCAACTTTTATATTCTAAAGAAATAAATAAAAATTTAAATTTAAATGCTTCGGCTTTTGCTACAACTGGAAAAGGTTATTATGAAGAGTATATTCCTAATGTCGATGATTTAGGAAATGATAACTTATATGCAAATTATGGATTAAATAATATATACTTAAACGACAGCATTTTATCGTACGGAAGTAACGAATATATTTTTTCTGATAGTACTATTAAAAGTAGCGATATGATTCGCCAAAAATGGTTAGACAATGTTTTTTATGGTTTAAATGCGAATGTAAATTATCATAAAAATAAAATAGATGTTGTTTTTGGTATTTCGGAAAACAATTACGATGGCGACCATTTTGGAAAAATAAAATGGATAAAATTTAATGCAAACATACCTCAAGATTACCAATGGTATAACAACAAAGGTAAAAAAACCGATTTAAGCTCATTTTTGAAAATTCAATATATGCTTTCAGAAAAAATATCAATTTTTGGCGATTTACAAATACGAAACATATTGTACAAAATGAATGGACCTGATGACGATTTAATTTCCCTTAACCAAGAGCATAACTGGCTTTTTGCAAATCCTAAAGCCGGTATAAACTACCAAATAAACCAACAACAACGGTTTTACGCATCGTTTTCTGTTGCTAATAGAGAACCTGCTCGGGCAGATTTAAAAGAAGCTTTAAAAGAAGGTGGCACTAAAACACCTACTTATGAAACCCTCAACGATATTGAGTTTGGCTACCAAATACAAAATACCAAATATTTTATAGGAGCTAAT
Organism: Paludibacter propionicigenes; assembly: GCA_020721655.1. Taxonomy (GTDB): domain Bacteria; phylum Bacteroidota; class Bacteroidia; order Bacteroidales; family JAFGXI01; genus DYMG01. The sequence goes on along the minus strand of DYMG01000057.1, from coordinate 5,949 downwards.
GCTTTTTATATGTTATATAACAATCAACTTGTAAATACAGGAGAATTAAACGATGTTGGTTATTCTATAATGACAAATGTGAAAAATTCGTTTAGAAGAGGTATTGAATTCGTTTTTGGTTATAAATTAATGAAAAATTTAGATTGGAACGCTAATTTAACATTATCGCAAAATAAAATTCAAAATTATGTAGAAACTTCTGCATATTACGATATAGATTGGAACACAACTTATAAAACTAAAGAACTCGGCGAAACCGATATTTCATACTCGCCTAATATTATTGGGGCAAGCGCTTTAAGATTTGAAGTTCTCAAAAATATTGGACTTAACCTTACCAGTAAATATGTTGGTGAACAGTATTTCGACAACACATCAAGCAAAGAACGAATGATAAATGCATATTTTGTAAACAACTTCGGAATTGATTATATATTTAATTTTAAAAACAAAAACAACATTAAATTTCAGTTAGTTGTAAACAACATTTTTAACGAAAAATATAGTAGCAACGCTTATGGAGGAAATTACTATGACCTAAATGTTGAAAAAACGTGGGCTTATTATTACACTCAGGCTGGCACTAATTTTATGTTTAAAATAGCTTTGGAATTATAGTACCTTAAATCCGCAAATCTATACTTATATGTCTGAAATTCAGTCGGGTGAAAACACCTGACTGCTACAACCTGCACGTTGCAGGTGTTTTTACCTGCAACCATTTACAAAAAGCCTTGCGGATTTTATGTATTTTAGAACCTTGTTTTTTTATATACTCAAAATTTGTATTTTTAAGGAATTATAATAAACACAAAATTTATATGATACAATATTTAGAATTACTTGATAAGGTTATAAAAACAGGCATAAAAAAAGAAGATAGAACAGGAACAGGAACAGTTTCTGTTTTTGGCCACCAAATGCGTTTTAATTTAGAAGATGGATTTCCACTTCTAACAACAAAAAAACTGCATATAAAATCAATTATTCACGAACTTTTATGGTTTTTAAATGGTGATACGAACACTAAATATTTAACTGAAAATGGCGTTAAAATTTGGAACGAATGGGCTGACGAAAATGGCGAATTAGGTAGAATTTACGGCTATCAATGGCGTTCTTGGTCTGCCGAAAACCGCAATATCGACCAAATAACTGAAGTTATAAATTCAATAAAAACCAATCCAAATTCTCGTCGTCATATTGTAAGTGCTTGGAATGTTGGCGATTTAGACAAAATGGCTCTACCTCCTTGCCATATTTTATTTCAATTTTATGTTGCAGACGGAAAACTATCGTGCCAACTTTACCAACGAAGTGCCGATATTTTTCTTGGCGTTCCTTTTAATATTGCTTCGTATGCACTATTAACAGTGATGATTGCACAAGCTACAAATTTAAAACCCGGAGAATTTATTCACACTTTGGGCGATTCGCACATTTATCTTAACCATATAGAACAAGTTAAATTACAACTGACACGAACCCCAAAAAAACTTCCTAATTTAATAATAAACAAAAATGTAAAAAGTATTTTCGATTTTAAATTTGATGATTTTACACTCGAAAATTACATTGCCGACCCTCATATAAAAGGCGACATCTCAGTATAATTTGCTAATTACAAGCACGTTACAAACAGCATAATTGCAAAAAATAGGGGTAATAATAAATTAAAGTGTATTAAATCCGTCTATGATAAAAAACAGAGAAATATCTATTATAGTTGCAGTGGGAAACAATCAGGAAATTGGCTTAAATAATAAGTTATTGTGGAAAATTTCCGCCGATTTAAAACGATTTAAACAACTTACCACCGAAAATACTGTAATAATGGGGAGAAAAACATTTGAGTCGTTGCCAAATGGAGCTCTTCCAAATAGAGATAATATTATTGTTTCAAGCAGCAAAAATTTAACTTACAAAAACTGTATTGTAGCTAATTCATTAGAGGAAGCCATAGAAAAATGCTCTGCCGATAAAACCATTTTTATAATAGGAGGAGAACAAATTTATAAAGATTCAATACATTTTGCCGATTATATTTACCTAACAAAAGTTTACGAAAATTTTAAAGCCGATGCTTATTTCCCTAAAATTAACTTTTCCGAATGGAATGTATTAGAGTCGGAAAGAATTGAAAAATCGGAAAAAAATGAGTTTTTTCACGAATATTTTAAAATAAAAAGAAAATAATTTTTAATTTATTAATTTAAAACAGAAGTACAATGAAAACAAAAATTTTATTTTTAAGCTTAGCTTTAGTAGGTTTAGTTTTTGCGTTTAATTCTTGCAAAAAAACAGCCGAAGACCCTGTTTACAATACAGAGGCAGCTCAAGACAATGCTCTTGCCGATAACCTTTTTGGAGATGCACAAAAACAAGTAGAAGATGTTCATCTAAAACAAGATGATGGTGCTAAATTTATTACAGACAGCACTGTTTACCCCATTATTACAATTGTTCCGGGCGATTCTTCAAGTTCGTATATTTGGAAAGCTACTGTAGATTTTGGAACTGCAGGTGTTACCGGAAGCGACGGCAGGGTTAGAAAAGGACAAATTGAATTTACTACAACTGGTTTGTTTAGAACTCAAGGTACTGTTGTAACTGCAACTTTAATTAATTATTCTATTGATAGTTACTTAATTGAAGGTTCTAAACGTATTGAAAATATGGGTTTAAACAACGACGGACATCAATATTACAATGTTGATGTAACTAACGGAAAAATTACTGACGCTAATGGTAGCATTAGAACTTGGGCTTCTCATAGAGTTCATACTTGGGTTGTTGGAGAAACTACCGTTGGTTTGTTAGGTTGGTTAGACGATGAATATGATATTGAAGGTTCGGCAAATGGTGTTACTGTTTCTGGCAATGCTTACACTATTAATATTACAGAGCCTTTAAGAGTAAAAATACTTTGCAAATGGATTCAAGATGGTAACTTAACTTTAACAGTTAATGGAACCCCAACTATATATGTTGATTATGGTGTTGGTTCTACATCAAGTTGCGATAATCAAGCAAAAGCAACAATAGATGGTCAAGAATATATATTTTATATGCACTAAAATTTAAAAACAATAAAAAAACAGGCTCAGCTAATTTAGTTGAGCCTGTTTTTTTTCTAAATTTTTCGTAGCCTTTTTAATTTTTAAAATATTAACTTTAAAAATAACAGGTGTAAATGGGGGAATTATTCCGGTTGATGAGCCTTTTTTACCAAAAGCAATTTCAGACGGCATAATAAATATTGCATTTTCTCCTTCACTCATTTTGCCAATAGCCTCTTCTAAACCTTTTACAACTTGCCATTCGGTGCCATAAACAAATTCAAATGGAGCATTTCTTTTTATTGTTGAATCGAAATATTTTCCATTTAAAAACATACCTTCGTAATGCACTATAATAGTATCTCCTTTTTGTACTTTAACCCCATTACCCTTAACTTTAGTTAACTTATACAAGCCTGTAATACTAGGCGATACAGCAATTTGTTCGCCTTCAATATAATGTTGTAGCAATAATTTTTCATACTCACTAAAATCTTCGACCCACGAAAGAAATTCTGCTTTTTGTTTTTTGTAACTTTTACTATCAATAATTTCTAAAAGTTTAACCGAAACAAGCATATCGCTTTGCAAATTAAAAAAAGATGGTAATTTAGAATTTATAGTTTTTGTAAAAAAGTCGTTAGCATTTATAATAAAGTTAGCACTATCATTTTTTGTTAGCATTGCAAAACAATAATCTATATCGCCTTTAAATTTGGGTTTTGTGAGTTTAAATTTTTTAGTTCCAGAAAAAAAAACACTATCATTTATTGTTTTATAAGCTATATCTACAACAATATAATCGCCAAATTTTGGTGTAGTTTTGCCTTCGCCAATGTTTAAATATTTAAAATAAAAGTTGTTTTCCGATTTTTCATAACCACCGTATTTATTTGAACAAGATAGTGTTATTAGTAATGAAATTAAAATTATGCTAATATTTAATATTATTTTTTTCAAGGTTTAATATTCTGCTATTTTTAGTACTTCTATATCGTAAATAATAATAGAACGAGGTGGTATTTTGTTTTCGTCGCCTAATAATCCGTGAGCTAAGTATGGTGGAATTATAAATCGGGCTTTATCTCCTTCTCTTAGTTTTAAAACGCCATATTCTAAACCCGATTCTTTGCCTCCTTCTAAAATTCTAAATGTTAGGCTTCCGGTAGAGTCTGACGAGTAACAAAGTGTTCCATCTAACAAAAAAACTTTATAATTTAAGGTTATAAATTTTAATTTTTCGGCTTTAAATCCATTTCCTTTTTTATAAATTTGGTATAACATACCTGTAGAGTCTTCTTCCATTTCCCAACCTCTTCGGCGTGCGTAGCCTAACATAATGTCGTTATCTTCTTGTACAAGAATTTTGTTTACACCTTTTAAAGTTTGTTTTACTTCGCTTAATTGAATTGTTTTTTTTTGAGTTTCGTTATTGCAACTTAATATTATGGGTGCAATAAAAACGATTGTTATTATTATAAAATTACTTATATTTTTATTATGCTTTAACATTGTTTAGCTCATTTTTAAAATTAGGTAACAAAGACTCAAATTTGGTTATGGTTTCTTGCATAGACAAGTTGCAATGCCCTCCGGCTGCGTTTAAATGCCCACCTCCAGAAAAATATTCATTTGCTATTTTATTTGCTGGGAAATTGAATTTAGACCTAAATGATATTTTAATTTTATCGTCTTTTTCCATAAAAAACACGGCAAATACAATATTTTTAATTGAAAGTGGCAAATTTACAAAGCTTTCGCTATCGCCAGCTCTAAAATTATAATTTTTTAAATCATCTTTTGTTAAATATATGTATGCTGTGTTGTACTTAGGCAAATGAACCATTCTTTGGTTAAGAGCGTACCCCATAAGTTTCATTCTATCGAACGAATAATTATTGTAAACATTATCGTAAATTTTATCTTTATCTATTCCTGTTTTAAGCAAAGCAGATAGAGCTTGGTAAGTTTCTGGTTGTGATGAGTTGTAACTAAATGAGCCTGTGTCGGTTATTATACCTGTTAGTAAGCAGGTTGCTATATTTTTATCGATGTAATTTTCCAAGCCAAAGGACATAATAAACGATGTTATTAATTCGGAAGTAGAACTAGTAATTGTGTTGGAAATTATGCAATTTGCAATATTTTTTGGGTATGGGTGATGGTCTATCATTAATTTTGAAACGTTTAGTTTTTCTAACGTTTCTTTCATTTCTTCAACTCTGTTTAGGTCGTTGAAATCTAAATATATGATTAATTCGGCTTGATTTAGTAAATTTTTGGCTGTTTTTTGTTGGTGAAACCAGATAATGGCTTCGTGGCTTCCGGGTAACCAGTGCAAAAATTCTGGATAATCGTTAGGAACAATTACTTTAACGTTTTTATGTAGTTTTTTTAAAAAGTGTTGTAATCCAAAAGAAGCCCCTAATGCATCGCCATCGGGATTATGATGTGGAATTATTACAATATTTGTATTTTTTTGTATTAAAGAATGAGCTTCTTTAAGTGTATTTTCGGCAATATTTTTCAATTTAATTCGTTTTTTTTGAATTTTATAAAATTACAAAAAGTATTTATATTTATACTGAATTAAGCAATAGAAGATTTAGAAAACCAAACTATTGCTTTTATGAAGATAACCCTCCTGATTAATCAGCCTGCCCCGAACATCGGGGGGACAGGCTGACTTAGATTTTGTTTTACGAATACCAAATTTTTCTTGTTTAGATTGGAAAAACTTTTCGCCTAATCCCCTTAAAATAAATGTGTCCCGATAAAAATAGTGTTTTTTAATTAATCTTTTTGTTTTTTATTTAAAAGATTGCTTCGTCGTTTCTCCTCGCAATGACGGTTATACAGAGCGTCATTGCGAACGCAGTGAAGTAATCTG
>DYMG01000056.1 GCA_020721655.1 Paludibacter propionicigenes | reverse complement strand
TCCCGATTTTAACGAAAGATTACTTATTACAATGGATTATGAAACAGGAAACCATAACGGAGTAAAACAGCTCAATGCGATTGACTGGTTATTGAGCAATAAAAATGATTGAAAAAATAAATGACAACCGACTAACAAGCGGTATTATTCTGTTATTTTTTCAATTTCACTTTCTAAAATAACATCTAAATTATCCGTTTTTATTGAGTCAACAGCAGTACTATCAATAGCCGTAGTATCAGCAGGTACAAATGTGTGGCAAGTATAATGTTTATTTATTTTTTCTTTAGGTTTTTTAGGGAATTTACCTCTGTATTGTTTTAAGTTTTCATCTTTAAAAACTCTTTCCATAAAAAGAGCAAAAATAGGTAACGCAGTTCTGCTACCTTCGCCCAACTGTCCGGTTCTAAAATGTATTGACCTGTGTTCGCCTCCAACCCAAGAACCAGCTATTAAATTTTTTGTTACGCCAACAAACCAAGCATCAGAATGGTTTGATGATGTTCCTGTTTTTCCACCAAAATCGGTATCGTATTTAAACAAATCCCACTCCCATAAAGCCTGAGTTGTTCCTCCGGTTTCGTTCATTCCGCCTTTAAGCATTTCTGTCATTAGCCACGATGTTTCGTAGCTAAGAGCTCTAATTTTTTCCGGTTCTGGTTCGTAAATAACATTTCCGTCTTTATCTTCAATACGTGTTACAAAAACAGGATTTTGGTAAATTCCTTCGTTAATAACAGTTCCGTAAGAGTTAACTAACTCTAAAAGAGAAACATCTGAAGCACCTAAACAGGTTGATGGCATTTCTTCTAATGGAGTTGCTATACCCATTAAATGAGCATATTTTATTATTTCTTTAATTCCAACTTCTTTAGATACTTGAACTGCTATGGTATTAATAGAGCGAGCAAAAGCATGTTTAAGTGTCATTCGGTAGCTAAAAAAATTCCATTCAGTATTGTGTGGCGACCAACTTTTTGCTTTTCCTTTTTCTAAATAATTCCAAGTTACAGGTCTGTCGTATATGGTATCGCAAGGTGCTTTTCCCTTGTCTATTGCGGCAGTATAATCGAAAAGTTTAAATGTTGAGCCGGGTTGGCGTTTAGATTGTGCAACTTTGTCGTATTGCCAAAATTTAAAATTAATATCGCCAACCCATGCTTTTACGTTTCTCGAATTTGGTTCCATTGCTATAAAACCACAATGCATAAAGTGGTTCATATATTTAATTGAGTCAATTACACTAAGTGTAGTGTCTTTTTCGCCAATTGTATAGTCGAAAACTTTTGTACGATGTGGTAAGTTTAGGTATTTGTTTAATGAGTCTGAATTACCTTTGTATTTTTTCTTTAGAAAAGCATAATACTCTGTTTTTTTTGCTATATTTTCTATAAAATTGGCTATTTCTATGTGATTTTCATCTTGCCAAGGGGTTTGACCTCTCCAATGCTCAAAAAAACGTTTTTGTATTCGTTTCATTTGTTCCATTACAGCTTCTTCGGCATATTTTTGTAAGCGAGAGTCTATTGTTACATAAATTTTAAGTCCGTCAGAAAAAATATCGTAACCGTTCTCTTTTTCCCACATTTTTAAGTGTTTTGCTAAAAATGCACGAAAGTGAAGTGCTTCTCCATCATACGATTGTTCTACTCTGTACTTTAGTTTTATTGGTATGTTTTTTATCGAATCGCATTGTTCTTGAGTTAGCATTTTATGATGTACTAAATTTTGTAAAACTATATTTCTTCGTTTTTTTGAGTTTTTCGGATTTATTTTAGGGTTGTAGGTACTTGTTGCTTTTAGCAAACCAATTAAAGTTGCAGATTGTTCGTAGTTTAACTCAATAGGTTTAACATTAAAATATGTTTTTGCAGCGGTGCTTATCCCAAAAGCATTACTACCAAAATCTACTGTGTTAAAATACATTGTAAGAATTTCTTCTTTAGTGTAAAATATTTCAATTTTTACGGCAGAAATCCATTCTTTTGCTTTCATTATAAGCAATTTAACACCCGGTATGTATCCCAAAAGACCTCTTGAATAAGTGTTTCTGGTTTTGTACATGTTTTTCACTAATTGCTGGGTAATAGTGCTTGCACCACGAGCATTACCATGCATCATGTCTTTTGTAGCAGAAATTAAACCTTGAAAATCTATCCCAAAATGTTGATAAAATCGCTCATCTTCGGTTGCTACAAGTGTTTTAATTATTATTGGCGATATTTCATTAAATTTAACCGGCACACGATTTTCGTGAAAATATTTACCTATTAATTTACCGTCGGAGCTAATAATTTCCGATGCCAAATTTTGTTCAGGATTACTTATTGCGTATAAGCCTGGTGAGCTTCCAAATAACCACAAAAAATTAAAATCAACAATAAAAAGAAAAAAAAGGAATAAAATTATATTTGTAATAAAAATATTAATTATTTTTCTGTACCAAATTAGTTTTTTATACCTAATCTTACGATTTTTTCGCCAGTTTAAAATTTTAATTAATATATTTTTTATGAAATTTAATAAAACAGATATTATTTTGAAAAAATACCCAAAAATATTCGACTTTTTCACATTCATATTATCCATTATATTTTCTTAAAATAAGTGGCAACAAATGTACTTTAAAAGATTTGAATTTTGTTTTTTTTGGTTAAAAAAATATGTGCATTTTAATAGCTGTATATTGCTATTTTTTTAGCATTTAATATCAGTAAATAATATGTTAATAAAAATTATACTTTTTATTAATAATTATGAATTATTTTTACCAAAAAAAATGAAGCATTTACTCATATTTATATTATTTCCTATAGTTGTTTTTTCTCAAAACGACAAAATTAAAGTTTATTTTAACAAATACGTTGATAATAACGCTTCATCACTTGTAAATGCAACACAAATTACAAATTTAGACGACACATTGGTTTCTTATATTGATAGAGCCGAAGAAAGTATTGATTTTTCCGTTTATAATAATACAAATACAAAAATAACAACAGCAATAAATAATGCTTACAGTAGGGGTGTGGCTATTAGGTATATTGCTGATAGCCAAACATCTAATTCGGCTTTATATGGTTTAAATTCTAATATTAATGTAATTGAAAATGTTAGCACAGGTATAATGCACAACAAATACGTAATTATTGATTACGGAATACCTGAAAAAACTGTTTTAATAACTGGTTCAACCAATTTTACATCGCAAAGTTTGTTTGATGATTACAATAATATGGTTATTTTTTACGATAACTTAATTGCAGAGCCTTTTTTAGTTGAATTTGAAGAAATGTGGGGAAGCTCAACTTTAACACCAAACACTTCAAATGCTAAATTTGGAACTTCTAAAACAGACAATACACAGCATGTTATTGATGTAAATGGGACAGAAGTTGAAGTTTATTTTTCGCCTACCGATGGCACCACTTCAAAAATTGTAAACGTTATAAATTCTACTAACAACGATTTTTATTTTGCTCAGTTTTATTTAACTGAAAACAGCTTAGGTACGGCAATAAGAAATATTTTTAGTAATGGCTCTAAAGTTAAAGGTTTAATTGAAGAAGCCAATACTTCAGGTTCTGAATTTCAGAGTTTTATAAGTTTAGGTATTGAGGCTTATTCCTACTACGATGTTCCTGCAATTTTGCATCACAAATACTGTATTGTAGATCCATTTACAGCAAATTCAGACCCTATAGTTGTTACAGGTTCTCACAATTGGTCGGCAACTGCCGAAGAAAAAAACGACGAAAACACTGTTATTATTCACGACTTATATGTTGCTAATATGTTTTATGAGGAGTTTAACGCACGATTAACTCAAGTTGATGATATTGAAGATATTAAACAGGAAAACTATTCTTTTATTAAAACAGAAAATAAGATTGTGATTGATAATTTAGGTTTTTACGACAAAAAAATTAGCATTTATTCTATTGATGGAAAATTGTTATTTTCAGCTATCAATAATAACTTTATCTCAATAGATATAACTAACTATAAAAAAGGAGTTTATATTGTTTCTGTTGAAAGCAATAGTAATATAATAACTTACAAATTTGTAAAATAATTACATTCTTTCAGGCACTTCAATTCCCAAAAGTTTCATTCCATTTTTAATTATAGTTCCTGTAAATTTAACAATTACAAGCCTATTGTTTCTAATTTCAACATTTTCTTCTTTCAATATAGGGTAATCGTGGTAAAACTGATTAAATTCTTTAACCAAATCGTAAATATAATTTGCAACAATAGCTGGATTATTGTTATTCGATGAGTTTAATATTATTTCCGTAAAATCGTAAAAATTCTTAATTAAATTCAGCTCTTTTTCGTTAAATTCTGAGCCACTTATGTTGTTTATATCTATTTTTAGTTCTTCGGCTTTTCTTAAAATAGATTTTATTCTAGCATAAGCATATTGAATAAAAGGACCGGTATTCCCATTAAAATCAATCGATTCTTTTGGGTTAAACATCATTCCTTTTTTGGGGTCAACCTTTAGTATAAAATATTTTAGAGCACCTAAAGCAATTATTTTATATACATTTTCTTTTTCTGCCTCAGAATATCCGTCAAGTTTACCAAGTTCTAACGATTTTTCGCGAGCAGTACTAATCATTTCTGCTATTAAATCGTCGGCATCAACAACAGTTCCTTCTCTCGATTTCATTTTACCCTCTGGTAGCTCTACCATTCCATAAGACAGATGATAAATATTATCAGCCCATTGGTAGCCCAATTTTTTTAAGATTAATTTTAAAACCTGAAAGTGGTAAATTTGTTCGTTTCCTACAACGTATATATGATTATCAATTTTAAATTCAGCAAATCGTTGATGTGCAGTTCCTATGTCTTGGGTCATATAAACAGAAGTTCCGTCGGCACGCAATAGTAGTTTTTGGTCTAAACCATCTGATGTTAAATCTGCCCAAACTGAGCCGTCGTCTTTTTTAAATAATACGCCTTCATTAAGTCCTTTTTTAACAAGTTCTTTACCAAGTAAATATGTTTGAGATTCGTAGTAAATTTTATCGAAATTTACGCCTAAATTTTTGTAAGTTACATCAAAACCTTTATAAACCCACGAATTCATTTTTTCCCATAAAGAATAAATTTCAGCATCTTTGGCTTCCCATTTTAAAAGCATATTTTGGGCTTCTAAAATAATTGGAGCTGTTTTCTCGGCAATTTCTTTCTCAATACCTTTATTTGTAAGTTCCTCAATTTGTTTTTTGTATTCTTTATCAAATTTCACATAATAATTTCCAACAAGTTTATCTCCTTTTATGTTGTTTGTTTCTGGGGTTTCTCCGTTTCCAAATTTTTGCCATGCAAGCATTGATTTGCAGATATGAATGCCTCTATCGTTAACTAAATTTACTTTTTTCACATTATTTCCGGCGGCTTTTTTTATTTCTGATATAGAAAATCCTAATAAATTATTCCTTATATGCCCTAAGTGTAAAGGCTTGTTGGTATTGGGCGAAGAGTACTCTATCATAACATCTTGGTTGTTATTCTCAATTTCCCCGTAGGTTTCTTTTGTATAATTATAATTAAGAAAGTTAGTCCAAAATTCTTTTTTAATTTCAATGTTTAAAAAGCCTTTTATAATATTATAATTGTCAGAAAATTCATTGTTTTTAATTATATAATTGCCCAATTCAATTGCGGTTTGTTCGGGACTTAATTTTGAAATCTTCAATAAAGGAAAAACATTTATAGTATAATCGCCTTTTATTTCTTTTTTTGTTTTTTGAACTTGAATTTGATTGGTTTCAGAATCAACTAAATAAAGCTGTTTTACTGCATTTTTAATAGCAATTGTAAGTGTTTCGATAATACTCATCTCTTATTTTTTTGCAAAGATAAAGTAAAATTGAGTTTTTTATAGCATTAATTTTTTTTTGAATTTTGAATTTTTATATTTGTTAAAAAATATAAATTTAAAAACTATAAATTATGGAAGTTAAAGGAACAGGTTTATTATCTTTAAAAGATTTTATTAAAGAAAAATATCCAAATCAGTATGAATTATGGGTAAAAAAACTTTCTCAAGAAGGTATTTATGTTTTTAGTAGTGTAATAAATAGTTCTGAATGGTTTTCAATTAGTGAAGTTTATTATCCAGCATTAAAGGCGGTTTCTGATATGTTTTTTGAAGGAAATCAAACTAAAGCCGCTTATGAAGTTGGTTTGTATAGTGCTAAACACGATTTAACCGGAGTTTATAAAGTTTTCCTTTTAATTGGCACACCTCAGTTCTTAATGAAAGCTTCTAAACGCATTATTGCAACTTATTACCGTCCTGTTGATGTTGATATAACCGAAATACAAAAAAACAGTTTAGTTTTAAGCGTCTCGTTACTGCATTTGCAAAGCGAAATGGTCGATTATCTTACAATAGCATGGTGTGTTCGTGCTCTTGAATTAGCTAATTGCAAAAATGTTACTTACGAAAAAATAGAAGCCAAAAATAAAGATATGTTTTCATTCAAATTAGTTTGGGGGTAAAAGTTTTAATTATGTTTAAATAAAAAAGAGAGGCAAATTGCCTCTCTTTTTTATTTAAAATTCTGCATTTTTAGGAGTTCTAGGAAAGGGGATAACATCTCTAATATTTCCCATACCAGTTATAAAAAGCATTAACCGCTCAAATCCTAAACCAAAGCCTGAGTGAGGAACAGTTCCAAATTTTCTTGTATCTAAATACCAACTCATTTCGCTTGTAGGTATTTCCATTTCGTTCATTCTTGCAACAAGTTTAGCGTAATTTTCTTCACGTTGCGAGCCACCAACAATTTCACCAATTCCGGGAAATAAAATATCCATTGCACGAACTGTTTTTCCGTCTTCGTTTTGCTTCATATAAAAAGCTTTAATTTCTTTAGGATAATCGATAAGTATTACTGGTTTTTTAAAATGTTTTTCAACTAAGTATCGCTCGTGTTCCGATTGCAAGTCGGCTCCCCAACCATCAATAATGTATTGAAATTTTTTCTTTTTATTATGATTAGAATTTCTTAAAATATCAATAGCTTCGGTGTATGTAATTCTCTCAAAATCGTTGTTTAATACAAAGTTAAGTTTATCAATAAGTTCTTGCGATTGTTGGTCTTGAGGTTTTCCTTTTTCTTCTTCTTTGAGTCTGTTGCTTAAAAACTGCAAATCGTCGAAGCAATTATCTAATGCGTATTTAACGCAGTATTTTAGCATATTTTCGGCTAAATCCATATCATCATTAATATCGTAAAAGGCAGCTTCTGGCTCAATCATCCAAAATTCGGCTAAATGACGTGTTGTATTTGAGTTTTCGGCTCTAAAAGTTGGTCCAAAAGTATAAACTTTTGATAAAGCTAAAGCAGCAAGTTCGGCTTCTAATTGACCAGAAACGGTTAAATTTGTTTCTTTTCCAAAAAAATCTTTGGTAAAATCAACATTTCCTTGTTCGTTTACAGGAGGATTTTTTGCAGGAAGTACACTAACTCTAAACATTTCACCGGCACCTTCGGCATCAGAAGCTGTTATAATTGGGGTGTGTACATTATAAAAACCTTTTTCGTTAAAAAAACTATGAATTGCAAAAATCATAGCGTGGCGAATTCTAAAAATTGCACTAAAAGTATTTGTTCTAAAGCGTAAGTGTGCGTTTTCTCTTAAAAATTCTAAACTGTGTTTTTTTGGCTGAAGCGGATATTCATCGGGGTTTGCGATGCCTAATATTTCAATGTTTTCGGCATTTATTTCAATATTTTGTCCTTTTCCTTCCGATTTAATTAACTCGCCATCAATAGAAAGAGATGCCCCTGTATGTATTTTAGCGAGTTTTTCTTCGTTAGTGCTATCAATATTAACAACAATTTGTACATTATTTATTGTAGAACCATCGTTTAACGCAATAAATGCAACGTTTTTGCTTTCTCTTTTTGTTCTAACCCAACCCTTTACATTAATTTTTTTTCCGTAATTTTCCGAAATTAATAACTCTTTTATTGATGTAATCATCTGTAAATTTTATTTAAATTTTCACAAAAATAAATTATTAAAACTGTATGTTAAATAAAAGTTTAAATATTTATCAAAAAATATTATTTTTGATAACTCAAAATAAGGAATACTTTTTGAAAACATTTTAAAAACTTTTAAATAAAACAAAATGAAAAAATTATCTTTTTTTATAAGCTTAGTTGCTTTTACGGTTATTTCTTTTGCTCAAACACCGGCACGTTCAACGGTTAGTAATTACATTAAATACGGCGAGTTTGATAAAGCAATGCCATTAATTGAAAAAGTTGTTGTACACGAAAGTACTTCTTTAGACCCAAAATCGTGGTTTTACAAAGCTAGGGTTTATCACGCAATATATAATATTGAAAGCTATTTGAAAGCCGATTTGCTTACACAAGCCGATGGAAAAAAAGAAGAATACAATAAATTAGATGCCGACCCACTTAATAAGGCAATAGATTCGTACAAAAAAGCTTTAATTTATAGTGTTAAAGATGCTACTTTGGCAGATTACGATTTAGATGAAAATTTAGGTAGAATAAAATATTTAAAAGCAATTCAAGACCCAAACACTAAATTTAACGACCAAGAAGTTTTAGGTTACATTATTGCACAATATTTACCCGCATTAAGTAATTATGTTGCCAACGATGGTGTTTCGGCATATCAAAAAAAAGATTATAAAAAAGCTTTAGATTTATTTGAAAAAACAATTCTTATATCTGCTCTAAGAGGTCAAGTTGATAGTTTTTCTGTTTATTATGCAGCCCATTCAGCATTAAAAGCACAAAATTATCCGAAAGCAATAAAATTATTTAATGAGGTTAAAGACTTAAACATTGGAAAAACTGATGAAGACAAAGCCGGAAATTATTATTTCCTTTCTAAAGCTTATGTAGAAAGTGGCGATACTGCAAAATACGTTAAAACATTAGAAAAAGGTAGAAAAAGTTTTCCAAAATCGAGCACATTGCTTGTTGAAGTAATTAATTATTACATAACAGCCGGAAAACAAAAAGAAGCTAAAAGCATGCTTTGGTTAGCAGTTAAAAACGAACCTAACAATAAACTTTTGTATTTTAACATAGGTACTATATACGAAAAAGAAGATAGTTTAAACAAAGCAATTGAAATGTACAAAAAAACATTAGAAATTGATGCTAATTATGTTTCTGCACTTTATAACTTAGGAGCACTATATAATAACAAAGGTTTAGCTTTAGTTAAACAAGCCGACGAAATACCACCTTCAGAAGCAAAAAAATATGATGCAAAAATAAAAGAAGCTACCGCTGAATTTCAATTAGCTCTACCTTATTTAGAGAAAGTTCACGAGTTAGACCCTGCAGACAATGTTTCAATAATGGCATTAAAAGGCATATATTATACTTTAAAAAATATGCCTAAGTACGAAGAAATGGATAAATTGCTTAAAAAATAACTTTAGTGTAATTAGCAAAATGTTTATAATTAATGAGTTCAGTATAAAAAGACCTAACAGGTTTAATTTTGAAAAACCTAATTATTTTTAATAGTCTTATTATCAGTAATTAATACAAACCTGTTAGGTCTAATCTAAAATAAAATAACCTTTTTAGATTGCACCCATTAATATTTAAAAATTGTTAATAATTTTATTTATAACCATATTTTTATAATTTAGTAGAATAATTTAAAATAATACAAAATGAGAAAGAATTTAATACTAGTATTTTTAGCCTTGTTTACAACTACAATGTTTAGTCAGACACTAGAAACAGTATTGTGGGGGAATTCAAAAGAATTACAAAAAAACACATCGTTTCAAAAAATAATAGGAACAAGCAACGATGGTTTTTACGCAGTACGTTCAGACGACCCAAGCTTTGTAACACGCGATAAAATGTGGTTAGATTATATTTCGTTTGCAACATTAGATGTTGATGAAAGTAACGAAATAGTATTCCCAAACATACTAAGCAAACAAACATACTACAACGATATGTTTTTTGTTAACGATAAACTTATTTTGTTCTCATCAATGGACGATGCAGGTCGTGCACAACGTGTATTGTATATGTCGTATTTAAATAACAACGGAACTGTTAAAAATATGCCAAAAGAAGTAGGAGTGGTTCCAAATAGCAATCTTAAAGAAGATGGCTTCAAATTTATTTACTTAGAAAGTACAAAAGAAATAATGCTTTACTTTCATAAAACTTATTCTGGTTACAATGGCGAAAAATTTAGCATAAAAATATTCGACTCGAACTTAAAAGCAGTATTCGACGAAGAATTAGTTTTCCCCGACAAATTTATGGGCAAAAAAAACAAACTAGTTCAAATAGAGAAAGGCGAAAGCGGAAACATATATATGTTGTTTAAAGTTGAAATTGTTGATTCAAAAGGTAAAAAAACTGAAACATCAGATTCTAAATTCGAAAATGTTTTGTTAGTTTACAATGTTGCGAAAAAAGAATTTAAATCTTACGATGTAGGAATGACAAAATTTGTAGCAAACGATGTTAAATTTTCATTAACAAAAGATGAAATGGTATTCTTAGCCGGTACATTTGCTCCAAAAAGTAGCAAAACACCTAACGAATTTAGCGGAATGTTTTACACACAAATAAATCCTAAAACAGAAAAAGAAATTATACCTGCAAATATAAAAAATACATTTTACGATATTTCAAGAGACAAAGAACTATTAGCAACTTTTAAAAGTGAACGCTCTGGCGAAACTCCAAACGATAAATACAGCTTTAACGTTAGAAGTATTGAAAAATTAGTAAATGGAGGTTTTGTTGTAGTTGCAGAACAATATTTTGATTCTTATAGAGAATTTAAAGACCCCGAAACAAAAGAAATGGTTAAAATAACATATAACAACTACAACGATTTATTAATTGGTGGAATTGATAAAAATGGCGTATTTAACTGGATTAAAAGATTTCCTAAAGAACAATACAGTATTGAAGATGGCGGTTATTATTCTTCGTTTGCAACATTAACTAACGAAAACACAGTTCGTTTAATTTACAACGACGACGAAAAAAACATCAAAAATACCGACCCAATGAAAACAAAACCAATAAAATTTAATCCGAAAACTACCCCAAGTGGTACAGCTATAATTCATAGTGTTTACACAGATGGTAGCATTCAAAAAACGCCAATGTTTGGCGATAAAGATGCTAATTGTGTTATAGTTCCAAGAGTTTTTAATACATCAAAAGATGGATATTTAATTTATACACAAATAGGAAAAAAATACCGATTTGCTCAATTTGTAGTTGAGTAAAATTTATAAAACAAATTTATAAAGGCTGAATCTGAAAAATGATTTCAGCCTTTTTTAATTTTATACAGCTTGTTGGCTGTTCTGAGGTTATTTCATCCGAATAGTAAATTCACTCTTTTTCCAAGTCCAAATTCAAATATTCGGTAGAGAGTTGAAAGTTGAATATCGCATTTTCCATTCTCAAGTCGTGAGATATAACTCTTTTTAGTTCCAACTTTTTCTGCAAGTTGTTCTTGAGTCATTTTTGCTTCTTTCCGAGCGTCTTTCAACATTTCACTAATCACAAAATATTGAGCTCTTTCCTCTAAATTATCACGCCTCTCTGTTCCAATATTTCCATATTTAATGTCTAATAACTCATCAAAGTTTTTAGCATTTTTAATTTTTTCTTTGTCCATTTTCTTTCTATTTTGAGTTAAAATATTCGTCTTTAAGTCTCAATGCTAAATCAATTTCTTTCTTTGGTGTTTTCTGAGTTTTATTTTGAAATCCATTGAGAAGTACAATTAATTTCCCTTTGTCAAAACAGCAGAATATTCGATAAATATTGCTTTCAAATTCTATTCGAATTTCATAAAGACCATCAGTTCCCGTCAAATGTTCAAGAAACTTTTTTGGGACATTATTAACAGTCCGAATAACTTTAAAAACAAATTCAATTTTTTCTTGGATTTTTTCTGGTTGTTCCAAATAAAAGTCCATGAAATAGTTGCCGTGAAATATGATATGTCTTTGAGTTTTCACTCGCCAAAGTTAACTTAAAAGTTATCAATATCCAGATTTTTAGTCTAACTTTTATATTATACCAAATACAAATAATATATAGTTCAATAAATGAGTTGGATAATGCCGATATAGCATGAAAATGTTCAATGAGGCTTAGCCGAAATTAGACTATTTTGAATGCATAATCGGTATTATAACAATTTAGTGTGTACTTTTGCAATAATGAAAATCTTAAAATACATATTTTCACTTCCACTTATAGCTTTAATACAGTTTTACAGATACTTTATATCTCCATTAACACCAGCATCGTGTAGGCACGTACCAACTTGTTCGGAGTATGCAATTATTTCTGTAAAACAGCACGGACCATTAAAAGGTAGCGTTTTGGCAATAAAACGGCTTTCAAAATGCCACCCTTGGGGAACTCACGGATACGACCCCGTTCCAAAAATAATAGTAAAAAAATACCGAAAACGTGGATTAAAAAGCAAATTACACCTTTAATATAAAGGAGTAGTTTGCTTATTTACAATACTTTACTGATGTTATTTCTAATCTTTATTGTAAACCAATTTCAATTTCATCTTTTTGAATAGACACCACTTCCCATTCGTAAGTTTTTTCTTCAAGTTTTTTGTTAAGTTTTTCAATTGTTTTGTAAAGTTCGCTATAATCAATATTTTCTGCTGTAATTTTTGCAGGGTTACCAAGTAAATTGTTAAGATTTAAAATTTCTTTTTCAATTTCTTCAATTTCTTTTTCAATATTTAAAATTTGATTTTCTAATTTTCTAACATCGCGAGCAAGCTGCTTGCGTTCTTCATAATCTAATTTATTTGTTGAAATTTCTTTTTTTTCTGAAATTTTTGAAACGCTATTTTTATTTAGCATATCTAAACTTTCAAGATTTTTCATTTCCAGAAAGTCGTAAATATTTCCTATAAACTGCTTTATATTTTTATCTTTAAATTCGTAAATTTTATCGACTAAACCATTTAAAAAATCCCTATCGTGCGAAACCACTATTAAAGTTCCGTCGTAGTTTTTTAGAGCATATTTTAGCACTTCTTTCGATTTAATATCTAAGTGGTTTGTAGGTTCGTCTAAAACAAGCAAATTGTATGGTTCTAAAAGTAATTTTGAGAGAGCTAAACGTGTTTTTTCGCCACCAGATAGTACTTTAACTTTTTTGTCGATATCTTCGCCACTAAACAAGAATGAGCCCAATAAATTTCGTACATTTTTACGAACTTCTCCTTCGGCAATATCGTCGAGTGTTTCAAACACAGTTTTTTCTGTATCTAATAAAAGCTCCTGATTTTGAGCAAAATAGCCAATTTTTAAATTATGTCCTAATTTTAAATTTCCGTAATAATCAAGCTCTCCAATAATTATTTTTGAAAGTGTTGATTTTCCTTCACCATTTTTGCCTACAAACGCAACTTTTTCGCCTCTTTCAATAATAAAATTAATGTTTTTTAGAACTTCCTTTTCTTTAAACGATTTGCATAAATCTTTGGTTTCTGTAACTACGGTTCCAGAACGAGGAGAAGGAGGGAATTTGAAGTGTATTTTTGCATTATCGTCGTCGTCAACCTCAATACGTTCTACTTTTGCAAGTTGCTTAATTTTCGATTGAACTTGAACGGCTTTTGTTGCTTGATAGCGAAATCTGTTTATGAAATCTTCGGTTTTTTCTATTTGTTTTTTTTGGTTTTCATAAGCATTTAGTTGTTGTTGTCGGCGTTCTTTACGTAAAATTTCATAGTTAGAAAAATTGGCTTTATAGTCGTATATTTTTCCGAGTGAAATTTCAATTGTTCGTTCTGTAACTCCATCTAAAAAAGCTCTATCGTGCGAAATAACTACAATTGCTCCGTAGTACGATTTTAAGAAGTTTTCTAACCAATAAATTGCTTCAATATCGAGGTGGTTTGTTGGTTCGTCTAAAAGTAAAAGTTTAGGTTTTTTTAGTAGAATTTTTGCTAATTCTATTCTCATTCTCCAACCTCCGCTTAGTGTTGATGTGCTTTTATCGAAATCTGAGCTTAAAAAGCCTAATCCTTTTAGTGTTTTTTCGGCTTCGCCACGAATATTTGCTCCGTTTAAAATATCGAAACGTTGTGTTTTTTCGGTTAATTTATCAATTAAGTTGTGATACGAATTTGTTTCATAATCAGTACGTTCTGCTATTTGATAGCTAAGTTGTTCTATGCTTTTTGACAGAGTATTTACTTCGTCGAATGCTTTTAAAGTTTCATTGATAATAGAAGAATTATTTGTAACATTCATGTGTTGTGGCAAATATCCTAAGCTAACATCTGTTGGTTTACTAACTCCGCCTTCGTCGGCTTCTTGTTCGCCAATAATAACTTTTAGAAGTGTCGATTTTCCGGCTCCATTTTTTCCGGTTAAACCTAATCGCTCTTTTTTGTTTATTAAAAATGATATATTACTGAATAACTCTTCGCCGTTAAAACGAACTGTTAATGAATCTATTGAAACCATTTATTTGAACTATTGATTTAAAAATAATATTGGGTTGTTTTTAATTAAAAATAGCATTAAATATTAGATTTTTCGAGTTCGTCGAGTAACATATTTAAGAAATTTTTTAAAGGTTTTACTGCTATCATTTTAAGCATAGAATTTAAATCGGCATCGAAAATAAGTTGAACTTCAGAGCTATTATTCAAATCTACTATATAAATTAAAAATTCAAATTTAAATGGGGTTTTACCTTCATCAACAATTTTTATAAACGAATTGTTTTTTGTTTCAACAATTCGCATTCCAAGAGAAGCCAGCCCAGATATGGTAAACGAGCAAGTTTTTTCGTCGGAAACCCAATCTACAACCTTTTCGGGCATTAGCGTTTCAAAATTGTTGAAATTTGATAAAAAATTGAATATTTTATCGGCAGTTTTGTTTATTATTCTCTTATCGCTTTCTATTCTAGTCATAGTTGTTTTGTTATTTACCCCATGTTTCAGGAGATATTCTCCATTGTTGTAGTGCTATTTTTTCTTCGTTTTTTATGTAGTTTGTTTTTAATGCTTCTTCAATTAAAATATTGTAGTTGCTTAGTGTTGTTAGTTCTATATTTGCTTTTTCAAAATTAGTTATGGCGTTGTTGAAACCGTAAGAAAAAATTGCAATCATACCTAAAACATTACAATTTGCATTGCGTAAGGAATCTACAGCTTTTAAAGACGAGCCACCTGTTGATATTAAATCTTCTATTACAACAATTTTTTGGTTTTCTTTATAATCGCCTTCAATTATATTTTGCAGTCCGTGTCCTTTTGCTTCAGACCTAACATAAATAAAAGGTAAATTTAGTTCTTGTGCTACTAAAACGCCTATTGCAATTGCACCTGTGGCAACTCCTGCAATAACTTCTGCATTAGCATATTTTTCTTTAATAACTTTAACAAAACTATCTCTAATAAAATTACGAACATCGGGGAACGAAAGTGTTTTTCTGTTGTCGCAATATATTGGCGATATCCAGCCCGAAGCCCAAATAAAAGGATTTGTTGGTTGCAATTTTATTGCTTTAATTTGTAGTAATTTTACAGCGGTATTTTTATTAATTTCTTCCATTCGGCAAATGTATAAGGTTTTTTACAATGATAAATTTTTATTGATTAGCTACAAAAATATAAAATGTATTGATTGTTTGCGAATAAAATTTATAGACAATGTGTTTATTAATAATTTTTTAAATGAAAATATTAAAGAAAACTATATTATTATTTCGGAAGATATTGAAAATGAAATTTTTATATTAAAAAAACATTTTAAATATATTTTGGCAGCCGGAGGGCTTGTTGTTAATAATAATAACCAACTTTTATTGATTAAACATTACAATGTTTGGGATTTGCCAAAGGGCAAAGTTGAAAAAAATGAAAATTTAGAAAGTGCTGCAATAAGGGAGGTTTCTGAGGAGTGTGGCATAAACAATATGAAAATTGCAAAAAAAATAGACGATACTTTTCATATATATAGTTTTAAAAATAAGTATCACTTAAAGCATTCCGTTTGGTTTTTGATGTATTATAATGATAATGAAACTCTTAAACCTCAAATTTTAGAAGATATTTCGGAAGCTAAATGGGTAAATTTAAATGATATTGATAAATATTTTTCAAATATGTACAATTCAATTAAGTGTTTAATTAACAGTTATTTAAGTCGTTAAGTTTATTCGGTTTTAGGATTAGCAAACAAGTCGGTTTCTACGCCTGAAATTCTGCCGTTGTGTAAATACCATATTTTATCTAAAATTTCCATTCGTCCTTTTTCGTTTAGTTCGTTAA
>DYMG01000008.1:14684-51802 GCA_020721655.1 Paludibacter propionicigenes | reverse complement strand
ATTTGAATTAGATATGCGTGCAATATAAAAAGGCTATTTTATTTTTGTTACTATTCAATAAAAGTATACCAGTTTTTCAGACTTTTTTTAAGTAAGTTGCCGTGCAAAGGTCTTTTATTATAAATTCATAAATTCGTTGCTTTTAATATATGTCTTATGGTATTATACCTAAAACAAATTAATTTGTAAGCAACCTTATTACAAGCAAAATAGTCTTATGATCATAACTTAAAAAAATATTATAAAATGAAAAAACTTTTTACATTATTAGTAGCAATTTTTGCACTAACATCGTTTGGACAAAATTGCAATGCTTATTTCTCTGACACACTAAGTGGCTCAGAGGTTTTTTTTACTGATATGTCGTCAGATAACCTTAACAACGCACCAACAAGTTGGTATTGGGACTTTGGAGATGGAACAAGTTCTACAACGCAAAACCCAATGCACTATTACCAAGACACAACACATTCGTATGTGGTATGTTTAACAGCTATGTTTGCATCTCAATGTACATCAACATTTTGCGATACGATAGATTTTCCAACAAACACAAATCCTTGCTCAAGTTTTTCGGGATATATTTCAGATTATCAGCTATCAGACCCTAATGTTTGCGATGGAGAACTATTTCCAAACATTTATGGCGGTACACCTCCTTACACATATTATTGGGGAAATGGAGCTACAACACAAAATTTAATGGGTTTATGCGAAGGCTCTTACATATTAAATATAGTTGATGTTAATCATTGCCAGCTAACACTTTCTGGTCTTGTATTTTCTGACACAACCATCACAAATTCTTGCTCAAGTTTTTCTGGATATATTCCAAATTATCAGCTATCAGACCCTAATGTTTGCGATGGAGAACTATTTCCAAACATTTATGGCGGTACACCTCCTTACACATATTATTGGGGAAATGGAGCTACAACACAAAATTTAATGGGTTTATGCGAAGGCTCTTACATATTAAATATAGTTGATTCTAATGGTTGCCAATTAACACTTTCTGGTAATGTGTTAACAGACACTTCTAATTACATTATTTCAGATACATTATCTAATAACGTTGACACTTGCTTCAACTTTCAAGTACAAAACGCTTATATTCAATCAACAACACTCATCGATTCATTAACACTTGAAATAGTATGGATTTATGTTGGAACAAATCAAGAAACAGCTACTGTTACCGAAACATATACATTCGACGGTCAATATGGTTATTATTTAATAGAAACAACAGTAAATTGCACAGCCAAATCATCGCAAACTTGGGGCGAAATAATTTTAATTGATGAAAATATAATATTATCGGTTAATGATTTAAACAAAACTAATTTTGGACTTAATTTGTATCCAAACCCAGTAAAAGATTATTTAACAATTGAATATAAATTAGAGCAATCATCGCAAGTGCAATTAGAAATAATTGATTATTCAGGCAAAATTGTAAGCCACAACAAACTAAATTCTTATAAAGGTGAAAACTCATCTGTAATGAATGTAAGTAATTTAGCAAACGGTATTTATTTTGTGAGAGTTATATCAAACAAAAATATTGAAACAATAAAATTTGTAAAGTAGATATTAATTTGAATTGAAATGAAGGCATCATATTTTTGATGCCTTTTTTTTGTGCCAAAACCAGAAATAAAATTTATATTTTTGCGTTATTGAAAAACATTCAAAAAAACAGTATGAAGTTTAAATATTTTCTTGTTCTATTTTTTTTACCTCTAATTTTACTTTCTCAAGAACGCAATAATTTTACCGAATACGAAGATAGTTTAACATCAATGTTTAATACATTATTTGAAAACAATGGTGTAAAATACACAAAAACCGATGCCGAAAAAGACACATTGAACAAAATTATAGAAACCTATTTTAGTGAAGCCCTTAATCAAGAAAACTCGTTTAATTACAGTTTTAGCAAAATTAAAAAAATTGGGAATATTTTTTCCGACAATCAAAACCTTAGAATTATAACTTGGAACCTAAAATATAGCAACGGAGAATACAAATATTTTGGATTTATACAGCACATAAATAAAAGCAAAAAACGTATAGATACTTGGAAACTTACCGATGAGTCGGCACAAATGGTAAACAAACCGGAAGATTTAAGTTTGTATCACAACCATTGGTACGGAGCTCTTTATTACGATATTGTTCAAGTTTCAGATATGGGCAATAAATATTACACTATTTTGGGGTGGGACGGTAATAATTTTTTATCGCAAAAAAAAATTATAGAAGTGCTTTATTTTACAAATTCAGGCATTCCTAAATTTGGGAAAAATATTTTTAAGTGTGATAAAAAATCGCCAAAACGAGTAATTTTTGAATATAAAGGGGACATTGTAATGTCGCTAAATTACGACAAACGATATAAAAAAATTGTCTTCGACCATTTACGTCCAGACCCTAAAATAATGAAAGACCATTTTGAATTTTATGTAACCGATGGTTCGTATGATGCTTTTGAGTTTTATGCCGGCAAATGGCGTATTATTGAGGAGTTTAATGCCCAAAACGAAAAGCCAGACAAAGAACTTCCGCAAAAAAAGGCAACAGAAAAAGAGCTTTACAAATTACATAATGAAAAATAAAAGAGGTTAGTCTGAAAAGTTGTAAAGTTGTAAAGTTATAGAGTTGTAAAGTTGAAAGTTTATAAAGTTAAATTGTTGATAATAAATATTTTTAAAAATACTGATAATCAAGTGTATAGATTATTTAACTAATAAAATAGGCTTTTTATACTGGATTCATAAAACTTTTTGCTTAATTCCGGTTTATTGTAAACTTTTTGCTTCAGCTTTTTTGTTTATTCCGTATCTAATAGAAAAAACGTGAGAATAAAGAGCTATAGACTGGTCTCCAATATCGGTAAATGCGTAATCTACAGCAAAATGCTTAAATTTAATACCTAATCCCATATTTGGTTGAAATGTAAAATTTTTAGAGCCATCAATATTAGGAATTTTCTGAAAATTTCCTACACCTAATCTAAAAAATATTAAATCATTATAATAAAATTCGGCACCTAAATGAGGGTCGAACGATAATAAATCTGATTTTAGCATAACATTTCTTTTTCCATCGGTAGTTATATCGGCATCTATTTCAACAAGGGCTTTTATTTTTTTATAAACGTTAAATTTGCGTGCAGCACCTAAAAGTATTTTTGGTGTTGTTATTTCTAACGAATTTTGAGGAATTTCGTTTCCAGTAGCAATAAAAACATCTTCAAAAGCCGAAGTGTTAAAAGTCCACGCATTAAAAGTAGAGGTTACATCTCTAAAATTTGCCCCAAAAATCCAATTATTTTTAATGTATTTAGCACCTACATCTAAGCCAAAACCCCAAGACGAAGCAAATTCGCCAACAATTCTACGAATAATTTTTGCGTTTCCACCAACATTTAAACCTTCAATTTTAGTTTTTTGAGCATACGACAGTAAAAATGCATAATCAACAACCGAAAAACTTGTAATTTTTTCTAAAAGAATGTTACCATCTTTATCAATCATATCTAATGTATTTGGAATATCATCTACCCCAAAACGAATTAAAGAAATTCCAATTGCACTGTTATCGTTAAGTTTTTTTGCTAAGCCTATATAATCGTATTTTGCAATTCCGGCAAAATATTCCGAGTGCATTAGTCCAATTTGCAAATCTTCTTCAATTTCTAAAATACCGGGAGTATTCCAATAGCCCGATGTTACATCGTTTGTTGATGCCACCACCGAATTACTCATAGCTAAACCCCTTGCCGCAATACCTAACGATAGGAATTCGTTGCTATATTTTGGTGCTTGAGCAATTACAGAACTTGCAAAAAGCATTAAAAATAACGATATATAAATATTAAATTTCATCATATAAAAACAGTGCTAAAATAACTAAAATTTATTATATTTAATATCCCATAATAAATTCACAAAATATTAACGTTTTTTGTTTCAAAATATTTAACTTACTTTTATAAAATATATTGTAATGCAATGAATAAAATAATTTCGCCAATAAAGCACATACCAAATTTTATAACATCATTAAATTTGTTATCTGGTTCATTATCAGTGTTTTTATCTTTTGAGGGGTTTCCAATTTTAGCAGCGTATTTAGTATTTTTAGCCGCTATTTTCGATTTTCTCGATGGGTTTTTAGCTCGAGCATTAAAAGCGTATTCAGAAATGGGTAAAGAATTAGATTCTTTAGCAGATTTAATTAGTTTTGGTTTAGCACCGGCGGTAATTATGTTTAATATACTAAAAGCTACTTTTTTTATTTCAACAGATATTTCAGATTTAGACCCATTGCCACAAACAAGCACCTTATTATTTTTAAGTGTTCCGTTGTTAATTCCAGTTTTTTCCGGATTACGATTAGCTAAATTTAATGTAGATACTCGTCAAACATCAAGTTTTTTAGGATTACCAACACCAGCAAATGCAATTTTTTGGGCATCTTTTCCAATAATTATGTTAAAACACCCTATGTTTTTAAATACTTTTGTTGGCAATTACGAAAATATACCATACTTAATTTCATTAGGAATAATATTATTTTCTTTTTTATTAGTTTCAGAATTACCAATGTTTGCTTTAAAATTTAAAAATTTTTCTGTAAAAAACAACTTAATTCAATTTTCTTTTATAATAATTTCAGCAATTTTATTAATTATTGTTGGTTTTAAAAGTGTTCCAATAATAATTATTTTATATATAGTAATTTCGTTACTTTTGTGGATAATTAACAAGTTTAAAAAATAATAAAATGAAATTTAATGCCGATATTAACGTAATGCCACTAAAAGCATTATTAGACCCACAAGGAAAAGCCGTAACTGCAAGTATGCACAACATTGGTTTTAAAACAGTAGAAAATGTTAGAATAGGAAAACGCATTACTTTGCAAATTGAGGCAGAAAATTTGCAAGTTGCAGAAGCAAAAATAGAAGAGGCTTGCAAAAAAATTCTGTCAAACCAAGTAATGGAATTTTACGAATATTCTGTAACTAAAATTGAAGAATAGCTTTTTTGTAATATTTATAAACTAATAAGTTTATGATTATAGGGCTAAAATCATCATTTTCAAATAAATACATACTATTACCGTTAGCAATTGTGTTGTTTTATGTAAACTATCAATACTATATAACTAATGGTTTTTTTGTGCTTAACAATTTATATTATTTAATATTTGCACTAATTATTATTATTATTGCCTTTGAACATAAACTTTTTGGCAATACAAGATATTTAAAAGCCACTGGTAATATTCTGTTTTACAAACAATTACCATTTACCAAACAAGCACAAATTAATATTAACGAAATATCTGAAATTAATTTTAAAGGAACTAAAATTTACATTTATTCACCAATCAAAACAATAGTAATTAGCTTGGATTTTTTAACCTTTAAAACCAGAATACAGATAAAAGAATATTTTGTCTCAAATTTTAGTGAAAAAGTTAAATTTACCGAACAATCTAACTATTTTATTGATAGATACGAAAAAAAGCTGAAAAAAATAGAAGAAAAGCAAAAACTAAAAAGCAATTTTAAATGAGCAATAATTCTCCTATAGGTGTTTTCGATTCTGGGGTTGGAGGGCTTTCTGTATGGCGAGAAATAGTAAAAATACTACCTTCAGAAAACATTATTTATTTTGCTGATAGTAAAAATTGTCCGTATGGCACAAAAACCGATGAAGAAATAATTAATTTATCGAGAAAAATTGTAGATTTTTTAATTTCGCAAAACTGTAAAATTATTGTTGTAGCCTGTAATACAGCAACAGCCGCTGCCATATCTACATTGCGTAAGGAATATAATTTGCCATTTGTAGGAATGGAGCCCGCAGTAAAACCGGCAGCCATAAACACTAAAAATAAAAAAATAGGCGTTTTAGCTACCGAAGGAACAATAAGAGGCTCGCATTTAAAAAAAACAACCGAAATATATGCCAAAGACACACAAGTTTTTGTGCAAATTGGGGAAGGTTTAGTAGAACTTGTTGAATCTAATAATATTTATTCCGACAAAGCTATAAAAACACTAAATAAATGTATTAAACCTTTAATTGATAAAGAGATAGACCAATTAGTGCTTGGTTGTACACACTATCCATTTTTGTGCAAATTAATTAAACAAATTGACGGAATGGAGAATGTTGACATAATAAATCCTGCACCAGCAGTAGCTTTGCGAACATTAGAGCTTATTAAAAATACACTAAATACGGAAAACGAAAATTACTACCATTTTTACACTTCCGGAAGTATATTGCAACTTAAAAATACTTTATCGATAATTGAAAACATTGATTACAACAAAGTAAAAATTTATAAAACAAATCCATAATTAAAGATATTTGCACTAGCAAAATACCAACATATAGCGATTGCATAAACTCTAATATTAATATAAATTTGTAAAAAAGTAATATTTGAAGCTATCTGAATTAAATAACAGCGACAGAGCAATTATTGTAAAAGTTAAAGGTAGAGGTGCTTTTAGAAAACGAATTATTGAAATGGGCTTTGTAAAAGGTCAGTTAATTACTGTTTTAAAAAACGCCCCACTAAAAGACCCTATCGAATACAAAATAATGGATTACAACGTTTCTCTTAGACGAAGCGAAGCAGAACTTATTGAGGTTATTTCGGAAACAGAAGCCCAACTATTTAATCCCGATTTTAATGGCGTTATAGATGAAAACACATTAAAAATATCGGCAAAAGAAAAAGGAAAAATAATTACAGTTGCACTTGTTGGCAACCCCAATTGTGGCAAAACTACACTCTTTAATTTTGCTTCAAACTCTAAAGAAAGTGTAGGAAATTACAGCGGAGTTACTGTAGATTCTAAACTTGCCGAATTTAAACAAGGCGAATACACATTTAAAATTACCGATTTACCCGGAACATACTCACTTACAGCATACACAGCAGAAGAACTATATGTTAGATACCATATTTTAAACGACCAACCTGATATTATTATAAACGTAATAGATGCATCGAATTTAGAACGAAATTTATATTTAACCACACAGCTTATAGATATGGATATTAAAACTGTGGTTGCTTTAAATATGTTCGATGAACTTAAAAAAAGTGGAAACAAATTAAACTTCGACTCATTAGGAAAAATGATAGGAATTCCAATGATTCCAACAATTTCTTCTAAAGGCGAAGGCATTAAAGAGTTATTTAACAAAGTTGTTGAAGTTTTTGAAGACCGCGAAAAGTCAGTTCGTCATATTCATATAAACTACGGCAAAGGAGTTGAAAAATCAATAACAAACATTCAACAAAAAATAAAAGAAACCCCCAAAATTACAGATAAAATCTCATCTAGATTTATATCGATAAAATTGTTAGAAAAAGATGACCATATTGATAAAATTGTTAAACAAAGTGCCAATTACGCTGAAATTAAAGAAATTACACAACAAGAAATAGCTAAATTAGAAAATAATTTTAAAGAAGACTCGGAAACCCTAATTACAGACCAAAAATATGGTTTTATTGCAGGAGCACTAAAAGAAACTTTTGTAAAAGAAAAATTAGAAAATGTAAGTAGAACAGATATTATTGATACATTTTTAACACATAAACTTTTTGGATTCCCATTATTTTTCTTTTTTATGTGGGTAATGTTTCAAACTACTTTTACTATTGGAAACTACCCAATGGAATGGATTGATAGTTTTGTAAACTTTATTTCTAATGTTGTGGATAAAAATATGCCCGAAGGAATGCTTAAAGACCTTTTGGTACAAGGAGTTATAGGTGGTGTTGGTGGAGTAATTATTTTTTTACCTAATATAATAATTTTATTTTTCTTCATTTCTTTAATGGAAGATACTGGTTATATGGCTCGTGCTGCTTTTATTATGGATAAAATAATGCATAAAATTGGATTGCACGGACGTTCATTTATTCCATTAATAATGGGTTTTGGGTGCAATGTTCCGGCAATTATGTCGACACGAACAATAGAAAGTAAAAACGATAGAATTCTTACAATTTTAATAAACCCATTTATGTCGTGCTCGGCACGATTACCGGTTTACATACTAATTACAACAGCATTCTTTCCCGAAAACGGCGCCAATATTATTTTTGGTATCTATATAATTGGTATTTTATTAGCTGCCTTAATGGCAATAATATTCAAAAAAATATTTTTCAATAAAGAGGAAATACCATTTGTTATGGAATTACCGCCATACAGAAATCCAACTTTGCGAGTAACTGTAAAACACATGTGGCACAAAGCCAGCCAGTATTTACAAAAAATGGGAGGAATAATACTTATAGCATCTATTATAATTTGGGCTTTAGGCTATTTTCCTAAAAACACTGATATTTTAACCAAATATGAAAATAAAATTGAACACAAAACAAATTTCTATAATTCAAAAATATTATCGGAACAAAATTTAACAAAGAAAGCCGAACTTCAAAAATTAAAAAAAACAGAGCTTGAAACATTGCTAACCGAAATGGAATCGACAAAACAAGAAAAGTCTTATATTGGCAAAATTGGTCATTTTTTTGAACCCGTAATGCAACCATTAGGTTTCGATTGGAAAATGACAGTAAGTTTAATTTCGGGGATTGCGGCTAAAGAAATTGTAATAAGCACAATGGGTGTGCTTTATCAGGCTAACAAAAACGACAGTGAAGCTACATTAATTCATAAATTGCAAACACAAAAATATACCTCAGGAAATAATTATGGTAAACTGGTTTTTACAAAATTGTCGGCTATATCATTTTTAATTTTTGTTTTAATTTATTTCCCTTGTATAGCTACAATAGCAGCAGTTAAACAAGAAACAGGAAAATTTAGTTGGGCTTTATTTATGATATTTTATACAACTATTTTAGCTTGGATTTCGGCTTTTTTAATATATCAAATAGGAAGTTTATTTATATGATACAAGAAATATTTACATACTTTATTATTGCTATTAGCTTATATATAGCTACTTATAAAATTTACAAAGCTATATCTCCTATTTTTAGTAAGAAAAAGAAATTTACTTGTTGTGGAGGCTGTTCGGCTTGTTCTTTAAAAAATTAATATATTGCGTTAAATTGCCTAATTGTTATACCAATTGTATTTATAAAATAGTTCAAACTATTTTATAAATTTACAATAGCTTGTCCCGATTTTAATCGGGAGTTAATGCCGATAATACTTGAAAATAGTCCAATAAGACGAAGTTGAAATTGGACTATATTGAAAGAAAAATCGGTATTAATCTTTAAAAGCTACAAATAGAATTTCATTTTTTGATAGTCTATATTTTTCAATTTCTTGGGCGGAAAATGAGGCTACGTAATTAATTTCTTCAACTCTTAAGCCCGATTTTCTAAGCCTTTCGGCATAGTCTTTTCCATGCCAACGAAGGTGGTCGTATTGGCCAAAGTGTTTTTCGCGTTCTTTTGGATCGGTAATAGTAGGGTCTTCGTATGTTTTTTCAAAGTTATTGTTTATAGGTACTTGCAAAATAGCCCAGCCACCTTTTTTAAGAACTCTGTAAAATTCTTTTGTAACTTTAAATTCGTCTGTTACGTGTTCCAAAACGTGGTTGCACATAATTACATCAAAAGTTTCGTCGGGAAAAGGTATTTGGTGAACATCAAAATGATATTTTGCTAAAGGAG
The DNA here is from genome assembly GCA_020721655.1 of Paludibacter propionicigenes. Taxonomy (GTDB): domain Bacteria; phylum Bacteroidota; class Bacteroidia; order Bacteroidales; family JAFGXI01; genus DYMG01. The sequence goes on along the minus strand of DYMG01000008.1, from coordinate 42,097 downwards.
ATTCTAAATCGCCTGTATAATAGTCAATATTAGTTAGGGCACTAAATCGTTTATAAAAGGTTTGTTCTGGAGCTATGTGCAACAATTTTAAATTATCGGTAAAAAAATTGGTTTTGTTTTTTAAGTAAAGCCAAATTAATCTGTGTCGTTCAAGCGAAAGACAGTTAGGACATAATCTATTAACGTCGCCTTTGTTTCCGTAAGGTAGTAATTTTCTGTAATTTCCCTCACAAATAGGGCAATTATGGTTATTTCCTTTATAAAATATTGCTACAATCCAACTAAAAGCATAGCTAAATTTTATTAAATATGGGCGTGGAACTTTTCTAACTATAAATTTTATAAATTTTCGCATTTTTAATTTTTTTGTAAAGATACAATCTTATATTAAAATAGGTTGGACTATTTTATAAATACAATTGGTACCTATAATAAAAGTGGTTGTTTCTATTTTGGAAACAACCACTTTTCCATCGAACGCTCTATTTTCAAAAATATTTTTCAGATGCTTTGATATTGAAGTAGGTATTCACAAATTAAATCTTTAATAATGAAAACACAAATTATTTTTTTAAAAATTTATTTGCAAAGCAAATAATTCTTACAGTTGCATTTCTCTTTTTTGTAAATTTTAATTTGATGGCTCAAATTTCTTTTACTCATCCTTCCCTAAATGAACAATGGGAACTTGGCTCTACTCAAAATATTGTTATTGAAAATTTATCCGGTACAAACTATACGGGTTGTTATGTTAAAATTGTACCCCAAGTGTGCCGGAAGAAACCATTGCTGGAAACTATACATTAAATTGGGATATTGATTCAATTATGTACTATCCGGAACCTGGTTATAAAATAAAAATTCAGGATAATTCCGGTAATTTATTAGCTGAAAGCAATGAATTTGAAATTACATCATCTCCAAATATTTATGTTGCCCCAAAGTATAACGCAAAAAATTGTAAAAGACTAAACAAGAAACGGTTCTAAAAAAATTGGTTTTTTAACAATAAGTTTGTGAAACTATACACATGGTAATAAATTTTTCCGTTATACTAACAATAATAACAAAATAGTCTGTCCGAATATTCAGACAGACTATTTTTAATTTTCAGATGAAACGAATCTTCTAAAACAATTTATTTGGTTACTGTTTTTTCTAATTTATTTACAAAAAAATTAACTATCAACCACGATACATATATTAGTACTGGCCAAGAAAATAGCGATATTATTTCTGTTATCATAATTTTAAATTTTTAAATTAATACATGTGCGAATCGTTTTCAACTTCTTCTTTATCAATCATTTTTTTGTCCATTGCTTTCCAAGCGAAGAAAATATATGCCAAAACAAATGGAACCATTAATGAAACATAGCTCATAGCTGTAAGTGTAAAATGACTTGATGAACTATTTTCAATTGTAAGCGAATGTTGTAAATTAAAAGTTGAAGGATAATAAGATGTGTTGTTAAATCCGGCAATAAAAAACAAGCCTAAAACAACTAAAACAATACCAATTCCTGTAAACCAAATTCCATTTTTTGCTTTTTGAAATAGAGTTTTAAATATGCCAAAAAGTACTAAAACAACACCAATTAGGAATATTACCAAAACTATAGGCATTTCTAAAAAGTTATTTAAATATTTATAATTTTCAAGATAAACTTCTTTGGTTTCTGGGTTTACTGCAAATCCATCAATAAATAATAAACGAATTAGCCAAAATAAGAAGAAAATAAGGAATGCTACGGTGTTTCTTAACAAGCAATCTTTACTTCTTTTATAAATGTTATCGTCGTTAATGTTGTTTATGAAGTATAAATTAGCGGTTAAACGAGCTAAAAAGAAAATTGACAAGCCTAAAGCAATGTTTTGAATAAATGCCAAGTGTTCAATAGTCCAAATAGCTTCTAATCCGTAAAATGGTGTTTCCCACGATGAAATTATAGGCATTCTACCCGAAGTTAAATCCACTAAGTTCATTTTATCTACCGAAAACATTGACCCTGTGAAGAATGTAGAAACAGCAGCACCAAGTAAAATTGTGGCAGCAAAACCATTAAATATTAAGAATGCTTCGTAAACTTTTTGTCCTAAAAAGTTGCTTGCTTTGGTTCTGTATTCGTAAGAAACAGCTTGCACAATAAATGCAAAAAGAATAGCCATCCAAACCCAATATGCACCGCCAAAACTTGTTGAGTAAAACAATGGAAACGATGCGAAAAATGCTCCACCAAATGTAACCAATGTTGTAAAAGTAAATTCCCATTTTCGTCCAAGCGAATTTACAATCATTTTTCTTTCAGTTTCGGTTTTTCCTAATCTGTAAATCATAGTTTGTCCGCCTTGAACAAATAGCAAAAATACTAATAATGCACCTAATACCGATATAATTATCCACCAGTATTGTTGTAACGAGAGTAATGATAAGTTTTCGAACATAATTTTTTTCTCCTATTCTTTAGTTGTTTTTTCGGTTAATGTCTCAGGTCCTTTTTTAATTTGGTTTAACAATATTTTAATTTCGGCAATTAAAAGTGCTGTAAATACTGCTAAGAAAAGGAAAAATGTTATCATTACATTGCTTGCATCAATGTGTGAAACAGCTGCAATTGTAGGCATTAAATCTTGTATTACCCAAGGTTGGCGACCAACTTCGGCTACAACCCAACCAGCTTCTTGTGCAATATATGCTAATGGAACAGTCCAAATTGCAATGCGGAGTATAAATTTTTTGTCTTGAATTTTATTTTTCAATGTAAAGTAAAGCATTACAATAAAAAAGAATAAAAAATATGTTCCTAAAGCTACCATTATATGAAAAGCATAGAAACTTAATTCTATAGGAGGTATTAATTCGTTAGTACTTCTACCAAAATAATATCCATATCCAAAGTAAGCAAAATTTTCTTTAAATGTTTTTAAATGAGTTTCTGCTACTTCTGTATTTCCTGCTTTTTTCTCATTTTTATAATCTCTAAGTGCATCAATAGCAATTTTTCCTTTTTCTATTTTTTCTTTGTATGATATAATGCCTTGTTCAGGATTTCCTTCTACTAAGTCGTTAATTCCGGGAACAAAAGCATCAAAATCGCCAAAAGCTAAATAAGATAGTGCTCCTGGAATAGGAATGCTAAACAAAAAGTCTAATTTTTCTGGATTGTTAGTATCTCCGGCATTTTTTAATACTCCAAAGCCTACTAAAGGAGCATTTGTAGTACCTTCGTACAATCCTTCCATTGCGGCAAGTTTCATTGGTTGGTATTTTGCTACTGCTTTAGCAGAGCCGTCGCCTGTTCCAATTAAATATATTGATGCTAGTATGCCAAAAACTGATGCAACTACAATGCTTCTTTTTCCAAAAATAACATCTTTCTTTTTAAGAATGTACCACGAGCTTATGCCTATTACAAAAATTGATGCTAAAACATAACCTGATGTAACTGTGTGTAAAAATTTATTTATTGCAACTGGTGAGAAAAGTATCGACCAAAAATCGACCATTTCGTTACGTGCTGTGTCTGGATTAAATTCCATTCCGGCAGGGTGTTGCATCCAGCCATTTGCAGCTAAAATCCATAGTGCCGATAGGTTAGAACCTATTGCTACTAACCAAGTTGATAATGCGTGTGTTTTTTTGCTTACTTTGTTCCAACCAAAAAACATTATTGCAATAAAGGTAGATTCCATAAAGAAAGCCATAATTCCTTCAATTGCCAATGGGGCTCCAAAAATGTCGCCAACAAACCAAGAATAATTGCTCCAGTTTGTTCCAAATTCGAATTCCAAAATAATTCCGGTGGCTACTCCAATGGCGAAATTTATACCAAAGAGCGTCATCCAAAATTTTGTAATTCTCTTCCATTCCGGATTTCCTGTTTTTACATAAATACTTTCCATTATTGCAATAATAAATGAAAGTCCCAATGTAAGTGGTACAAAAATCCAATGATACATAGCCGTGAGGGCAAATTGTGCTCTCGACCAATCGACTAATGAAAAATCAATGTTCTCCATAAAAATTTAATTTAAGTTAGTTATTTGTTCTATTATATATTCACTTTTATCTTTATCATTATTAAATTTGCTCGACAAAAAATCTTGAAAAAAGAATACTTTTAATATTGCAAACATTATGAATAGTTTTATACCTATTATTATCCATAATTTTTTGCCAACGTTCATACTTAGAAAGCCTTCTTTATAGAAATTGAAAATATTTTTTAGTGTATTTACCATAGTAATTTATTTTACACAATATTTACCTTGTCCAAAATTTACTGCCAAATTTATTAGGTTTTTTTTGTTACAGTTTGGACAGTCTTTTACGTTTTCTCCAATTTTTGTTTCAAATAAGGTTCCACAATCGTTACATTTTAGTATGTTTTTTCTAAAATGAATGTTGCCTCCTTCTATTATTATGCGTTTTCCGTCGATAATTAATTCTGCAGTTTTTAAGCGAGCTTTATCTAATAACCTTGTAAATGTAGATCGTGAAATGTCCATTTCTTCCGATGCTTCTTCGTGAGTATATCCTAATTTATCGGCTAACCTTATTGCTTCATATTCGTCAATAGTCATAATTATTGTCGCCAAATCTTTACCTTTTATTCCGCTTGGTTTAAATTCGGTAAAAACTGGTGGCTGATGAACTACTCTATTATTTTTTGGTCGCGACATTAACTATTAAAGTATTTAATTACTTAAATGCAAATATATTAAAATTTAATAAAACTAACCAAATTTAATAAAATTTTTTTAATTTTCCTTCTTTAAATAAATTATATGCCTCTTTTATAGTTATTTCTTGAGCTTCAATATAGCAAACAACACCTATTTTTTCTAAAATAGTTGAAGCGTTTCCTCCCGGTCCATTTCCTGTTATTAGTACTTGTGCTTTGTTGTTAAATAATATTTGAGCTGCTTTTGGTCCTGCTCCGTGTGCATCGTTTTCATTGTCTTTGTTGTTTATTGATGATAGCTCTTGTGTATCTTCATCGTAAAACACAAAATAATTGGCACGTCCAAACCTTGAATCAATTTTAGATTCCCATTCTGTTCCTTTTGTAGTAAATGCAATTTTCATATTTGTTTATTTTAATTTATATTTTATTTGCTAATTCAAATGCACTAAATATTGCGTTTTGTGCTTTTGAAACTTTTTTTGCATCGCCAATTATGTGAATTGGTTTATTAAATTTGTTTTCAAAAAATGGCACATTTTCTTTCATACCTGTTGCTATTACAATTAAATCTACATCTTCAATTTTGTGTGTAGTTTGGTCTTTTTCAAAATGTATTGTTTTGTCATTTATTTCAATAATTTTTGAATTTGTATGTATTTTAACATTTTCGTTTTGAAGGTTTTGCATTATTATTTTTTGTTCAATCATTTCCATTCCATTTGCAATTTGTGGAAGCATTTCAAATATATGTACTTTGTTTTTATTTTCTAATAGTGTATGTGCTATTTCTGTACCAATTAGTCCACCTCCAACTATTGCAATATTTTTAAAAGTTGGTAAGTTTTTATTTTCCAATATTTCTGCCCAATAAAAATTATTAAGCCCTTTAATTTTTGGAATTACAGGTATTGAGCCAGTTGCTAAAATAATTTCGTCGAATTCTTTAATATTAGAATCTTCAAATTGTTTGTAAATGACAGGTATTTTATAATATTTTACTTCGTCAATATAATAATCTATTAGTTTTGTAAGTGATTCTTTTTTGGGTGGTAAGTAAGCTAATTCGAATTGTCCGCCAAGTTTATTTTTTTCAAAAATGGTTATTTGGTGTCCTTTTTTTGTTAATAAGGCAGCTATTTCCATACCTGCTAAACCAGCTCCAACTACTGCAATTTTTTTATTTTTAATTTCATGTTCTATTTCATCAATGTTAGTTCCAACTTCTGGATTAACTAAACATTGTAAGCCTTTGCCTGATTTAACACCTCCTAAACAACCTTCTGCACAAGCTAAACATGGTCTAATATTTTCTTTTACTAAGCCAAGATATTTTCCAATAAAATCAGGATCTGCAATTAATGCTCTACCAACAGCCATAAAATCGGCGTTATAATTGGTTTTAATACTATTAATGTCTTCAGTGGTATTAATTCTACCTAAAAATATTGTTGGTATTTGAACTTCAGTTTTTATTTTTTGTGCAAAATCCCAAGTCTTACCTTTTTGAGTAAACATGTGTTGGTAATACCATGGAGCTGTGTTACATACTGTACCTGCAGATACATGAATTGCATCAACTCCTTTGCCCTTAAGAATTTTAACAAATTTTATCATTTCCTCTAATTTAATTCCATCAGGAATCATTTCATCGGCACTTATTCTGGCTATAATTGGCAACTTAACAGCCGATTTTACAGCGTCTAAAACCTGTAAAGGAAATTTTATTCTATTCTCAAAACTACCTCCAAATTCGTCGGTTCTGTCGTTTACTTTTGGTGAAATGAATTGGGCTAATAAATATCCATGACCAAATTGTAACTCAATAATATCAAAGCCAGTTTTTTCGGCACGTATAGCTGCTTCAACATATAAGTTTAACACTTTATTAAATTCGGGAGCTTCCATTTTTTTTGGTTTAGCACCCATTACTTCGCATGCTTTGTCGGTTGACGATACATAATAATTGTTAGGAATATTAGGGTTTGCCATTCTACCTGGGTGGTTCAAATGAGCTATAACTTTTGTACCGTCTTTGTGAATGGTTGATGTTAGTTTTTTTAAACCTTCATTTTTATCATCATTGTCTATTCCCATTTGAGATGGTAATTCTCTAATATTTTTATCGATATAAAATGGTTCTGGAATTATGGCTCCTAAATATTTACTTCGTTTTTTATAAAAATTTAAATGCTTTTCTGTTACTAATCCAGAATCGTTGCTGTAACCTGTTTTTACGGGAGCAAAAATAAATTCGTTTTTAATTTCTAACATGTTTAAACCTCCTAATAATTAAAATTTAAGTTAGTGTTGTTTTTACTTTTTCCCAAACTTTGGTTATAATATTTGTTATTTCACCACTATCGAATTCTACAATAGTTTTACATTCGGTCATTGCTTTTGTAAAAGCCTCATTATAAGGTAAATTACCTAAATGTTCAATGCTTTCGTTTTCGAGAAATTCTATAATTTCTGTTGTTTTTTGACTGTTTAAATCAAATTTATTGATAATGCAACCTGCTTTTATATGAAATTTTTTTACAAGTTCGTAAACTCTTTTCAAATCGTGCAAACCTGAAACGGTGGGTTCGGTAACTAAAACTACGTAATTTGCCCCCGAAAGCGACGAAACTACGGGACAGCCAACACCCGGAGAACCATCAACAATAACATACGGTCTATTATATTGGTCGGCTATTTCTTTTGCCATATTTTTTACGTGTGCAACTAACTTTCCTGAGTTGTCTGACCCAATTCCCAATTTAGCATGAACTAAAGGTTGTTGATGACGAGTATTGGCAATAAACCATTTGCCTACATTTAAAGGAATGTTTGTTATAGCATTTACTGGACAAACTCTTGCACAATAGCCACAACCTTCGCACGAAATTTTATTAATTGTATGCTTATTTTCAATTATTTCTACTGCATCAAATCGGCAAACATCGAAACATTTACCGCACTGGGTACATATATTTTCATCGATAATTGCTAACTCACCACTAAAAAAATCTTCGGTTTTTAAATTATTCGGGTCTAATAGAATATGCATATCGGCAGCATCAACATCGCAATCTGCAATTACAGCACTTTTTCCGGCTAAAACAGCAAACGATGCTGTTATAGATGTTTTGCCAGTGCCTCCCTTTCCTGAAATTACAACGATTTCTTTCATTTTTTTAGTTTTTTATATTAGAAAAAATGAAGTTTTTAATATTTTCCAATTCTGTTTTAACTTCTGGAATTTTATTCCATAAAAGTTCTCCTTTCGAGTATAGTTCTGCAATTTCTTTTTTATTTGGAATTTTAGCCAATACTGGAATGTTATTTTTTTTACAATAATTTATAACATCGTCATTACCAACTCCATATCTATTTATCACTATTCCAAAATTTTTATTTAAAGCTTTCATTGTTTCAATTGCAATTTTCACATCGTTAAATCCAAATGGGGTTGGTTCGGTAATTAAAATTACAAAATCTGCATTTTTTGTCGATTCTATTACCGGACAAGATGTTCCTGGTGGTGAATCATATATTTTATGAAACTCATCAGAAAAATTATTATCGATGTATTTTAATGTTTGTTTTATTAGTGGTACGGCTTGTTCTTCACCAATTTTTAAACGACTTTCAACAAAATCAAAAGTATTTGTTTTAAAATGAGTTAGAGTCCCCGTTTCGTTGTTAATCATTGGTAATGAGTTTGTTGGACAAAGATCCGAACAGGCATAACAAGAATGACACAATTCCGGAAAAACCATTATAGTGTCGCCTAATTGTATAACAGCGTGGTAATTACAAACTTCTTGACAGTTTCCACACAAGGTACAAGTATTTTTGTTCCATTCGGGAATTCCTTTATATTTTTTTTCTTGATGAATTATTTCTGTTTTTAAAAACAATGCAGAATTTGGTTCTTCAACATCTAAATCGCACAAAACAACTTTGTTATTTTCTGATAAATACGATGCTAAATTAGTAGAAAGTGTTGTTTTTCCTGTTCCTCCTTTACCGCTTGCTATGGCTATTTTCATTTTTTTGTTTTTAATTTTGTAAAATTGCAAATAAAAAAATTGTCTAATTAAAAAATCAGACAATTTTAATCGCAATTTTCTTTTTATTTTTGAAGAAGTTCTTCTCTAATCATTGATTTACCGCATTTTGGACATTTTATAGTAGTGCATTTTACACCTTGCTGATGTGGAATTTTTTCGCCACACTTAGCACATACGCAAAAACCTCCATTTCCAAAAGAACCTCCATTGTTTCTGCCTTGTCCGCCTCCGCGTCCAAGTCCTTTACCTTCGCCTTTTCCAAGTCCTTTTCCAAACATAATTTTAGTTTTTAAGTTTTTCTTCTAAGTTTTTAATCTGAGCTTTCAATTGTTCAATCTCAGTTTGCAGGTCGTTTGCAGTTTTTTCGTTAAACATAAAATTTCCGAAACCAAAACCTCTACCAAAACCTCGTGCAATGTTGTTATTTCTGCCAAAGCCTCGTCTTGTACCATTCATATTTCCATTACCGCCTAAACCATTATGGTTATTGCAGTTACCCAATTTTCTTCCGGTCATTGAACCTTGTCCAAGTGGACCCGTTTTATCTCCTCTAGGCATTTAATTTAATTTAATTCTCGACAAATATAATGCACTATGGTGCAAAAAGCAAATTTTTTTACAATAATTTTTTATATTTGCATAAAAATTTTATGGATAATTACGATAAAGTATTTGAACAAAATAAAGAGTGGGTTGAAAAAACCACTTCTTCCGACCCCGATTTTTTTAAAAAAATATATGAAGGTCAAAATCCCGACTATTTGTACATAGGCTGTTCAGATAGCCGAGTTCCAGCCAATGAAATAACTGGTTTAGATATTGGCGATTTGTTTGTTCATAGAAATATAGCAAATCAAGTTCCGCCAAACGATTTAAGTTCTCACTCGGTTTTGCAATATGCAATAGAAATTTTAAAAGTTAAGCATATTTTAGTTTGTGGTCATTATGGTTGTGGAGGTGTTCACGAAGCTATGCAACCTCATTCTTACGGCGAATTAGACAACTGGCTCAGAAATATTAGAGATGTGTATAGAATGCATTTCGACGAATTAGATTCCATTAAAAATGAAGAAGATAAGTATGATAGACTTGTAGAGCTAAACACCTTTGAGCAATGCGTTAATATTATTAAAACCAGTCAATTTCAGCAATCGTATATAAAAAATAAAGGTCCTATTGTACACGCTTGTATATGGGATATGCGTACCGGATTTTTAAAAGACTTAAACTTTCAATTAGAAAAAGAATTAAAGCAAGTTCAAAAAGTTTATAATTTAACTGAAAATAAATTTTAAATTTAAATTCTAATTGTTTAATATAGTTTCAATTCATACTTTTGAAAAAAATAGAGCAAAATGAAAAAAATAGGTATTTTAATATTAGTAGCATTTATTTCAATAAATGTTTTTAGCCAAAAAAAAGAACTAACCATAGAACAATCTGTTAGTGGGCAAATTCCTTTTATTTATCCAAATTATATTATAGGTTTAAAATGGCAACCAGAAACAAATAACTATACTTATATTGACAAATATAGAAGCATTTTTATTTCAGATATAAAAGCGAAAAAAGCTAAAGAATTTATAAGTTTAAACAATATAAACACTGCACTAACAAATGCAAAAAAAGATTCTGTAAGTTATTTTTACGATTACGAATGGATTAATAAAAATACCATAAAATTTGGATACGATAATCGTTTTATTTTTTACAATACAACAAGTAAAACGATTGATTTTGAGATAAATATAAACGAAAAAGCTAAAGATATTTTCTATTGTAAAGAAAATAGCACATTTGCTTATACCATTGAAAACAACTTATTTATTATAGATAAAAATGGCAAAGAAACTCAAATAACAAAAGACGAAAACAAAGCAATAGTTAACGGACAAACCGTTTCTAGAAGCGAATTTGGAATAACTCACGGCATATTTTGGTCGCCAAAAGGCAACTATTTAGCTTTTTACCGAAAAGATGAAACAAAAGTAACCGATTATCCAATAGTAAATGTAAACACCACACCTGCAACATTAGAAAATATAAAATACCCTATGAATGGGCAAACCAGCGAAAATATTACTCTTGGAATTTACAATATTAAAACCGGACAAACACACTTTTTGAAAACCGATGAAAAAAGTGAACAATATTTAATAAACCCTGTTTGGAGTCCAAACGAAACTAATATTATACTAACCATTTTAAATAGAGATCAAAATTATGCACAAATAAATAAATACGATGTTTCAAGTGGCAATTTACTAAAAACACTTTTTGAAGAAAAAAACGACAAATGGGTTGAACCAGAAAAACCTGCATATTTCATTTCAGACAATCAATTTATTTGGCAATCGGAACGTAATGGATTTATGCATTTATACCTTTACAACATAGATGGAACGCTTGTATCTGAAATAACAAAAGGCAATTGGATTGTTGATGAAATTGTAGATTTCGATAAAATAACAAATACAATATACTTTACAGGAACAAAAAACTCACCAATAGAAAACCATCTATACTCAGTAAAGTTAGACACAAAAAACATAACCACACTAACATCGGTTGCCGGAACACATAATTGCATACTAAACCCTAATTTTAAATATTTTATTGATGGATATAGTAGCATTTCAATACCAAGAGTTTACAATATTTGTAACATAAGCGGGAAAATTGAAAAAGAAATAATTTCAGCCGAAAACCCTTTAAAAGATTACAATATTAACTTACCCGAAATTGGCACAATAAAAGCTGCCGACGGACAAACAGACCTATATTATTCACTTATAAAACCATCAAATTTCGACGAAAATAAAAAATATCCGGTAATTGTTTATGTTTACGGCGGACCTCACGCACAACTTGTTGCAAATTCTTGGTTGGCAGGCACCAGTTTTTGGTTATATTATATGGCTCAACAAGGCTACGTAATTTTTACAGTAGATAACAGAGGCTCCGAAAATAGAGGTTTTGAATTTGAAAGCGTTATACATCGCCAATGCGGACAAAACGAAATGAAAGACCAAATTGAAGGAGTGAAATTTTTAAAATCGCACAAATGGGTTGATGCCGATAGAATTGGCGTAAACGGCTGGAGCTACGGCGGTTTTATGACAAGCTCGCTAATGCTTAATTACAACAATGTTTTTAAAGTTGGCGTAGCAGGCGGTCCGGTTATTGATTGGAAGTACTACGAAATTATGTACGGCGAACGATATATGGATAAATATCAAGAAAATGAAGAAGGTTTTAAAAAAACATCAACACTTAACAAAACAGACAGCCTAAAAGGTCGCTTAATGATTATACACGGAAGCATTGACCCAACAGTAGTGTGGCAAAATAGCCAAATGTTCATAAACAAATGCATAGAAAACGATGTACTTATAGATTATATGATTTATCCAAATCACGAGCACAACGTTGGCGGAAAAGATAGAGTCCATTTAACAAAAACAATAATTAGATATTTCAACGAACATTTGTAAAATTAAACAATGAAAAAAGCAATAATTTTTGATTTAGACGGGACGCTCTTAAATTCATTGATAGATATTTCAGAATCAGTAAATTATGTTTTAGAAAAATACAATTTTAAAACACACTCTTTTGAGGATTACAAATATATGATTGGCAATGGAATAGCTGTTTTAATAGAAAAAGCACTCCCAACAAACTTATCAAAAACCGATGCAGAAATATATTTTAACGAAATTAAATTAGTTTACGAAAAACGCCAAACAATAAAATCTAAGCCTTATAATGGAATTATAGAAATGCTTAAAACCTTAGAAAATAAAGGCATTTCGTTAAATATTCTATCAAACAAACCCAACAATTTTACGCAAGAAGTTGTAAATCACTTTTTTGCCGATATAAAATTCGACTTTGTTTTTGGCGAACGAGAAGGCTATCAAAGAAAACCATCGCCTCAAACGGCAAACGAAATTATAGAAAAACTCGGCTTTAAAAAATCTGAATTCTTATATATGGGCGACACATCTACAGATATGCTTACAGCAAAAGCCGCAAATATTGACGCAATTGGAGTTACTTGGGGTTACCGTAAAGTTGACGAACTTTTAGAAAACGGAGCAAAATTTATTATAAACAACCCCAAAGAAATTTTAGACCTTCTAATGCCGAAAGCAGATATGTAATAACGTGTTCCGAACTTGTTCGAAAGTTCAATAGAAATTGGACTAAACAGCTATTGCATCGGCATTATACAATTCATTTATTAGACTATTATATATTGTTTGCATTTTGTATAAACTAAAAAAGTACCCAGAACAAGACTCGAACTTGCACACCCGAAAGCACAACGACCTCAACGTTGCGTGTATACCAATTTCACCACCTGGGCAATAGTTTGGCAAAAGTAATAAATATTTTTTATTTGATAAGTTTTTTGATAATAGAATATGGCAAAATAATGGCACAACGAAAATATAATGGAAATTCACGAAACAATAATACCGAAAGCATTCCGAAATTTGTTCGAAAGTCCAATTTAATATTGGACTAAACAGCTATTGCATTGGCATTATACATTTCATTTATTGGACAATATATTGTTTGCATTTGGTATAAATTTACAAAATAATCTGGATTTCCAAAAAATACAAAATACTTTATTTTCTAAATACAGTGATACAACTTCAAATAAACATAGTTATTAACAGCCTTAATTGTTAATAAATCTTAAAATACTTATAAAATAAGCTTTTTTATTCTAAAGTTATAAACATTTAGAAAAAGTTTTATTAACATTGTGGGACTAAGTGTATATTTGTGTAGAGAAGTGGTAAAAAATTATTTATTTTTACAATTAAATAGTATAATTAGCTAATGACAACTTTTGTAGGCGATTACCCCGTAAAAGCAGACGAAAAAGGCAGGGTTCTTTTTCCTTCGGCTTTTAAAAAGCAGATAAGTGAATCTGCTGGAAATCGTTTTGTTGTTAAAAAAGACATTTTTGAAAATTGCCTAAATCTTTATCCGTACGATGAGTGGGAACGCCAAGTAAAGATAATTCGCTCACGCATAAACCCTTACAAGAAAGAACACGCAAAATTTTTACGTGAATTTTATAAAGGAACTGCAGAAATATCTTTAGACTCAAGTGGCAGAATTTTATTTCCAAAACGCTTAACCGACTTAGTAGGAATTTCGAAAGAAATAATTTTAGCCGGACAAGATGATAAAATTGAAATTTGGAATAAATCGGCTTACGACTCTCAACAAATGAACGAAGAAAATTTTGCAGATTTAGCAGAAAAGTTGCTTGGCTACGATACGTTTAATGACGTGGAATAATGGAATATCACTTACCAGTACTTTTAAAAGAAAGTGTTGAAGGTTTAAACATAAACCCAAATGGCGTTTATGTTGATTTAACCTTTGGCGGTGGTGGGCATTCCAGAGAAATACTCAAAAAATTAGATACAGGAATTTTATTGGGATTTGACCAAGATGCTGATGCAAAAAAAAATGCAATTGAAAGTGAAAATTTTATATTCGTACATTCAAACTTTAAATATTTAAAAAACTATTTAAAGTACTACGGATACACAAAAGTAGATGGCATTCTTGCCGATTTAGGCATCTCTTCTCATCATATAAATATGCCCGAACGAGGTTTTTCGTTTCGTTTTGATGCTCCTTTGGATATGAGAATGAATCAAAAAGCAAGAATTTCGGCACAAAATGTTATTAACGACTATCCTGAGGAAAAACTCTATAAAATATTTAGAGAATACGGCGAATTAGAATCGGTAGGTAAAATTGTAAAAACCATTGTTTCGGAACGTCAAAAAACACAAATTTCCACAACTTTTCAATTGGTTGATGTACTAAACCATTTATTACCCAGAAACAAAGAACATAAATTTTTAGCACAAATATTTCAAGCTATAAGAATAGAAGTAAATTCGGAAATTACAGTTCTAAAAGAAATGTTAGAACAGGTTGGCGATGTTCTAAATACTAATGGCAGATTATCAATAATATCATACCATTCTTTGGAAGACAAACTAGTAAAAAATTTTATAAAATCAGGAAACATAAACGGCGAAATAGAAAAAGACTATTTTGGAAATATAACAAAAATATTTGAACCAATAAATAAAAAAATTATTGCACCCTCAGACGAAGAAATTAGTGTTAATAACCGAGCAAGAAGTGGAAAGTTGAGAATAGCTAAAAAACTTTAATTACAACAAGAAAAATGAATATTTTAAAAATTTTTGGCAAAAAAAATATTAAAGATTTTGAAAAAGATACAGAGCCTAAAAACAATATTGCAGGTGCTGTAAAAGGACTTGTTGACCCTAAAAAAATAACCAAAGAAATGGTTATTAAACAAGCCGGATTAATTTTTTTACTATTCTTTTTTGCAATTATTTATATAGCAAACAGATTTAATGCCGAAAGTTTAGTTAGAGAATCAACACAACTAAAATTCGACAGAAACGAACTTAGAAGCGAACATATTGCAACAGCATCAGAACTTATGTTTATTAGCAAACAATCCGAAATAATCCATTTAGTTGATTCACTGAAAGTTGGGTTAATAGAAAATACAGAGCCACCAATTAAAATTAAAGTAGCAAAAACCGAATAATTTAAATGACAGAAGATACCAAAAATATTAGAAAAGACTTAATTTGGAGAGTTAACTTTATATATTTTATAATGTTAATTTTTGCTTTTTCTATTATTGGTAGAATTTTATATTTACAAATTATCGAAAAAGATAAATGGGAGTTAAAAGCACAAGAATTTACAAGAAAAGACATTGTAATTGAACCTAATAGAGGCGATATTTTATCATCTGATGGCAAATTACTTGTTAGCTCGGTGCCATACTACGATATTAGAATGGACTTAAATAGTAGTGCTCTTTCATCAGAAGTTTTCGACAATAACATAGATTCGCTTGCGTGGAATTTATCGAATTTATTCCGCGATTTATCGAAAAAAGAATATAAACGAAGAATTGTTAGTGCAAGAAAAATGGGGTCTCGATATTTTCTTTTAAAAAGAAATGTATCGTATTTAGACCTTAAAAAATTAAAAACTTTCCCAATTTTTAGGTTAGGAAAATATAAAGGAGGGTTTATTATAATACAAAAAAACAAAAGAATTAAACCTTTTGGGCAAATGGCTTCTCGAACTTTAGGCTATTTAATTGAAAACAATAAGGGCGAACGTATTGGTAGTGTTGGAGTTGAAGGAGCATATAACAAAGAACTAAAAGGACTAGAGGGAATTAAACTAATGCAAAAACTTTCGGGCAATGTTTGGATGGAAATTGATGGTGGCGTTCAAGTTGAACCGGAAGATGGACAAGATATTATTTCCACTATTGATGTTAAAATGCAAGATGTAACTTACGAAGCACTTTTAAAACAGCTAATTGATCACGATGCACAACACGGTACAGCAATTATTATGGAGGTTGCAACCGGACATATAAAAGCAATTTCAAATTTAGAAAAAGGAAAAAACGGCACATATCAAGAATATTACAATTATGCTATTGGAGAAAGTTCTGAACCGGGCTCTACGTTTAAACTTGCATCAATTATTGTGGCTTTAGAAGATGGGCTAATTGACATTAACGACTCGGTAGATACTGAAAATGGAAAAATAAAATATTTCGATAGAGTAATGCAAGACTCGCACGAAGACTTAGGAGTTATTACAATAAAAAAAGCTTTCGAGGAGTCGTCTAATGTTGGAATTTCAAAAATTATATATAAAAATTATAAAAACAATCCTAAAAAATTTGTTCAGCGATTATATGAAATGAACTTAAATCAAAAATTAGGATTAAGTTTAAAAGGTGAAGGATCTCCATTCATAAAATATCCTGGCGATAAACTTTGGTCTGGTGTTTCACTTCCGTGGATGTCAATTGGCTACGAAATTCAAATAACCCCAATGCAAATTTTAACATTTTACAATGCGGTAGCTAATAACGGAGAAATGGTAAAACCTTTGTTTGTAAAAGAAATATTGTATCACGGCAAAAGCATTAAAAAGTTTGAAAAAGAAATAATAAACCCGAAAATTTGCTCACAATCTACATTAGAAAAAGTACACGAACTTTTAGAAGGCGTTGTTTTAGAGGGAACTGCAAAAATAATTAAAAACGATAACTACTCAATTGCCGGAAAAACCGGAACAGCACAAGTAGCAAAAAGAAATAAGGGTTATGTTGATGCCGAAGGAGGAAAATCGCATCAAGCATCATTTGTTGGTTATTTTCCTGCCGATAATCCCAAATACAGTTGCATTGTTGTTGTTAATTCACCATCAAAATCATCAATATACGGAAGTCAAGTAGCTGCACCTGTTTTTAAAAAAATTGCCGATAAAATTTATGCAACTAATTTAGAAATGGACGACAAATCAAATACTCATATAAACACAGTTCCATATACTTTAAAAGGTAATATAGATGATTTGGAAAATATTTTTAGCTCTTTAAACATTCCTTATAAAAAACTTATAAGTAACGATTGGGTAAGCACTATTAATGCCGGAAATTTAGTCTCATTTGGCAAAATAGATTACATAAACAGTTCGAGTTTAATTCCAGATTTAAAAGGAATGGGCTTAAAAGACGTTTTGTATATTTTGGAAAATAAAGGGTTAAAGGTAAGAGCAGAAGGATATGGAAATGTTGCTTGGCAGTCTATGCCGGCTGGTAGTAAAATTAACGAAGGCGATAATATAATTGTTTTGTTACGATGAAAACATTAAACGAAATATTGAAAAACATAACTGTTAACCAAATTATTGGTAACACTACAATTGAAATTAAAAACATTCAATTTGATAGCCGTAATGTTAATTCAGAAAGCATTTTTGTTGCTATTAAGGGTTATAATGTTGATGGTCATAAATTTATTGAAAAAGCAATAAGTCTTGGTGCTAAAACTATTGTTTGCGAAGTATTTCCAGAAACTATAAATGAAAATATTTCATATATTTTAGTAAAAAACTCGTCGGAAGCATTAGGGAAAATTGCTGCAAATTTTTATAACAATCCAACAAAAAAATTAAAAGTAGTAGGCATAACCGGAACAAACGGAAAAACTACAACAGCAACTTTACTTTATAGAATTTTTGAAAGTTTTGGCTATAAAACTGGATTAATTTCAACTGTAGTAAATTACATACACGAAACCGAAATAAGCTCAACACACACTACCCCCGACCAAGTTCAATTGCAAAAACTTTTTTCTCAAATGATTGATGAAGGCTGTGAATATTGTTTTATGGAGGTAAGTTCACATTCAATACATCAACAAAGAATTTCATCAATAGAATTTGTTGGAGGTGTTTTTACAAATATAACTCACGACCATCTCGACTATCACAAAACATTTAAAGAATATATTTCTGTTAAAAAAACATTTTTCGATAACTTGCAAAAAAAAGCATTTGCGATTACTAACTTCGACGATAAAAATGGAGAAATAATGCTTCAAAATTGCAAAGCAAAAAAACTTAGTTATGCTTTAAAAACGCCAGCCGATTACAAAACTAAGATTTTAGAAAGCCACTTTAACGGAATGTTGCTTAAAATTAATGAGCAAGAAGTTTGGACTAAATTTATTGGAAACTTTAATGCTTACAACTTAACTGCGGTTTATGCCGTGGCTATTGAATTAGGATTAGACAAACTACAAACATTAGTCGCAATAAGTAAACTAACATCAGTAAACGGTCGTTTTGAATATTTTACATCGGCAAATGGAATTACTGCAATTGTAGATTATGCACACACACCCGATGCTTTAAAAAATGTTTTGGAAACAATTCAAGAAATTAAAAAAGGAACATCGAAAATAATTACAGTTGTTGGTGCCGGGGGCGATAGAGACAAAACAAAAAGACCAGAAATGGCTCAAATTTCTGCAGAAAAAAGCGACAAAATTATTCTTACTTCCGACAACCCACGAAGCGAAGACCCTATTGAAATAATTAAAGAAATGGAAGCAGGAATTTCAACAAAATTGAGAAACAAAGTAATTTCTATAACCGACAGAAAAGAAGCAATTCGTGCAGCTTGTATGTTTGCTCAAAATGGCGATATAGTTTTAATTGCAGGCAAAGGACACGAAACATATCAAGAAATAAAAGGTGTGAAACATCATTTCGATGATAAAGAAATTGTACGGGAAACATTAAATATTGAAAATTAAGAACTTAAAAATATGTTATATTATTTATTTAATTGGCTTGATGAGTTAGGAGTTCCCGGAGCTGGTGTATTCCACTACATTACTTTTAGGGCAGCTATGGTGGTAATTACTTCTTTATTAATTTCTACCGTATTTGGGAAAAAAATGATTTATTTTTTGCAAAAAAAGCAAATTGGAGAATCTATAAGAAACTTAGGTTTAGAAGGACAAATGCAAAAAAAAGGAACTCCAACAATGGGTGGAATTATTATAATAGCATCAATCTTAATTCCTATTCTGCTTTTTGCCGACCTTAAAAATATTTATATTATTTTAATGATAATTACAACCATTTGGCTTGGTTTAATAGGCTTTTTAGACGATTATATTAAAGTATTTAAAAAAGACAAAGAAGGTTTAAAAGGACGTTTTAAAATAGTTGGACAAATAGGTTTAGGCATTATAATAGGAGCAACTTTTTTCTTTAGTCAAGATGTTGTAATTCGAGAAAAAGTTTATACAACACAAGGTGCTGTACAGCAAGAATGGGTAAAAAACAAAAACAATTGCGATGTTTTGGTTGATGTAACCAAAGACGTAAAATCTACAAAAACAACTATACCTTTTGTGAAAAATAACGAATTCGACTACAAGTGGTTAGTTTCTTTTATGGGCGAAAATGCCAATAAATTAATGTGGCCTCTTTTTATAATAATTGTAATATTTATAGTAATTGCGGTTTCAAATGGGGCAAATATGACCGATGGGCTCGATGGTTTAGCAACAGGAACTTCTGCAATTATTGGGGTTACACTTGCAATTTTTGCTTATGTGTCTGGTAACGTAATTTTGGCAGAATACCTAAATATAATGTACATTCCAAATTCGGGAGAACTTGTAGTATTTTCAGGTGCTTTTATTGGAGCTACAGTAGGGTTTCTATGGTATAACTCGTTTCCTGCTCAAGTATTTATGGGCGATACTGGTAGTTTAACAATTGGTGGAATTATTGCCGTTTTTGCAATTGCTATTAGAAAAGAACTTCTTATTCCAATTTTGGCTGGTATTTTCTTAATGGAAAATTTATCGGTAATAATGCAAGTAAGTTGGTTTAAATACACAAAAAGAAAATTTGGAGAAGGTCGCAGAATATTTTTAATGTCGCCTCTCCATCATCATTATCAGAAAAAAGGTTATGTAGAACCAAAAATTGTGATTCGCTTTTGGATTATTGGAATTTTATTAGCCGTAGTTTCGCTTGTAACACTTAAACTTCGTTAAAAATTGGAAAACACAAAAATAAATAAAAAACTTATTGTAATTCTTGGTGCCGGCGAAAGTGGTGCTGGCTCTGCTGTTTTAGCAAAACTAAAAGGCTTTGATGTGTTTGTTTCAGATTTTGGCGAAATTAAAACCAATTACAAAGAGTTATTAAATAAGCACAATATAAATTGGGAAGAAAAGAAACATACAGAAGAAATAATACTTTCTGCAAGTGAAATAATAAAAAGTCCCGGAATTGCAGACAAAACACCAATAATTAAAAAAATTATAGAAAAAGGCATTAAAATAATATCGGAAATTGAATTTGCCGGACGCTATACAAATGCTAAAAAAATATGTATCACCGGTAGCAATGGCAAAACTACAACTACTTTACTTACATATCATATACTTAAAAAAGCAGGCTTAAATGTTGGTTTAGGCGGAAACGTAGGTAAAAGTTTTGCACTACAAGTTGCCGAAAATAATTTCGACTATTATGTTTTAGAACTTAGTAGCTTTCAACTCGATAATATGTACGAATTTAAAGCAGATATTGCCATTCTAATGAACATAACTCCCGACCATTTAGATAGATACGACTATAAATTTGAAAATTATGTGAAATCGAAATTTAGAATTCTACAAAATCAAACCAAAGACGATTATTTTATATATATGGCTGACGATTTGGTTATTAGAAACGAAATAACAAAACACAATATTCAGGCGCAAATAATGCCTTTTTCGGTTAAATATATAATTGAAAATGGAGCTTATGCTCAAAATAATGAAATTAAAATTAATATAAATTCAAATAACTATATAACAATGTCAATCTTCGATTTATCTTTACAAGGTACTCACAACACCTACAACTCAATGGCTGCATCTATTGCCGGAAGCATCTTAGAGCTCAGAAAAGAAAGCATTAGGGAAAGTTTAAAAGATTTTAAAGGTGTTGAACACCGTTTAGAACCTGTTTTAAAAGTTCATGGAATGCAATTTATTAACGATAGCAAAGCTACAAATGTAAATTCTACTTGGTTTGCTCTCGAAACTGTTCCAAAAAATATTATTTGGATTGTTGGAGGGGTTGATAAAGGTAACGACTATTCAGAATTAGTTAATCTAGTAAAACTTAAAGTGAAGGCTATTGTTTGCTTAGGTGAAGATGTTGCTAAAATTCATAAAGCTTTTGAAGGAATTGTGAAAGATATTGTTGATACAAAAAATATTGACGAAGCTGTAAAAACTGCCTATTATTTGGGTAGCAAAGGCGATAATATTTTGCTGTCGCCAGCTTGTGCAAGTTTCGATTTGTTCGACAATTACGAAGAGCGAGGTAGAAAATTTAAAATGGCTGTAAGACGTTTATAATAAACAATAAGTGAACTATTTAGTAAAAAATATTAAAGGCGATGTGTGGATTTGGATAATTGTTGTGGCATTATCTTTAATCTCTATTTTAGCTGTTTATAGCTCTACCGGAACTTTAGCATATAAGTATCAAGGTGGGGACACAACGCATTATATTTTCCGCCATTTATTTTTACTTGCAATTGGTTTTGCTATAATGTACGGAACGCATCGTATTCATTACACTTTTTACTCAAAAGTTTCGGTATATTTACTTTATTTATCGGTCCCACTTTTATTATACACACTTGTTTCGGGAATAAACCTAAACTCTGCAACTCGTTGGATTATGCTTCCGGGTGGAATATCTTTTCAAACTTCCGATTTGGCAAAATTTGCATTAATAATGTATATTGCTCGGTTTTTGGCATTAAACCAAGACAATATTAAAGATTTTAAAACAGGTTTTAGACCTGTAATTATTTGGATTATAGTTATTTGTTTGTTAATTTTTCCGGCTAACTTTTCAACCTCGGCAATGCTTTTCGCAATTTCGTTGGTTATGCTTTTTATAGGCAGAGTTAGTTCAAAATATTTATTTTTACTTGTTGGCAGCTTAATTGTAACATTATCATTAACAATTTTGCTTATTTTGGCGTTCCCTAAACTTAAAGAAATTGGTAGGGTTGGTACTTGGGTTGCTCGTGTAGAACGATTTACCGGAAATGAAGAAAGCATAGAAGCTTCAGATGATGGCAACTTTCAATCTGACCAAGCAAAAATAGCAATTGTAACCGGTGGAATTACTGGAAAAGGTCCGGGCAAAAGTACTCAACGAAATTTTTTACCGCACCCATATTCCGACTTTATTTTTGCAATAATTATTGAAGAATATGGCTTAGTTGGCGGTTTAATAGTACTGTTTTTATATCTCTGGCTTTTGCAAAGATCAACTTTAATTGTAAAAAAATCAAAACACCGATTTGCTGCATTTACAGCTATTGGGCTAGCTTTTTGGCTTGTTTTTCAAGCTCTTATAAATATGGCTGTGGCTGTTAATTTATTTCCGGTTACCGGACAAACACTGCCTTTATTAAGTATGGGTGGCTCATCAATATTTTTTGCTACTGCTGCTTTTGGAATAATTTTAAGCGTTAGTAGAGATACCGATATAGAAAAACAAGCAAAACCTATAAATAAACAAGAAACAGAAGAAAAAACAGAAATAATTGAGAATTACGAACCACAACCAGCATAAAAAATAACACAATGGATAAAAAAATAAATAAAGTAATAATTAGTGGAGGTGGAACAGGTGGACACATTTTTCCGGCTATTTCAATTGCAAATGCAATCCACGAAAAAGATAAAAACATTGAAATTCTGTTTGTTGGGGCAGAAGGCAAAATGGAAATGGAAAAAGTTCCTAATGCTGGTTATAAAATTATTGGACTCCCTGTTCGTGGTTTTAAAAGAGAATTATCTTTAGAAAATATTTCATTTTTTTGGAAATTATACCAATCAATGAGAAAAGCAAAAAAAATAATTAAAGATTTCAAACCAGATATTGCTATTGGCGTTGGCGGATTTGCAAGCGGTCCTCTTCTTAAAACTGCTACTAAATTTAAAATCCCATCAATAATTCAAGAACAAAATTCGTATGCCGGTGTTACCAATAAAATATTGGGAAACAAAGTAAATAAAATTTGTGTTGCTTACGATAATATGGAACAATTCTTTCCTATAGAAAAAATTGTTAAAACAGGAAATCCGGTTAGAATAGATTTAATTAAAAACTTAGATAAAAAAGTAGAAGCCTTAAAACACTTTAATTTATTAGGAAATACCAAAACAGTTTTAATAATAGGTGGCAGTTTAGGTGCACGTACAATAAATAACTGCTTAAAAAAAGACATTAAAACATTTGTTGACAACAATATACAAGTAATTTGGCAAACAGGCAAACTGTACTATAAAGAATCCTTAGAAAGTGCAAAAGAATATTTAGACAAAGGGATTGTAATTTACGATTTTATTTCGCGTATGGACTACGCTTACGCAATTGCCGATGTGGTAATTTCACGAGCTGGAGCTAGCACTGTTTCTGAACTTTGTTTGGTTAAAAAACCTACAATTTTTGTTCCTTCGCCAAATGTTGCCGAAGACCATCAAACAAAAAACGCTATGGCTCTAATAAACAAAGATGCCGCAATGATGATTGAAGACTCGCTTGCCAACCGCGATTTAGTTAAAGAAGCTGTAAAATTAATTAGAGACGACTATAGAATGAAAGTTTATTCCGAAAATATTGGACTATTAGGAATCCCAAATTCGGCACAACTTATTGTTGATGAGGTATATAAAGTATTTGAAAAATCGGTAAAATAATTAATAAAAATGACTTTAGAGAAAATAAATAACGTGTTTTTTGTAGGAATTGGTGGCATTGGAATGAGTGCTTTAGCACGCTATTTTAAAGATTCAAATAAATCGGTTATGGGATACGACAAAACCGAAACTGCACTAACAAACGAACTTATTACTGAAAAAATAAATGTAATTTTTAACGATAATATTTCTCTAATTGAACAAAATTATTTAAATCCAAACAACACTTTAGTTGTTTATACTCCGGCAATTCCAAAACAAAATTTAATTTTAAACTATTTCATTAACAATAAGTTTAATGTAACAAAACGAGCCGAAATTCTTGGATTTTTACTCAACAGTAAAAAAGGAATTGCTATTTCTGGCACACACGGAAAAACATCAATTACTACACTAATTTCATATTTGTTTTTAAATTCCGATATAAAATACTCGTCATTTATTGGTGGAATTTCTAAAAATTTTAATTCAAATTTAATTTTAAACCCAAACAACGAATATGTAATTGCCGAAGCCGACGAATTTGACCGCTCTTTTCTTAAGCTTTTTCCACAAACAGCGGTAGTTACATCGATAGATGCAGACCATCTCGATATTTACGGAAAAACAGAGGAACTAAAACTTAGTTTTGAGAAATTTATTACACAAATTGAGGTTGGAGGAAATTTAGTTATTAAGTATGGTTTAAATATTAAAATTCCTCAAAAAATTAACATATACACTTATTCTTTAACCGAAAAAGCCGATTACTACCCAGAAAACATACGTGTAGAAAATAATATTTATACCTTTGAGTTAAATACTCCAAAAGGCAAAATTAATAATATTGAGTTAGGTGTTCCCGGTTTGGTAAATGTAGAAAATGCCATTGCAGCTATTGCTGTTGCTCAAATTTACCAACTCAGCGAAACGCTTATAAAACAAAATTTAAAAAATTTTAAAGGTGTTAAACGTCGTTTCGATTACATTATAAATACCGAAAAATTAGTTTTTATTGATGATTATGCACATCACCCCGAAGAATTAAAAGCAACTATTTTATCAATAAAAAATTTGTATAAAAACAGAAAAATTACGGGCATTTTTCAACCACACTTATTCTCCAGAACTCGCGATTTTGCAGAAGAATTTGCAAAATCGCTTAGTATGCTCGACGAGCTTATTTTACTCGATATTTACCCAGCACGAGAATTACCTATTGATGGCGTTACTTCCGAAATTATTTTTAAAAATGTAACTATAACAGAAAAAACTTTGTGCACAAAAACCGAATTATTAGAAATAATAAAATTGAAAAAAATAGATATTTTACTAACACTTGGTGCCGGCGATATTGATGCGGAAGTGCCAAAAATTAAACATATTTTAGAAGCTTAAATGAAAATTAACTCAAAAATATTATCATTTACTGGTTGGGTTTTATTACTTGGCTTCTTAATTTTTTCTATGTCGTTCGTTAGCATTGAAAAAAACAAACAAGTATGCACAAAAATAAATATAAAAGTTATAGACTCTACGGAATATTTATTTATCAACAAAAATGAAATAAAAAATTTAATTACAGATAGTAATATATCAATTATAGGGTATAATATGCTGAAAATAAATTCGTTAAAAATTAAAAAGATAATAAACAACTATCCTCCTGTAAAAACAACAAATATATACTACAATTTAAAAGGTAGCATAAATATTGAAATAACTCAGCGAAAACCATTATTGAGGATAATAAATTATTCTGGAGAGAGCTATTATATTGATAAAGAAGGTATTATGATGCAGCTTTCAAACATTTATACAGCACGCGTAATTGTTATAAACGGCAATATTAACGAACCTTTTGAGTCTCGACGAACAATAAACTTAAAAGACACCATCGAAAATATAAGAGGCAATACTCTCCGCGAAGTTTACGAATTGGCAACATACATAAACAACGACCCATTTTGGGACGATCAATTTCAGCAAATTTACATAAACAACGACAACGAATATGAGTTAGTTCCATTAGTAGGTTTGCAAAAAATATATTTTGGAGGCATCGAAAATTATAAAACTAAACTCAAAAACTTAAAAGCTTTTTACCAACAAGGACTATCAAAAAAAGGGTGGAGCACTTACGAACAAATAAACTTAAAATACGAAAACCAAATAGTTTGCACAAAAAAAGAATTATAATATCATAAATATATGGAAGACAAAAGGAAAGTACTCGCAGCTATCGATATTGGAACAACAAAAATTGTTGCAATAATAGGAGAAAAAATTAATGGCGGAAAATTAAACATCTTGGGAATGGGAGAATCTCCTTCTTTTGGTGTTAAACGTGGCGTTGTACAAAATATTTCTAAAACAGTACAATCTATTACCGAAGCTGTAGAAAAAGCCGAAACACAAGCCAAAATTAAAATTAAAGAAGCTTTTGTTGGAATTGCCGGTCAACATATTAGAAGCACCGAAGGAAGTCATAAAATGCCTCGCTCAAATTTTGAGACAGAAATAACTCAAAACGATTTAGACGATTTAACAAAAGTTATGTTCAGTTTACCTGTCGAGCCGGGCGAAGAAATAATTCACGTGGTACCTAAAAGTTTTATTGTTGACGACGAAATTGGAGTAGAGCCACTTGGTATGTACGGAAAAATGCTTGTCGGAAACTTCCATATTGTAATAGGACAAGTAACCTCGGCAAACAACATAAAAAAATGTATAGAACGAGTTAATATCACAACTAAAGAACTAATTTTAGAACCTCTGGCATCTGCACACGCTGTTCTTTCCGACGAAGAAAAAGAGGTTGGAGTAGCTCTCGTAGATATTGGTGGAGGTACTACAGATATAGCCGTTTTTCACGATAAAAGCGTTGTACACACTGCCGTAATACCTTTTGGTGGCGATGTAATTACTCGCGACATTAAAGAAGCTTACAACATAATTGAAAAAAGTGCCGAAAAATTAAAAACGCTTAAAGGTTCAGCTTTAAGCGATATAATTAAAGACAACGAATATGTTAGTATTGAGGGAATTAACGGACGAGCTGCAAAAGAAATATCGGTAAAAAACTTAGCTTATGTTATAAATTGCCGTATGGACGAAATTGTTGACCAAATTTTTTACGAAATAACAAAACAAATTGAAATAGAAAAACTTGGAGCCGGAATTGTACTCACAGGTGGTGGTGCTTTATTAAAAAACATAACACAATTTATGGCTTTTAAAACTGGTTTAGATATTAGAATAGGATTTCCAAATAAACTTCTAATTACAGAACTCGACGAACAGCTAAATAAAACAAAATACGCAACATCTATTGGACTACTTATGAAAGGTTTCGATATTATTGATGACGATGAACGTAGAGGAAAAATATCGCAACAAGCAACCGAAATAAAAGATAAAGAAGAAATAATTGAAGAAAAAGAAACAATTAAAGAAGAAAAACAAGAAAAAGAAAC
>DYMG01000008.1:1264-14584 GCA_020721655.1 Paludibacter propionicigenes | reverse complement strand
AAGAAATAATTGAAGAAAAAGAAACAATTAAAGAAGAAAAACAAGAAAAAGAAACAATTAAATTTACCGAAAAATTAAAAACAATTTTTAAAAAAGCGTTTTCTGAGGAAGACCCCGAACTAAAATAAAAATTAAATACTTTAAAAAATAAAGCTATGGACGATATAATGAATTTTGACATACAAATACCTAAATCTTCAATAATAAAAGTTATTGGAGTTGGTGGTGGCGGTAGTAATGCCGTAAATTATATGTACGAACAAGGTATTAAAGACGTCGATTTTATTGTTTGCAATACCGACGCTCAAGCATTACTTAAAAGTCCGGTTCCAATTAAAATTCAGTTGGGTGCTACACTAACCGAGGGATTAGGTGCCGGAAATAAACCCGAACAAGGTAAACAAGCCGCAATTGAAAATTTAAGCGACATTGAAAAATTTTTAGACGACGGCACAAAAATGGTATTTATTACTGCTGGAATGGGCGGTGGTACAGGAACTGGTGCTGCCCCTATTATTGCATCGACGGCTAAAGAAAAAAATATACTAACCGTTGGAATTGTAACCATACCTTTCAAATTTGAAGGAAAACGCAGAATAACTCAAGCAATTGAAGGAATAAAAGAACTTAAACAACACGTTGATTCTCTTTTGGTTATAAACAACGAAAAACTTAGAGATTTGCATAGCGACCTTGGAATTGGAGAGGCTTTTGCTAAAGCAGACAACATCCTTTCTATTGCTGCTAAAGGTATAGCCGAAATTATTACTGTTCACGGACACGTAAACGTAGATTTTGCCGACGTAAAAACTGTAATGACTGATAGCGGAGTTGCAATTATGGGAACAGGAAAAGCCGAAGGAGAAAATAGAGCTGTAATTGCTGTAAAACAAGCTTTAGAATCGCCACTTTTAAATAGCAACAATATTAAAGGTGCTAAAAATGTACTCTTAAATATAACTTCCGGAAGCGTAGATGCAACTATGAACGAAGTAGGCGAAATATCCGATTATGTACAAGAAGAAGCCGGAATGTCGGCAGATTTAATTACAGGTATTAGCTACGACCAATCTTTGGGTGAAAATATTGCTGTTACCGTTATTGCTACAGGATTTAGTACAAGCACAATTATCGAACTTAACGAAATTATAAATAGCGAAAAAATTATTAGCACAATTAATAATTCTGGCGAATCGGAACGTTTTTCTAAAACAGTTGAATTAGAACCTAAAATTTCCCAAAATACTGAGCACACAGGCCCTGTTCAAAAAGAAATTTTTAACTTTAATACAACAAACTTAACACCATCGGTAAACAAAACTTTCGATAAACAACAAGATTTATCAAAAGTTAGAAATGCTCACCTTGTAGATGAGTTGGAAAACATTCCTGCTTATAAAAGAAAGCAACAGGCCGAACAAAGAGCAGAAAACTCAATTCAAAACGAAGAAAATTTTATATCAAAATTTTCGCTGTCGGAAGATGAAAACGGAAAAATTAAAATTCGTGAAAATAACTCATATCTACACGATAATGTAGATTAATATAAACCTAAAAATAAACAAAATGAAAACATCACTAAACAGCTTAATTATTGCTTTAGCAATTGTAGCAACTGCAATTATTTTTTCAACAACATTTGCAAACAGAAACAAAGCAAGCAACTCAATTTCCGTTACTGGATTAGGAAGTAAAAATTTCACATCAGATTTAATTGTGTGGAGTGGAGTCTTTATGAGAACAAACCAAAACTTAAAAGATGCTTATTCAGAATTAGATACAGACAGGGAAAATATCAAAAAATATTTGGTATCAAAAGGCATAAACGAACAAAGTATAATATTCTCGGCAATTACAATTGAAAAACAGTTTGCCGAAATTTACGACGAAAATGGAAACAGAACCAATTCTGTTTTTACAGGATATAAACTAACGCAAAACATTCAAATTGAATCGAATGAGGTTGATAAAGTGGAAAACATTTCTCGACAAGTAAGTGAATTAATAAATTCTGGTATAGAATTTTATTCTTATGAACCTGAATATTACTACACTAAATTGGCAGAATTAAAAATTGAAATGATTGCTCAAGCTACTAAAGATGCAAATATTCGTGCAAACAAAATTGCCGAAAATTCTGCGAGTAAAGTTGGTAAATTAAAAGTTGCCGAAATGGGCGTTTTTCAAATTGTAGCCCAAAACTCTTCTGAAGAATACTCTTGGGGTGGCTCTTTTAACACATCTGCTAAGCGAAAAACTGCTACTATTACCGTAAAACTTGATTATGAAATAGACTAACAAAATTTGTTATACCGAAAGTATTCCGAACAAGTTAGGAACGCTATATTATAGATATGCTTTCGGTATAATTACTATATGGTTTATGTTAGACATATAGCAAAGTTATGTTTTAAAATTTGGTTTTTAAAGTCCTAAAATATCTTTTCCTTGTTTAAATGTTAAGTCTATAGGTATATTTTTTATTTTTTTAAGTTCTTCTTTAAGTTCATCTTTAATAAAACCTTTTGTTGTTACTAAATCTTTTGCTTTAGCATAGTCGCCGGTTTCTTGTATTTTATGTATTAATGCTGTTAGTTCCACAACATTTTTTTCCATTGTGGCAACGTTTACTGTGTACATTGAAGCGTTTAATGTAATTGCACCTTTTTCTTGCAAGAAGTTAAATATAATCATATCGGCTTTTGCTTGTGCTTCTCCATCGCCTAAGCGAACTATTCTAAATAGATTAGAAACGTATGTTATATAGTGTTTTTCAATGTCTTCTTGTGTTATTTTATTTAAATTTTTTAATTGCGACAATAAAAATAATCGAACTATATCTGATCTAGTTTTATCAATAATTGTAGCAAAATCTTTTAATTCGTCTTTTATGTTTGTTCCTTTAAGTGTTTTGTGGTAGCCTAATTGTTCTGCTATTTCGTATAAAATATTGCTTTCAAAGAATATATTGGCATTTATAAGTTTAGTTTGAGTTGGGTCTATCATTTTTTGGGCAATAGGTAATAAAATGTTGGTGAATTTGGCTTCTGTTACGTTTTTAAATTGCAATTTTTTACTTCCGTGTTCTTTAAGTACTTGCAAATCGTAAGGTCTGTTTATTGAAATGGTTTTTGCCCCGGCGTTAGAATAGCCAGAATAGCTTATAATATCGTAAACGCCAAAGTCGGCATTTATTGCTTTTTGTTCTTTTTTGTAAGAGGGGTCGCAAGGTATGCTTTGTTGAAATTCGTCGACTAAATCGGCATAATATTGTATTTTATTGCTTAATTCTTCGTTTTTCACTAAAATATTGCTTTCAAAGGCTGCTTTTATTTGTAAGAAATTATCTTCATAAGTTTCAACAGGTCCTATTAGGAAGTCTATTTTATTGCCTTTAACTTTCATCCAAGCTACCTCGCTGTTGTAGTATGTGTTTGTTTTTAGGGCTTCAATTTTTGCTAATAAATATTCGGCAAACGATTTATTATCTGAAAGTGTTGCTGCTTTTGTTAATAGTTCTGCAATTTTATTTATTTCTTCTGAGTATGCTTTATTGTATGGTTCTACAAATAGGTCGCCGTTTTCGTCGCGTTTTATTTGTGTGTAGGCACTTAGTTTTCCTTCGGCTTGGTAGCTAATAAATGGTAGGTATTTTATGTCTTGAGGGTAGAAATTTGCACCTAATGCTTTTTGTTCAAAG
The DNA here is from genome assembly GCA_020721655.1 of Paludibacter propionicigenes. Taxonomy (GTDB): domain Bacteria; phylum Bacteroidota; class Bacteroidia; order Bacteroidales; family JAFGXI01; genus DYMG01. The sequence goes on along the minus strand of DYMG01000008.1, from coordinate 10,884 downwards.
CCTTTAATAAACGATTCTCTGCCTAGCAATCTGTCCCAAGGTCCGTAATTCATTTTTGCATACTGCAACGAGTCTGCGTTTTTAAATTTAGCTAAAAATTCGTCTTTATTGCCGTAATAAGTTTGTTTCCAAAAAATATTGTCAACAATTTCTGATGCTTGTAGAAATAGTCGAATCATTTCTTTTTCGTTATCAGATAATTGAGTTAAGTCTGATTTTAGTTCAATTTCTTTCCATTGTGAAATTTTTTCTGTTATTGATTTTTCAACAGCAGTTTGGTTAACTTCTTGCTCTTGGTTTGTGCTATTTTCTTGGTTATTGCAAGATATAAAAGCTACGTTTATTCCTAAAAAAAGGAATGCTATTGTTTTAATTTTGTTATTCATCGAAATAAAATTTTACCCAATTCATAGACAACAAAAATAATATATAAGTTGCTATTGAACAAGTTAATTGTGAAATATTAGTTTTAGATTGTTATTTTAATAATTAATGTTCTTAAAATAAGCTGTTTAATCGATGCGTAAATTAACTAATTTTATTTTTGTGTTGCTTACTTCGAGTATTTTTATCGAAAAATTATCTAATTTAATAATGTCGTTTAGTTTAGGTATGTTTTCGTATTTTAGTAAAATATATCCGGCTAAAGTTTCGTATTCGGGCGAAACAGGTATTTCTATATTATATTTTTCTCTAATATAATCTATTTCTAATCTGCCTGAAAATACGAATTCAGTTTCCGATATTATTTTTTCTATGTATCCCAGTTTGTCGTGTTCGTCTTCTATTTCGCCAAATATTTCTTCCATAATGTCTTCAAAAGTAACAATTCCTGAGGTTCCTCCAAATTCGTCAACAACTACAGCTAAACTAAGTCTGTCTTTACTAAATTCTGATAATAGTTTGTTTGCCGACATTGTTTCGGGAACAATTTTAATTTTTCGTACTATAGAGCTTATTTGTGTAGGGTTTTTAAATAAATCGGAGTTATGTATGTATCCTATAATATTGTCGATGTTTTCGTTATAAACAAGTATTTTTGAATAACCGGTTTCAATAAATTTTTGAAGAAGCTCATCAACTTTGGTTTCTTTTATATCTACGGCTACAATTTCGGTGCGTGGCACTATACATTCTCGTATTTTAACTTCAGAAAAGTCTAATGCGTTTTGAAATAGTTTTATGTCGTTATTTATATCGTCTTCGTCTTCACTGTGGTTAAGGTGTTCTACTAAATCGTTAATATCAGTTTTGCCAAATACTAAGTTTTTATTTTTTTCGCTGGGTTTAACTTTTAAAATGTATTTTAGTGCAGTGTCGGAAAAAAGCATTGTTATTTTTGTTATGGGGTATATTATTATATACATCACAAACATTGGTATTGAAAACAGTTTTATAGATTTGTTGGGGTTTATTCTAAAAAGTGCTTTTGGTAAATATTCTGCTGTAAATATTATAATAATGGTTGATATTATGGTTTGAATTGTTAATACTAAAATTTCGTTGGTTATTATTGTTTTTATGTAAACATCTAATATTGAAGCCATTAAAATACCATAAATTACTAACGATATATTGTTACCAATAAGCATTGTTGCTACAAATTGTCCCGATGTTTTTGTAAATACTTTAATTATTTGCGAAAATATGCCTCCTTGTTTTTTATCGAGTTCTAATTTTAATTTATTAGACGAAATAAAGGCTATTTCCATTCCTGAAAAAAACGCTGAGAAAATTAATGTTAATATAATTATTGCTATACTTAATATCATTTTGTTTTTTCTAATAGTTTACGCATTTTTCTTCTAAAAAAATACATTGCAATTGATATTGCCGAAATTATTGTAAATAACCAACTGTTACTTATTCCCTGATAAATTGTTTGATGTACTGCTGCTCCAAACGATAGTATTGCAGCTACTAACCAAGTGTATTCTAATATTTTACCGAAGTTGTTTTTCATTAAATAATTTTTTTAAAATTACTAATTTTTACCATATTTACAAGCCTATTTTTTTGTTACTAAGTATTAACCAAATTATTAATGGTATTCCAAACAAGGCGGTTATGCTATTTATAGGAAGTTTTAAGTTTAAGCCGGGCATTTGTGAAACAATATCGCTGAAAAGCAAAAAAATTGCTCCGGTTATAATTGTTGCGGGTATTAATATTAAATGATTTGTTGTTTTAAATATAATACGCACTAAATGTGGTATAATTATTCCTATAAATGCTATTGGTCCGCAATAAGCTGTGGCTGTTCCTGTTAAAATTCCTGTTGCTGCAAATATTAATATTCTTGAAGTTTTAATGTTTACGCCCATACTTTTTGCGTAAGTTTCGCCCAAAACTAATCCATTAAGCGACTTTATTGATAGTGTTGCCAAAAACAATCCAAAAACAATACTAATTGCAAAAAATATAATTTTGTTGTTTGTAACATTTTCTAAGCTTCCCAACGACCATATTACAAATGATTTTAGTTGATAATTATCGCTAAAAAATTGCAATATACTTACTATTGCCGAAATTCCAGAGCCAAACAACATTCCTAATATAAGAAGAGTCATTATGTCTTTTACTTTTGTTGATATGGTTAAAATAAGGGCTAAAACCAAACCTGAGCCTATCCACGAAGCCAATATTATTGAACTTCCTGCTAAAATAGGCATAAAGCCAATATATCCACTTGTTAAAATTACTAAAGCTACGCCTAAACTTGCTCCCGAGCTTATGCCTAAAACATAAGGTCCGGCTAACGGATTTTTAAATACAGTTTGCATTAGTAAGCCACTAACCGATAAGGCACTTCCAGCAAGTATTGCTGTAATTGCTCGTGGTATTCTAAATTCAAAAATAATTATAGCTATTGTTGATTTTTGATTACTAAAAATTGAGTTATAAATATCTGTAATAGAAAATAATTCTGACCCTACAAACACATCAATAAAAAATATGCTCAGAAAAATTAAAATTAATATGAGAAATTTTACTATTATTGGTGTTTTTCCAAATAATTTTAACACTTTATTTAATTTTTTCAAAGATATAATAAATATATTTGTATTATGATTGGGTCTGGTGAATTAATAGTAATTGCTTTAATTGCTTTTTTGTTGTTTGGTTCTAAAAACTTATCGTCCATTATGAAAGATATTGGAAAAGGGGTAAAGGAAATTAACAAAACTAAAGAGGAAATTAAAGAGGAAATTAAAGAGGAACTTAATAACGATACTATTGAAATAGTGCAAAATATTAAATCTATTAAAGATTCTATAAAAAATAATCTTAACTAATAGTTGCTAAACGTTTAATTAATCGCCAAAACGTGCATTAACAATATTGTTGTAAATTGACCCAAAGGTATAAGATAAACCAAAGTTTGCCCAATAGCTGTATTCGCTCGCCATTTCTTTTCTTCTTAGTAAAATATCTTCTGCACTAAGCGTTTCTTTTGGCAAGGAAATTTGATTTCTTTTTTGATTATAACCACCGTAAATTGTTAACGATAATCCTTTAAATAGTCTGATACTACCTCCTAAGTACATGCCTAAATCAATACTTTCAAAATCGGTAAAATAATTTGAGCCATAAACAGAACTTTCTACAGAACCCCATTTTTGAACATATTCATAGTATATTGATAAACCATGATAACCCAAGCCCTCATTTAATTTATTAAAAATTGTTGTATCTACGTAAGCGTTATTTTTATATCCTATTTTATATAAAACTCGCAATTGTTTTGTTGTAGCATCTTTATATTTAAAAAAGTTGTATTCTATTGCAGGGTATATTCCTTCTGACAGTGCTATGTTAGAATACGTTGAGGTATTAATTGTAAAAAAAGAACCCGCAGCCCAATGATCTCCCAAACTTTTTGCGAACAATATTTTCCCATTATTTTCTTTGGTATAGTATATTGAGGTGCTTTCCTCGAATTTATACACTGTTTCTTGATACGAATTGGTATATGATATTTCTAATTTAATGTCGTCGGTAATTTTTTGTGCATTTAACCTTGTCCATAAATAATAATTAGAATAGCTCGATTCGCCATTTATATAACCCGAAACACTACTACTAAAAACCCAATTTTTCCATTTATCTTCAACTATTTCTTCAGTTTTTTCTTCTTGGTCGTACACAATATTTATTTTATTGGCATAAGGTGTTTTTAATATAAATGGGGTTAATCCTACTTTAATATTTTTTATTTGTGCTTCTCGTCGTTCAAATTCTGTAGTATTTGCGGGTAAAGTAAATGTTAAGGTATCGGTTAAATTTTTAAATTTATTTTTGCCATTAAACGAAGCTGTATATTCGTTACCTCCACCTCCGGTTTGCATTCTTGTTATTATTAAATGTACATCGGCTTCTTTTGGATCTCTAACATAATTTACAATTGTTATGTTTTTTTTAATATGATCTATATCGCAAAAATCGCAATCAATATATATATTTAATTGGTCTAATTTATTTATTTTAGCGGTGTCTGAAGTTTGTGAATTTACTTTTTGGCTAACAAAAAACAACAACAACAACATTGTTAGAATAACTTTCATATTTTTTCGTTTTATTGTAAATTAATAAATTTTTGCGAAGGTAAAATAAAAAAGCTATTTAACAAAAAATTATTGCGAACATTTGCTTACACACTCCACCACATGTGCTAAACTTCTGTGTTTTAAAAAATAATACGTATTTTTTCCATCTCTTGTCGACGATAGCACACCTTTATCTTTTAAAATACCTAAATGGTGAGATGTGGTAGATTGTTCTATGCCTAAAAGCTGATGTATTTCAGTAACGGTCAGTTTTTTCCCATTATCCAAATATTTAAGTATTGAAATACGTATAGGGTGAGCTATTGCTTTTAATATTGAAGAAGCGTTATCTAATTGTTCGAATGTTAATTCACTTATTTCCATAATATTATAATTAAATTATACAAATATATAACTATGTAAGAGCTATAAAAATGATAAAAGTCAAGTAAAAAAGTGTTACATAAGCATAATTTATAAACTTATAGCAATATTATTTACATGATAGTCCAATTAAAAAACAGTATAATGCCGATGCTATAGCTGTTTAGTCAAATTTCTATTGGACTTCCGAACTAATTCGGAGTGCTTTCGGTATTATTTTGAAATCCGTGAATTTAATCTGTGTTAATCTGCGAAATCTGTGGCATAAAAAGATTTTTTTTTGAATTTTGTCTTTTAAATTTAATACTAAACCGCTAAAAAGAGTGAAAACGAATTTTGTTAGTTCGGTATAAGTTATTTTACTCACACCGATTAGTCGTTATTTTAATAATAATTTAACTAATAATCAACAAAAATTAATATAAAAGTTGTAATTTTGCAGGGAACTTTAAAAAAAATATAAATGAAGAAAATTTACTTATTAAGTATAATGATGATTGTTTCAATCTTCATTACTAAAGCACAAGTTATTGTTTACGAAAGCTTTAACTACACTGTAAATGATACAATGCCAGCACCTTGGGTAACAGTTAACTCTGGCGATAGTATAGTTGTTAACTCAGGTAACTTAAGCTACACAGGTTTAGCTGCATCTGAAGGAAATAAAATTGCTTTTGAAGGTTATGGTAAAGATTACCAACAAACTGTTTCTAGTATTACAGCAGGAACCGTTTATATGTCGTTTATAATAAACGTAACAGACTTAGGTTCGTTAAATGCAACAGGTGGTTATTTTGCAGGTTTCGTTTCTGGTACAACAAACTTTGGATGTACTGTTTGGACAAAACTAAACGGTACAGGTTTCAACATTGGTGTTAATGCCCGTTCAACAGTTACTTATACTTCTTGGTCAACCGAAGTTTTTCAAACTAACACTCCTATTTTAGTTGTAGTATCTTACCAAATTGTTGCGGGTACAACAAACGACATTGCTAACATGTGGATTAATCCATTAGCAACAAATTTAGGTGCATCAACAGCTCCAACAGCAACCGTGACTATTACAAACGGCGGAACAGATTTAGCTACAATAGATAAAATTTTATTAAGACAAGATAGTCCTTCAGAAACACCAAATACAGAATTAGACGAATTAAGATTAGGCACAACTTGGGCAAGCGTTACACCAACCGCAAACGCAATTAATGCTGTTTCTAACGAACAAAACATTAAAATTTATCCAAACCCTGCAACATCGCAAGTTACTATTTCTACTGTAGAAAAAATAAGCAACGTTAAAATATTCGATATTCAAGGTAAAATGGTAAAAGAATTATCAAATATTAATGCTAACCAAATAAATGTTGATGTAACTGAATTATCATCATCAGTTTACTCAGTAGTTGTTGTTAGCAATAACGGAAATACTTTTAACTCAAGAATTGTAAAATAATTACTGAAATTAGTTTTAATTTAAAAAAGGCTGTACTAATTTGTTAGACAGCCTTTTTTTGTAATGCCGACAATACTTGAAACTAATATTAAATAACATATAACTAAAAAATGTATATTTGCGTAGAAATGTCAAACACACACCAATAAAAAAATAGATTTGAAAAATTTTTACCCAATATTATTAAAAACAATTATAATAGTAGGTTTATTTTTGTTTTCAAGTTTTAATTTATATTCGCAATCTTGTGTAATAACCTCTAAAGCCAACGATATTTTACCCGATAATTTATGTGCGCCTGTAAATGTTGATTGGGAAATTACCTATCGAGGCGTAAACGATGGTGGTGGCACAGATGGAATAAACCCTTGGTCAATAGAAATTCAAGTAGATTGGGACGATGGTGTGGTTCAAACAATTACCGCTACAAATACAAACCCAGCAACTCACGAATGGAAAATAACAATAAGCCACGTCTATCCAGTAGGAGGCGATAAATGTAATTATAAACCTACCGCTCAATTAGTTGTAGATGGTGTAATTTGTACAAGTAGCATTCAAGAACAGAATGTAACTGTTTGGGATACCGACGATTATAATGGTGGGCATTTAGAAATAACACCTCAAATATTTCCAATTTGTGTTGGAAATGATGGTTATGTAACTTTTCAAGATGTTAGTTTATGGAACTGTGTTCCTCCGGTAGAAAACGACAACCCTAATAACCCAATGCGATGGACTCAGTGGGTTTATGGAACAAGTTATACTTACAATAATGTAGAGGTAAATGGAAGTGTTCAAACCTATTCTTTTGCCGGAAATATTGTTCCAACAACCGAGCCTATTTACGGACCAACACCTCCAAACAATATAAGTTTACCATGTTATGGACCCAATACCGGAAATGTAGGCGAGTTTTGGGAAATTACTCTAAGAGATTGGAATTATTGCAACCCTTACGACGACCCAAACATACCAGGTGCTCCAACCGATTTAATAAATGGCGATTACGATCCTATAATAACAACAGCAATGATTATTGTTGTTGACACTCCTGATGCCACCATAAATCCGGCCGGACCATTTTGTTTAAACCACTCATCGGTAAATTTATCGGCAGCAACAACAGGAGGTACTTGGAGCGGAACAGGAATAACAAATTCTAACAATGGTACATTTAATCCTAGTGTTGCAGGTGCAGGTACACACACAATACATTATACTGTAACAAGTAACGATGGCTGTGTAGGAACAGGTGTTCAAACAATAATTGTTTACGCTTTACCTATGCCAAATATTTTACCTGGAAATCCGGCAGAAGTTTGTCCGAACGATATTTTACATTTAGATGGAAACCCAACCCCCGGAGATGGCAACATAATTACTCATTTATGGACAGGAAATACAACCCCTCTTAGTTCAACAAACATTCAAAACCCTTTCTTTTCAACAGGAACACAAGGGGTATATAATTTAACATACACAGTTACCGACGATAATGGTTGTTATAATTCCGAAAATATTTCAGTAGCAGTAAACCCTGTAGATGCTAATATTATTCCGAATCCGGCAGAAATTTGTGCAGGCGAAAATCTTACTTTAAATGGAAATCCATCAGGCGGAACAGGAAATTATATTACACACGTATGGACTGGAGATGTGGCAAATTTAAATGTAACAAATACTCAAAGTGTTATTTTTAATTCAAATGTACTTGGCTCATACAATTTCACTTATACAGTTACCGACAATAATGGTTGTACAGGAAACGATAATATTACAGTTACTGTTTTCGAAAATCCGGTAGCAAATGCCGGTATAGATGCAAATGTATGTAGCAACACAATTACGCTAAATGCAATACCATCAATAGGAAATGGATTTTGGCAACAAATAAGTGGACCGGGCATTTCAACATTTACAGACCCAACAAACGCAACATCTAATGTTGAGGTAAGTGTTTATGGATTATATAGTTATGAATGGGCTGAATCTTTTGGTCCTTCGTGTATTGATAAAGACACAGTTATAATTAGATTTACAGAACAACCCGTTGCCGATGCTGGTATTGATGGAGGAATATGCGGATACAATTATCAATTAAATGCAAACCCATCAGTAGGGACAGGAATTTGGACTTTGCAAAGTGGTCCGGGAAACATTGCATTTTCTGATATAAATAGTCCAATCTGTAATGTAACAGCAGACGCTTACGGAAATTACTATTTTATTTGGACGGAAGATAACGGATTTGGTTGTACAGATTTTGATTATGTATTAGTTTCGTTTAATTTAATACCAACACCATCGTTTAACCCTATAAACCCAGATGGTTGCACTCCTTTTACAGTTAATTTCACAAACACATCAACAGGAGGAACAACTTATAATTGGGATTTTGGCGATGGAAACTCATCTACAAATGAAAATCCAACAAATATATTTTATAACAATACAACAAGCGATTTAATATATTACGTGCAATTAGCAGTTAATAATCCGGGTTGTGGCGACACCATAATTCAACAAGTAACTGTTCACCCATCGCCAATTGCAAATTTTACAACAAATGCTCAACCCGCTTGTAGCCCATTAACAGCCAATTTTACAAGCACATCAATAGGAGCAAATATTAATATTTGGAATTGGGGAGATGGTTCTGCAATAGATACGGCTAATTTTATTTCTCACACATTTATTAATGATACAAGTTTTATAGAAAATTATAATGTAAGTATTATTGCAATATCGGCTAATGGTTGTACTGATACATCAACACAATTTGTAACAGTTTACCCAAACCAAAATAATTATTTTACTGTAAATCCAGATAGTAGTTGTAGTCCGTCAACAGTATCTTTTGTTTCGCAACCTACAGGTCAAAATTATAGTTGGAATTTTGGCAATGGCACATCAGAAATAGGAGGAAATACGGCATCGGCAATTTATACATATAACGGAGCCACCGATACAACATTTTATATAAGTTTAATAACAACATCGTACTTTGGTTGTATCGATACATCAACCAATAAAGTAACAATTTTTGCATCGCCAACAGCTAATTTTACAATTAATAACAGTGCTGGTTGTGCTCCAGTTCAAGTTGAGTTTACAAATACCTCGCAAGGTGCAATAAGCTATTCGTGGAATTTTGGCGATGGCACTATTGAAAACAACAATAGTTCAACAGTTTTTCACAATTTTGGAAATGTTTCAAATAATGCAATAACATA
>DYMG01000008.1:0-1164 GCA_020721655.1 Paludibacter propionicigenes | reverse complement strand
CATACTTATATAAACAATACTGCTTTTGACAAAAACTATTTTCCACAATTAATAGCAATATCGCAATACGGTTGTAGAGATACTTTTAGTAGAGAAGTAATCGTTTATCCGCAACCAGAAGCATTGTTCCAAATAACCCCAAATATTGTAGATTTGCCAAATACAACAGTTAATATTCTAAACCAAACAGCAATAGGAAATTGGACTTATTTATGGAATTTTGGCGATGGAGTAAATTCTAATTACGAACAACCGGGCAATCACACATATCAAAATTATGGAACTTTCAATGTTTGGTTGTATGTTTACGGAAGTCATTGTTCCGATTCAGTTTTGCACACAGTAACTGTGAATGCACCACAACCAATAGCAGCATATTTTTCATCGGAAAATGGTTGTGTACCTTTAGAGGTTACATTTACAAACCAAAGCCAATTTGCCGATACCTATTACTGGGATTTTGGCGATGGAAACCAATCAAATCAAGAAAATCCGGTTTATACATACTATGAAGCAGGAACATACCAAGTATCTTTAACAGTTACAGGTCCGGGTGGACAAGACCTTGTTTATGGAGATTCGGTTGTAGTTTATCCAAAAGCCGAAGCATTTTTTAAAGTAGCACCATCGTTGGTATATATTCCAGACCAACCAATACATTGCTACGATATGTCGGAAAATGCTACAATTTGGTATTGGGAATTTGGCGATAATGAAACATCGGAACTACAAAACCCCGATCATTATTACAAAGAAGAAGGAACTTACGACATATCTTTAACAGCAAACAACACACATAATTGCCCCGATACATATACAATTGTAAGAGCGGTAACAGCCGAAGGAGTTGGTGAAGTGCACATACCTAATGCATTTACTCCAAGTTTTGATGGATCGTCTGATGGAAAATACGACCCAAATGATTTTAACAATAATATATTTCACCCTGTTTTAAGTGGAGTTGCCGACGAAAATTACGCCTTCAGAATTTTTAATAGATGGGGTGAATTAATATTTGAAACTTTTAATAAAGAAATTGGCTGGGACGGTTACTATATAGGACAACTAAGCAAACAAGATGTTTATGTTTGGACTGTTGAAGGAAAATATGTAAACGGATTAAGTTTCTTTAAAAAAGGAGATGTAACTTTATTAAGGTAAAAA
>DYMG01000055.1 GCA_020721655.1 Paludibacter propionicigenes | reverse complement strand
TTGTATATTATACCAAATACAAACAATATATTATACCAATTGTATTTATAAAATAGTTTGGACTATTTTATAAATTTACAATAGCTTGTCCCGATTTTAATCGGGAGTTAATGCCGATAATACTTGAAAATAGACCAATAAGACAAAGTTGAAATTGGACTATATTGAAAGTAAAATCGGTATTATAAAGAATTTAAAAATTCAATAGCATTGCTTGCTGCAATTGTTCCGTCGGAAACGGCTGTTGTAATTTGTCTAATTTTTTTATTTCTATTGTCGCCAGCAACAAAAACTCCTTTTATGTTTGTTTCTAAGGTTTCGTTAGATATTATTTCTTTTCTTTCGTTTAAATTTAACACGTTTGCAAACATTTCTGTATTAGGTATATATCCTATAAAAACAAAAACTCCATCTATTTTCTTTGTAGAAATTGCTCCTGTTTTCATATTTTTTATTGTTACATACTCTAAAACATTGTCGCCATTAATTTCTTGAAGTTCCGATTCCATTATAAAATCAATTTTATCGTTTTTTTCGGCATCTTCAATTGCATGTTTAAATGCCTGAAAATGGTCAAATTGATGCACAATTGTAACTTTAGCGTATTTAGTTAGTGCAACAGCTTCTTCAAGTGCCGAATTCCCACCACCAACAACTATTATTTCTTTACCTTGATAAAAATCGCCATCGCAAGTAGCACAATAAGATACACCTCTACCTTTAAATTTATTTTCGCCCGGTATTCCTAATGGTCTCGATTTTCCTCCTGTTGAAATAATTACAACTTTTGTCTCAAAAATTTCTTTTCCGTTGTTTATTTCTATTGTTTTCTTTTCTGATGAGAGGTCGAAATTTGTAATTTTTGCGTTTCTTTTTACAACACAGCCAAAAGTTTCGGCTTGTTTTTTCATTGTGCTTGCAAGAGCATAACCTGATACATTTTCAACGCCCGGATAATTTGCAATTTCGTGCGAAAGAATTATTTGTCCACCAGGCATTCCTTCGTCTAATATTAAAGTTTTTACTTTTGCTCTTGAAAGGTAAATTCCGGCAGTAAGTCCGGCTGGTCCGGCTCCTATTATTACTACATCAAATTTTTTATTTTCCATATTATTTTTTTTATACAGCCACTATATATTGGCATTATACTGTCCCTTATTTGGGGTATTTTGTATTTATTACTACCTTAACAAAATTATTGCCATTACTTTTTTTGCCATTTTGACATAATATTTATTTTTTCAGCAATTATGTTGTTTTTGAATTAAAAAATTTACTAATTTTATCAAAATAAACAAATTATTTATGGAATATTTTATTGATTTACACTGTCATTCAACCTTACGTCCATTTGGTAATTCTTTTTCAAAAAAAGATATTACAAACCCCGAAAGCAAATCGTGCATTTGGTATTACGATAAGCCTGTTTTAATAGATAAACTTATTGATATTACTACGAGTTTAGCTCAATATTCTCAAGCCGACTTTACTTCGGCAACAAAAGGGAAGGTGTTTTTACTTGGGGTTTCGCTGTATTCTCCTGAGGTTGAGTTTTTTAAAAATAAACTTGGCGATGGCAATTTTGATAAGTGGGTAGAAAATGCTATAACAAATTATAGCGAAGAACGAATTGAAGAAATAAACTCCGATAATTACAGATATTTTACTGATTTGCAATCGCAATACAATTTTTTATTAGAGCTTAACAATAAAACAATCTTACATAAAAACACCAAATACAAATATTTGTTAATTAACAAAATTACCGATTTATCGAAAATTTTAGCAAAACCAAATGAAATAACAATTGCTGTTTTTATAAATATTGAAGGCGGACATAGTTTAGGCAGTGGGCAACCAAACTTTACAAATTCTGCCGAGCAAATTTTAAAAAATGCCGAAACTATAAAAAATTGGGAATTTAAACCGTTTTATTTAACTCTAACACATCATTTTAAAAACGATTTAGCAGGACATTGTAGAAGTTTACCTGATGCTATAAATTTTTTAGCATCGCAAGAACCAGAAATAAATGAGCCTATAACTCCTCTCGGATTTAAAGTTATTGAAAAATTGCTCGACAACACCAATAATAAAAGAATTTTAATTGACATTAAGCATTTAAGCACACAAGGGAGAAAACAATTTTACAATTTGCTTAAAACAAATTATGCTACTGAAAACATTCCAATAATTTTTAGCCACGGTGGTTTAAACGGGCTTAAAACATTTGCCGATGCTTGGCAAGAAATTCCAGATAACAAATTTAACAATTGGGATATTAACTTATTTGAAGAAGAAATTCCTATAATTGCAAAATCTGGGGGAATTATTGGGCTAAATTTAGACCAACGCGTTATGTCGAGTAAAGCCGAACTTAAAAAGGCTAAAGGAAATATTAGCAAATTTAAAATGAAGTTTAATTTTAGCAAATTAATTTGGAACCACATAGAACGAATAGCCGAAATTTTAAACGAAAACAACCTGCCTGCTTGGAATTTAACAGCCTTAGGCTCCGATTTTGATGGGCTTATTAACCCTATAAACGGTTTTTGGACTTTAGAATACTTAACCGAATTAGAAACATTTCTTAATATGCACGCTTTTAACTATTTAAAAACTGCTAATTTAAATGCCGAAAACAAAATTTCTTCCGAAAAAATTATTAGCAATTTTATGTATAAAAATGCTAATAATTTTTTATTGCAAAATATGAAATAAAGACAGTATAATACCAAATATAAATAATATATACCGCGTTCCGAATAAGTTCGGAATGCTTTTGTATTAACTAAAATAAATTTAATTTTACTTTTAATTTCCAAAAAAATATACTAACTTTGTTACTATATGTTTAATCTGCTTTTTATATTATTTTATATTTTCTCGCCTTTGGCACACCCAATACACGTTTCAATGACAAATATTGAGTACAATAGCAAAGAAAAAAAATACGATATAATTTTTAAAGTATTTACCGACGATTTTGACAATAATATTAAGGCACTATACAAAACATCGTTAAATACGGAAAAAACCGATGAAAATAAAGAATATGAAATTATTGTATCAAAATACTTTAACCAGTTTTTTAAAGTTAAATTTGATAACAAAATATATAAATTAACATATATTTCAAAAAAATCGAATTTTGAATCGACATGGCTAAATTTTACAATAAAACCTTTAAAAATTAATCAAAAAAAAATAGAAATAACCAATAATATAATGAATCAATACTATAAAGACCAAACAAATTTAGTTATTTTTACACAAAATAAGTTTCAAAAAGCCTTTAGTATGAATATTAAAGATACTTTAATAAATTATACCATAACTAAATGAGAAAATTAATTACCCTAATATTTTTACTGTTAGCAATAACAATATTTGCAACACATAACCGTGCAGGCGAAATTACTTACAGACATTTAGGCGGTTTTTCTTACGAAGTAACAGTAACAACTTACACAAAAATTGGCGGAAACGAAGCCGACCGCTTAGAATTAGAAGTTTCGTGGGGCGATGGCAGTTCTGATATTTTACCGAGAACATCACTAATTAATTTTGGAGCCTATAGACATAATACATATATAGGAAATCATACCTATACAGGAATTGGAGTTTACGAAATAGTTATGGAAGACCCTAATAGAAATTCTAACATACAAAATATTCCGGAATCGGTAAATATTGTTTTTACAATAAAAACACAGCTAAGAATAAGTGCAATTTTGGGGAATAATAACACACCTGTTTTATTAAATAAACCTTTAGATAAAGCTGCGGTTGGACAAGTATTTATTCATAATCCGGGAGCTTACGACCCCGACGGAGACAGCCTTTCATACAAACTTACAACTTGTTTAGGGTACAACGGAGAACCTATTCCAAATTATACATTGCCACAAGCTGCAAATTCTATAAGTATAAATGAATATACTGGCGATTTTGTTTGGGATTACCCAATGCACGTTGGAGAATACAATGTTGCAATAATTATTGAAGAATGGCGAAATGGAATTAAAATTGGACAAGTTTTAAGAGATATGCAAATTGATGTTAGAGAAACAACAAACACACCTCCAACAATAAATAATATTAATGATACTTGCATAATGGCAGGTCAACCGATTCAATTTGATGTTGTTGCAACAGACAACAACGATTACAGCATAACACTTTTCGCTTCTGGAATTAATAAAGAAAATATTATAGAATCGGGAAATCCAAGTTTTGGAAATGCAGAAACATCAGCAGGTTATGCCAAAAAAACATTCTATTGGATTCCATTTTGCAATAATATCTCAAAAAATCCGTACACCGTAGTTTTTAAAGCAGAAGACAATAACAATGCTGTTAATTTAGTTGATATACAAAGTGTTAGAATAACAGTAGTGGCACCCCCACCAACAATAGACACATTAATACCAACAAACAACTCAATAAATATAAATTGGCATTCATCAACTTGCGATGATGTTAAAGGATTTGAAATTTACCGAAAAACACAATATTATGGCTTTGTGCCATCGTACTGCGAAACAGGAGTTCCTGCATATACAGGATACCAGAAAATTGCAACAATAAACAATAAGTATGCAACAACATATCTCGACAACAACAACGGATTAGGACTTACACAAGGCTATATTTACTGCTATATGGTAGTTGCGTTCTACGAAAACGGAGCAGAAAGCTATGCATCTAACGAAGTTTGCACAGATTTAGTGCAAGGAATACCAATAATAACAAACGTTAGCGTTCTGGAAACAGCTATTGATACTGGACAAATTTATTTAGCATGGTCATCGCCAAAAGAATTTGATACTACACAAGCACCCGGTCCGTATAAATACTTAATTTACCGCTCTAACGATTTTTGGGGGCAAAATTTAATTCTTATAGACTCACTCAGCAGTATTAACGATACAATCTATATTGATAAAAATTTGAACACAAAAGATAATCCATACAGCTATAAAGTAGAGTTTTATAACAACCAAATAGGAAACAGATTTTTAATAGGTGCACCAAATATAGCATCGTCTGTATATTTAAAACTAATAGCACAAGACAATAAAATAAAACTAAAAAGTGAGCAAAATGTACCTTGGTTTAACAACGAATATAACGTCTATAAGAAAAATGGAAATACATTTAATATTTTAACTACAGTTCAAAACAATGAATATACCGATGGCAATTTGGCAAACGGAACAGAATATTGCTACTACATTAAAACAAAAGGCTTTTACCAAACACAAAACGTAATAAATCCAATTATAAATTTATCGCAAATTACCTGTACAGAACCAATAGATACATTCCCATCGTGCCCGCCAACATTGAAATTAACAAGTAATTGCGATTCAATATACAATTTTTTACAATGGACAAACCCAAACCGCACTTGTAGCGACGATGTGCTAAAATATAATATTTATTACAGCCCCACTTACGAAGGCAAATTAAATTTAATAAAAACAATAAATAACCCAAACGATACAACATTTAAACACATACCAACAACAAGCATAGCTGGCTGTTACTCAGTTTCGGCAATAGATTCGTGTAACAACGAAAGCAATCTTAGTGTAAAAACTTGTATAGATATTTGTGAATATTACGAATTACCTAATATTTTTACACCAAATGGCGATGGAATAAACGATTTATTTAGACCCGGTCCGTATAAATTTGTTCATAAAATAGATATTAAAATATTTAATCGCTGGGGAAATGTTATTTTTGAAACAGAAAACCCAGATATTTTATGGGACGGAACAGTTAACGGAAAAAAAGTTTCGAATGGAATTTATTATTACATTTGCGATGTTTATGAATACCGACTTACAGGAATAGAACCACGAAATTTATCGGGTTTTGTTCACTTAGAACGAGGAAAAGAAACAAACAATAATGATTAAACAAATAACGGTATTATATATTTTATTGATATTTAACATTGCTAATTCACAAGAGTTAAATAATAATTTACTAAAAAGTATAGCTTTTTTCGATATTAATCAGTTCGATTCGGCAATAGTTTACGCATCGAAAGTAAACGATGCAAATATTGTAAAAATGGCAATACAAATAAAAGCAGAAAGCTATTTCAACATAAACAAATTTAATGATGCACTATCAGAATTTCTGAAATTTACAAATAAAAATGCCGAAAAAAATGCCCTTTTTATAGCAAAAATTTATTCGCAAAACCAAGATTGGGATAATACCGACAAATGGCTTCGACTTCATTTAAAATCGGAATATAAAATAAACTTAGGAGTTATAAAAATTGACACTTTTTTTACAAAATTTAGCAAAACAAAACTTTGGAACAACTTGTGGATAGAAAATTGGCAAAATAGCACCGACGAAAAAATAGCCGATGTAGAATATTTAACCTCAAAAAATAAATATACAGAAGCATTAGAAATTTCCGATGAAATTTGTGTATTACAACCAAATTGTTACAAAAACTATTACATTAGAGCTCAAATATATAATAAATTGACCGATGTTAACAATGAAATATATTCATATAAAAATGCCTTAAAATATTCGCCAAATAACGACAAATACAATTTTCAATACGCAAAATGTTTATTAAATGCAGAAAAATATAAAAAAGCTTATCAAGAATTTGAAAAAACAAAAGCTATAAATCCATATTTTCCGAGAATAAATTACTATTTAGCCCTAAGCAATTTTAAATTAGGCGATTACGAAAAAACTATAAATTATATAACAGAATATAGAAAAATAATGCCAACCGACGAAGATGCAATATGGCTTGCAGGATACGCATATAAAGAAAATTTAGATTACGAAAAAGCTATAACTATTTTTGACGAAGGAATTAAAACAGCAAAACAAAAAGTAGGTTTATTTATTGGTAAAGGCGAGTCGTTATACAATTTGCAAAAATACGGCGAAGCTGCACAAGCTTTTACTCTTGCCCTCGATTACGACCCACAAAATGGAAACATATATTACCTAAGAGGTTTAGCATATATAGAAACAGACAATAAAACAAATGCCTGTAGAGATTGGGAAAAAGCCGTTAAATTTGGCTTCTTTAAAGCAAACGATTTAATTTCAATAAATTGCCAAAAATAAATAATGCTAATAAATTTAAATGAAAATATAGGCAATAATTACTATTTCCAACTAAGTAATTTATCTGTTGCGGAAAACAAAAAAACAGAACCTCAAGATACAACAAGCCAAGTTGTTTTCGGAGAAAAAAGGCAAATACTATCGCCACAATCTGCTGATACAATAGGCGAAATTATTAGATACAAAAAAAAACGTAAGAAACACAAAAAACAAGAAAATCAGAAAAAAATAAACACGGAAGAAACACAAAAGACAATAACAAATAATTTAGATACAATTCCAAAAACAGATACTACTGCAACCAAAAGCTATTCAAAAGAAGTTTTTTACAATCCAGAAATAAAATTAAAACAACAAGTTTTTTTTAAAAAATACGAATACAACCCAAATACAATAAAAATAGTAAAACCAAAAATAAAGGTTAATAAAGTACTAAAAACAATAGAAACAATTAAAATTAAAAATGTAAACGAAACTAAATTAGATTTAAAAACATATAAAACAGACTATTGGATTATAGGGATAATAATACTAAGCGTTTTATTATTCTCATTATTAAGATTAGCTGTTAATAAAAACTACAAAATATTACTTAAATCGGGCTACAATTACAACTATGCTATAAAATTATTTAAAGAAAATAATACAGTTTCCGATAGAGTTAATTTTCTATTTGGAGTAATATTTTATGTAAACATTTCGCTTTTTTTATACATTTTTTTCAAATATTCCAATTTTATTGCAAATATTAGCAATTTTCAACTATTTATATTAACCGTTTTTGGGGTAGTTCTTATTTACCCTGCTAAATATTTGTTAATCAGAATTTTAGGCTATATTTTTGAATTAAGCAATGTAGCTAAAGAATATATATTATCTATAAGTTTATACAATAAACTATTAGGAATCAGTCTGTTCCCAATTATTATAACATTGCCATTTATATCGCCAATTGGAAAGCCAATTTTTATTTATTTAGGCTTTTTTTTAATAGTTATATTCTTTATATTCAGAATAATAAGAGGATTTCAAATAGTATTTAAAATAAAACTTTCAATTATTTATTGGATTTTGTATCTTTGCACACTAGAAATTTTACCCATAATTATAATAAGTAAAATTTTAAACGGTTAAAGAAAACATTGCTATAAAACTAAAAAATAAGACATTGAAAGTAAAAAGTATTCTTGTTTCACAACCAAAGCCACAAACCGAAAAATCTCCATATTTCGACCTGGCAGAAAAATACAACCTTAAAATTGATTTTAGACCTTTTATTCAAGTAGAAGGGCTATCAGTAAAAGAATTTAGACAATATAAAATTAATTTCGAAGCATTTACTTCAGTAATTTTTACAAGTAGAACCGCCATCGACCACTTTTTTAGACTAACAGAAGAGCTAAGATACGTAGTGCCAGACAATCTAAAATATTTCTGCATATCAGAATCAACAGCATTTTATCTTCAAAAATACATAACATACCGAAAAAGAAAAATATTTTACGGCAGTAAAAAGTTTGAAGAATTAATGGAAATAATAATAAAACACCCCGAAGAAAAATATATAGTACCACTTTCTGATATTCACAAACAAGAAATACCAAAATTATTAACAAAAGCTAAAATAAACTATACAAAAGCAATAATGTATAAAACTGTTAGCAGCAACCTATCAGACCTATCAAATGTAAATTACGACATACTCGTGTTCTTTAGCCCATCGGGAATAAAATCTTTAATGCAAAACTTCCCCGATTTTACGCAAAACGACACAAAAATAGCAGCCTTTGGAACAACAACCGAAAAAGCCGTTTTAGATGCAAACTTAAGACTCGATATAAAATCCCCAATACCTCAAGCACCTTCAATGACAATGGCTTTAGAGCAATTCATTAAAAAAGAAAATAAAAAAAATCAATCAAAATAAATTTATGGAAATTCAAATCGGTATTAAAACTAATACTAAACCGCTAACAAAAAAGTGAAATTGAATTTTGTTAGTTTGGGTTAGGTTATGCCGATTGACTTCAAATATAATTTTCTAATTCATTCAAAATTAAGCAACTTGATAGCAGTTCGGTGTAATTTGAATTTCTTTTTTTTAAAATAAATTGAAACAATTCGGATTAAATAAAGAAGAAAGAATAAAAAGCAAAAAACTATTTGACAATATTTTTTCTAAAGGAAAATCTGTTAAATCAGGATTTATACGCTTAAATTATTTTGAAACCCAATTTGACTCAGCAAACACGGCAAAAGTAGCATTTAGCGTACCAAAAAAAATATTTAAACGTGCCGTAAAACGAAACCTATTAAAACGTAGAACAAGAGAAGCTTATAGGCTAAATAAAATATTCCTTTATGATTTTTTAACGCTAAACAACATTAAAATTGCAATATTATTTGTTTATTTAGCAAAAGATGAAAAAACATACAGTCAGATAGAAAAAGAAGTATTAAAAACAATAAAATTACTTATAGCAAAATTAGAAAATAAATAAAGTATAATTATGAATACAAAAAAAATATCAAGAAAAATAAAAATATTCATATTAAGTATATCTCTACTAATAAGCTCGTTATCGTTTGTTGCATACACAAACAACGATTTTGAACTAACTAAAAATTTAGATGTTTATTTCACATTATTTAAAGAACTAAATATTTTTTATGTTGATGAAATTAACCCGTCAAAATTAATAGAAACATCAATAAATTCAATGTTAGAATCATTAGACCCATACACAAACTATATTCCCGAAAGCCAAATAGAAGACTATAAATTTATGACAACTGGACAATATGGCGGAATAGGTGCAATGATTAGAAAAGACAGCAATTATGTCGTAATTACTGAACCATACCAAAACTCACCGGCACACAAAGCCGGACTAAAAGCCGGAGACATAATAATTTCGGTTGATGGAAACGATATAAAAGACAAAACAACATCGCAAGTTAGCGATATTTTAAAAGGACAACCAAATACCGAAATAGCATTAGAAATACAACGACCCGGAAATCAAAAAAACATAAACATAACCGTAAAACGCGAAGAAATTAAATTAAATTCAGTGCCATACTCAGGAATTGTAGCCGACTCAGTAGGATACATTATATTATCGCGATTTACCCAAAACGCAAGCGACGAAGTTTCAAAAGCATTAAAATCATTAAAAAACAAGAACGTAAAATCTATAATTTTAGATTTAAGAGGCAACCCCGGCGGTTTACTTATGGAGGCTGTAAATATTTCAAATATTTTTATAGAAAAAGGAAACCTAATTGTTTCAACAAAAGGAAAAGTTTCTCAATGGGACAAAGAATACAAAGCAACTAACCAAGCAATAGACTCCGAAATTCCATTAGTAGTACTTATCGACAGATCGTCGGCATCGGCATCAGAAATAGTTTCCGGAGCAATCCAAGATTTAGATAGAGGCGTTGTTATTGGAGAACGCTCTTTTGGAAAAGGATTGGTGCAAACCACACGACCACTAAGCTACAACGCACAATTAAAAGTTACAACAGCAAAATACTACATTCCCAGTGGCAGATGCATTCAAGCATTAGACTATTCAAACCGTCGCGATGATGGTAGCGTTGGAAAAATACCAGACTCGCTAATAACTAAATTTAAAACCAAAATAGGACGAACAGTTTTCGATGGCGGTGGAGTTTTACCCGATATTATTAGGGAATCGGAAACATTTAGCCCAATATCTTACAGCCTAATGATAAACAATTTAATTTTTAATTATGCCACTCAGTACACGTTAAAACACGATTCTATTTTATCCGCAAATAAATTTATTTTTACTGATAACGATTATAACGATTTTATAAAATTCATATCAGATAAAAAATTAAATTACGAAAATGTAAGTAGTAAAACTTTAGATGAACTTATAGAAGCAGCAAAAAAAGAAAAATACTACGCCGACTCTGAAAACATATTAAATGAATTAAAAGAAAAATTAAAAAACGACAAAAACAAAGATTTACAAACATTTAAAACCGAAATAAAAGAACTTATTACCGAAGAAATTGTGAGCCGTTATTACTTTCAAGATGGTAGAATAGAAACCATGTTAACCAACGACCCAATAATAAAAAAAGCAATAAACATACTTAACGATAAAACTAAATACAATTCAATATTAAAAGGAACTTGTAAAGAAGCAGAACATAAAATTGAAAAATAATTATTGGTACACATTTTGAAAAATAGAACACTAAAATATAAAATACTAAAACTATGATGATTTGGATAATATTCGGATTTTTTATGCTACTAAGTTTTTTAGTAAGCAATACATTAAAAAGTAAATTTAAAAAATACTCAAAAATTCCCTTAGCATCTCAACTTACAGGCAGAGATGTTGCAGAAAAAATGCTTCGCGACAATGGAATTTACGACGTTAAAATTGTATCTGTTCCCGGTGAACTAACAGACCATTACAACCCTATTACAAAAACTGTAAACCTAAGTCCAAATGTATATCACGGACAAAGCATTTCTGCCGCCGCAGTCGCAGCCCACGAATGCGGACACGCTGTACAACACGCACAGGCATACAGCTTTTTAGAAATGAGAAGCAAATTAGTTCCAATTGTAAATTTTGCCAGTAATTGGGTTCAGTGGGTTTTGTTAGGCGGAATTATAATGCTACAATCTTTTCCTCAACTATTATTGATAGGAATTGCATTATTTGCACTAACTACACTGTTTAGCTTTATTACACTTCCTGTAGAAATTGACGCAAGCAACCGTGCATTAGCTTGGCTAAAAGGTGCAAATATTACAACATACGAAACACACAACAAAGCAAAAGATGCTCTTAAATGGGCTGCTTACACCTATGTTATTGCAGCATTAGGCTCTCTTGCAACTTTGCTTTATTATATAATGATTTATTTAGGTAATAGAGATTAAAAAAATGAAAAACCGTCTTTTTTACTGCGATATAATTATACATATCGCAGTTTTTGTTTATAAGAATTAATAACTTTGTAATACATTTATAAATTATTAAAAATGAATACACAATATAAAATTAGCTTTGTAATACTAATAATTCTTAGCCAAACAAAACTGTTTAGCCAAAGCAATTATTTTCAGCAAGAGGTTAATTACAAAATAAATGTAACTTTAAATGATAGCACAAATACTTTAACAGCTTTTGAAGAAATTGAATACATAAATAATTCGCCCGATACACTTACAAAAATATATTTTCACTTATATCCAAATGCATACAAAAACAATAAAACAGCCTATGTAAAACAAAAATTGGAAAGCAAAAATTCAGAAATATATTATTCAAAAAACAATGTTAGAGGCTATATAGATAGCTTAAATTTTAAAATAAATGACAAATTGGCAAAATGGAAACTAACAAATAATATTGATGTGGCAATTTTATATCTAAATAACCCTCTTTATCCAAATGAAAAAATAAAAATTACAACACCATTCTTTGTGAAAATTCCTAATACTTTTTCACGATTAGGAACCGAAAAACAAACATATCAAATAACTCAATGGTATCCAAAACCAGCTGTTTACGACAAAACCGGCTGGCACCATTTTCCATATTACGATATTGGAGAATTCTATTCAGAATTTGGAAGTTTCGATGTAAGTATTACACTTCCAGAAAACTATGTGGTTGGTGCAACAGGTAATTTGCAAACTCCATCAGAAATAGAATTTTTAGAAAAAAAAGTTGAAGAAACTAAAAATAAAAAAGATTTTCCCCAAAATGAAAAAATACCTAAATCATCAGAAAAACAAAAAACAATTCGCTATACCGAAAAAAATATTCACGATTTTGCTTGGTTTGCCGATAAACAATTTAATGTAATAAAAAGTAGTGTTACACTACCACAATCGTTTAAAAAAGTTACAACTTGGCTAATGTTTCCAAACAACGAAGCCAAACTTTGGCTAAATGCCGCAGAATATATTAACGATGCAATAAAATACTACTCGCTTTGGAATGGCGATTATCCGTACAATAACTGCACTGCTGTTCATTCGGCTCTTAGTGCCGGTGGCGGAATGGAATACCCAACAATAACAGTTATTGGAAATACCTCAAATAAATTGGGACTAGAAAGCGTAATTATGCACGAAGTAGGACACAATTGGTTTTACGGCGTTTTAGGATTCAACGAAAGAGATTTCCCTTGGTTAGATGAGGGCATAAATTCTTTCAACGAACTTAGATATTTAAACACAAAATATCCGAAAAATGAATTAACCGATAATTTAGGAATAGCTAATTTAAAAGCATTTGGATTAAATTTTCCGGCAAAATATTTTTATTACCTAACATACTCATTCGCAGCTTTAAGAAATACCGACCAACCTGCAAATTTAACATCAAATGCATTTTCCGACATAAATTACGGAACAATAGTTTACCATAAAGTAGCTTTTGCATTCAATTATTTATACAATTACTTAGGCGAAGAAAAATTTGATGCAATAATGCAAAAATTCTTTCAGGAATGGAAGTTTAAACACCCACAACCCGAAAATTTACAAGCCATTTTTGAACAAGAAACAGGCGAAAATTTGTCGTGGTTCTTTTCCGATATTATTGCAAGCAAAAAAAAATACGACTATAAAATATCAAAACTAACAAAAAAGGATAGCACTTACGTATTAAAAATTAAACAAAAAGGCGATTTTTCTGCCCCTGTTTTTTATTCTCTTTTTAAAGATAACGAAATTATTGAAACAAATAAAACTTTTTTCCCCGAAAAAATTAAAAACATTACAATTTTAAACCCTAATTTCGATAAAATAACTATTGATGCCGAACTAAATAGTTTAGATTTAAATAGAAATAACAACTCTATAAGACAAAAAGGATTGTTTAAAAAAGCAAATGCATTAAAAATTAGCTTTTTAGCAGGCGTTGATAAGCCAGACGACAATGAAATATACTATTTCCCAATTATAGGATTCAATAATTATAATAAATTTTTAACAGGTATAATGTTATACAGCAATCCAATTTTCATAAAAAAATTTGAATATAGAATAGCACCAATGTTTGGATGGGGAAATAAACAGTTTGCCGGTTCAAGCCGATTTGCTTACAATATAATGCCATATAACGGACTATTTAACAACATAAGCCTAAAACTAAATGCCGACCAATATAGCTTAACCGACGAAAAAAATTGGCAAAAATTAAGTGCCGGAATAAATTTTAATTTTACCAGAAAGAATTACCGAAACGCAACAGCACATCATATTGAAATTAACTCTGTTTACGCTTCAAATTCATTATTTTTACTTTACGGAAAATCTCCCGATTATAATGAAATGAACACTTTTGTAAATATAAATTGGGAATTTCTTAACAATAGAATGTTTAACCCATTTTCTTTAGGTTTGTATGCAAATATGCACAAAGATTTTACCCAAATTTCTGCAGAATTAAATTATAAAATAAACTATAACACCGAAAATACAGGATTAGATATACGTTTTTATGCCGGAGCTTTTGTATTTAACAATTCAAATTTAGGAATTTACAACATATCATTAAATGGAGTTGACGGCTTGTCGGATTATCAATACAACGATATTTTTATTGGTAGAAGCGAAAACTTTGGAAACCAAAATTTTTGGTCGCAACAAATGGCAAGTGGAGCCGGAAATTTTGCAATTTATTCGCCAATAAGCTCAAATAAATGGTTAACCGCATTAAACCTAAAATCGTCGCTATGGTTAAAAACTCCGTTAAAATTATATGCAAATTTTGCAACCTATGAGGGTGCCGGAAAACAATGGAATTTAAGCAAAAAAATTGCTTGGGAAACAGGCGTAGAATTAACCTTTTTTAGCGAATTTTTAAGTTTTTATTTCCCTTTTACATACTCAAACGATATAAAAATAACAAACGAATACTACACACAATCTTATTTAGAAAGAGTTAGATTTAAAATATCGTTCAATAAACTAAACTTATTTAACAAAATAAAAACTGTTGAAACAATCTAAGAGTGCAACCTAAAAAATAGCCAAAATAGCTTAACAACATTTTACCAATTAAAATGTTATTATAATTTCGCAAAAAATTTAACGCAATTAAATGAAAAATATATTAATTATAGGTGCCGGATTATCAGCATCAAGTTTAATCAGATATTTACTTGTAAATTCTGAAAAATACAATTGGAAAGTTAATGTTGGCGACATTTCCGAAGAACTTGCAAAAACTAAAATTAACAATCACAAAAACGCAACAGCATTCAAATTTGATGTAAACAACAAACAACAACGCGAAGAATTAATAAAAAATTCCGATATTGTTGTGTCGATGTTGCCAGCATCAATGCATTTTGAAGTAGCTAAAGATTGCGTAAAATTTGGCGTTAATATGGTTACCGCATCGTACGTATCTAAAGAAATTTTAACTTTAGATGAGGAAGCTAAGAAAAAAAACGTGCTACTTTTAAATGAAATTGGTGTTGACCCGGGAATAGACCACATGTCGGCAATGCAGGTTATTGATAAAATAAAAGAAAACGGTGGCAAACTTACTCAGTTTGAATCAAATACCGGAGGTTTAGTTGCTCCAAAATACGATAACAATCCGTGGAATTACAAATTTACATGGAACCCAAGAAATGTAGTGCTTGCAGGACAAGGAAGTGCTTCTCAATTTTTGCACTATGGAAAATTTAAGTACATTCCTTATCATAAACTATTTGAGCGAACCGAAAGAATTAAAATATTAGATTTAGGCGAATTTGAAGTATATCCAAACAGAGATTCTCTAAAATACCAAGATATATATGGCTTGCAAAATTTAGTTACAATGTTTAGAGGTACAATTAGACGTGTAGGTTATTCAAGAGCTTGGAACGTGTTTGTACAATTAGGTTTAACCGACGATACTTATATTTATACAAACTCATTAAACCATACATATCGCGAATTTATAAACAGTTTTACAAAATATGAAGAAACAAAACCCGTAGAACAAAAAATTGCCGAATACTTAAATATTCACCCCGAATCGCATTTAATGTATCAAATTAGATGGACTGGCATTTTTGAAGATGTTAAAATAGGATTACCAAATGCAACTCCGGCACAAATTTTACAAAGTTTACTTGAGAAAAAATGGCAAATGGAAGACGACGACAAAGATATGATAGTAATGCAACATCAATTTGTTTATGAAATAAACAATAAAATGCGAAAATTAACTTCGTCGTTAGTTGTTTTTGGTGAAGATAAAATTCATACGGCAATGTCAATAACAGTAGGCACACCGGTTGCAATTGCAGTTAAAATGATTTTAACAGGCGAAATAAAATCTAACGGCGTTCAAATTCCAATTAGTAAAAATATGTACCAGCCAATTTTAAAAGAATTGGAACAATATAATGTTAAATTTATTGATGAGGAATGCGATTGGGAAAAACCAAAAGAATATGTTTAATAGGTTTTAATATACAAATAATGTGAAGGCTAACCCCAAATTAGATTTTATTTAGGACTTTTAAAATTCCGAATTACACAATCTTAATCGTATCAGCATTTCCTAATGCTGGTTTTGGGTTTGTAAATATAATTGGTTTAGCAGTTTTTTTGATGTTAAAAGAACATTTTAGTTAAAAAAATTATTGCTGTGAATAATGCGGGTTAATGCTAATTTTTTAAATATTATCAAAAACTCTGCTTTAAAATATTTTGGTTTTTAACATTTAAAA
>DYMG01000054.1 GCA_020721655.1 Paludibacter propionicigenes | reverse complement strand
ATGAAAAAAGCTCCAAATTATTAATTTGGAGCTTTTATAAATATTATTTAATTAAAATTAGAATAAACGTTCAATTAAATCAACAACTCTGTTTGAATAGCCCCACTCATTATCGTACCAAGAAAGAACTTTAGCAGTTTTTCCAATAACCATCGTGCTTTGAGCATCAAAAATTGAAGAGTGTGGATTGTGTATTATATCAACAGAAACAATAGGATCTTCGGTGTATTCAAGAATACCTTTCATTGGACCGTCTGCTGC
The DNA here is from genome assembly GCA_020721655.1 of Paludibacter propionicigenes. Taxonomy (GTDB): domain Bacteria; phylum Bacteroidota; class Bacteroidia; order Bacteroidales; family JAFGXI01; genus DYMG01. The sequence goes on along the minus strand of DYMG01000054.1, from coordinate 16,637 downwards.
TTTTTTAATTGCGGCATTAATTTCAGCAATAGTAACCTCACGTTTTAAATTTACAACCAAATCAACCAAAGAACCTGTTGGAGTAGGAATGCGAACAGCCATTCCGTCTAATTTTCCTTTAAGTTCAGGAATTATTTTGCCAACTGCCTTTGCAGCACCTGTAGTTGTAGGAATTTGAGATACAGCAGCACTTCTTGCTCTTCTTAAATCGGAATGAGGAGCATCTAATATTTTTTGGTCGTTGGTGTATGAGTGAATAGTGTTCATAAAACCGTTTTCAACACCAAAAGCATCGTTTAAAACTTTTACAACCGGAGCTAAACAATTTGTAGTACAACTTGCATTAGATACACACAAATCAGTATCTTTAAGCATTTCGTCGTTTACTCCAAGAACAATCATTCTGTCTATTTCGTCTTTTGCAGGAACAGTTAAAATAACCTTTTTTGCACCATTTTTAAGATGGTCGCCATAACCACCTTTACTGCTTTCGCGTTTTACAAAAATACCGGTAGATTCTATAACAACATCGGGGGTTACTTCCCATTTAATTTCTGCTGGACTTCTGTCGGCAGTAACTTTTATTTTTCTACCGTTTACAATTAAATTTACCTCGTCAAACTCTACGGTACCATTAAATTTACCTTGCGTAGAATCGTACTTTAACAAATGAGCCAATGTTTTGGTATCGGTTATATCGTTAATACCAATTACCTCTAAGTTTGGGTGTTCTTCAATTATTTTGAAAACATTTTTACCAATTCTCCCAAAACCATTTATTCCTACTTTTATTTTTGACATAGTACAAATTTTTATTAGTATAATTTTTTTACAAAAGTACGAATTATTATTAAAAAAGTGTAAAAACTAAAAGTGTTTTGTGCAATTTTATAAGGTTTTAAAATTATTTTAAAACATATAAAGTTTCAGAATAATTAATAAATTATAAATTTTTCGGGTTTTTATTATTAGTTTTGTTCTTTAGATTAATATACCGTATGGGGATTTGGATATCAATAGCAAGATTTATACTACGCAATAGAATTTTTTTAATTGTATTAGTGTCGGTAATTACTATATTTATGGGGTATATGGGGCGTAATGTTAAAATGTCTTATGAATACTCACGGTTATTACCCGACGATGATGTTAATTTTGTAAATTATCAGAAATTTAAAAATTTGTTTGGCGAAGAAGCAAATATTTTTGCAGTAGGCTTTCAAGATAAAACATTTTTGACTGTTAAAAAATTTAATAACTTAATAAAACTTACCAACGATTTAAAAAAAATAGATGGTGTAAAAGAAATAGTTTCTATTGCTCAGCTTGTAAACCTTACTAAAAATACAGCGGAAAAAAAGTTTGATGTTAGTCCAATTTTCTCACAAAAAATAGAATCTCAAGCTCAATTAGATAGTCTTGTTTTTATTGTAAAAAGAAATAAATTGTACAAAGATGTGTTTTATAACGATACATCTAATGTTTTTTTAATTGCAATTAGTGTTTCAAAAGAGGTTTTAAACGATAAATCGAGAATAGATTTAGTAAATAGTGTTAAAACAGAGGTAACTAAATTTGGTATTGATAATAAAATTGAAGTAAAATACTCTGGACTTCCATATATAAGGACTGAAATAACAGGTAAAGTAAAAGCAGAATTAAATGTCTTTATAATTTTAGCTGCATTAGTTTCAATGTTAATGCTTTTTATATTTTTTAAGTCTTTTAAAGCTGTGTTTTTTTCGCTTGTAGTTGTTTCTGTTGCTGTTACTTGGGTAATGGGTACAATGGGGATTTTAAATTATAAAATTACAATTTTAACAGGAATGATACCTCCACTACTTATTGTAATAGGCATTCCAAACAGCATTTTTTTATTAAATAAATATTACTCAGAATATAAATCGCACGGAAATAAAATTAAAGCTCTACAAAGAGTTATAAGAAAAACAGGAACCGCAATACTTTTTACAAATTTAACAACCGCGGCAGGTTTTGCAACTTTTATTATAACAAATAGCGAAGTTTTAAAAGAATTTGGAATTGTTGCATCTATAAACATAATTGCTCTATTCTTTTTGTCGCTAATAATAATCCCTATTTCATTTAGCTTTTTAAAAGACCCTAAACAAAAACATACTAAGCATTTAGATAGTAAGTTTATGGCAGGAGTATTAGATTTTATAATAAAAATTGCACAAACAAAAAGAACAATTATTTACATAATAACAGTACTTTTTGTTATTATAGGATTTTACGGAACAACAAAAATAAAAAGCACAGGTTATATGGTAGATGATTTACCTGAAGACGATGTGGTTTACACAGATTTAAAATTCTTTGAAAAAAACTTTAAAGGGGTTATGCCTTTAGAAATAGTTATAGAAACAAATAAAAATAAAGGAGCTTATTCATTATCTACATTAAAAAAAGTAGATAAATTGCAAAAAAAATTAAGTAAATATCCCGAATTATCAAAATCGGTATCAATAGCCGATGGTATAAAATTGGCTAAACAATCGTTTTACAATGGAAAAGAAAAATATTACGAACTACCAAATAATCAAGAAAAAAACTTCATATTCAACTATTTAAAAAATACAAAAGGCAATAACGCCAATTTTCTAAAATCGTTTGTTGACGACAGCACAAAAAGCATAATACGAATAAGCACAAAAGTTGAAGATATTGGAACCAAAAAAATGGTAATTCTAACAAAAAATATTCAAGCAGAAGTAGATAGTATTTTTAACCCACAAAAATTTAAAACCTATGTTACCGGAACTAGTGTTGTTTTTTTTAAAGGAACAGAATATTTAATACGGAATTTATATTCTAGTTTAGGCTTTGCAATAATACTTATTTCATTAATGATGACTCTAATGTTTGTTTCGTGGAGAATGGTTGTTATTTCGCTAATACCTAATTTGTTACCTCTACTTTTAACTGCCGGAATGATGGGCTATTTTGGAATACCAATAAAACCATCAACAATATTAGTATTTAGTATTGCATTTGGAATTTCAGTCGACGACACAATACATTATTTATCAAAATATAGACAAGAACTTATTGCATCTAATTGGGAAATAGGTAAATCGGTTGTAAAATCAATTAAAGAAAATGGAACAAGTATGATTCATACATCAATAATCCTATTTTTTGGCTTTGGAGTATTTACAACATCAAGTTTTGGCGGAACAATAGCTTTAGGCTTGTTAATTTCTGTTACATTGTTAGTAGCAATGGTTGCAAATATAGTATTACTACCATCGCTATTATTATCGTTTGAAAAAATGATTACAACAAAGGCATTTAAAGAACCTTTGCTCGATATTTTTAACGAAGAAGAAGATATTGAATTAGATGATTTAGAAATAGAAAAGACATAAAAAATATGACGAAAATTTTAGTAACAGGCGGTGCAGGCTTTATAGGAAGTGCTTTAGCCGGAAAACTTTTAGAAAATCCCGAAAATTTTGTTGTAGTTGTAGATAATTTAGGTTCGGGCGATATTAGAAAATTACCAAAAGCAATAAATGGTAATTTTAAATTTATTAAATGCGACGTTAATTTGCGAGAAGGAATATCTGAAATTATGACAACATTTCATTTCGATTACGTTTTCCATTTTGCCGCACTTGTTGGAGTTTTAAATACATTAAAAAATCCTGTTAAAGTATTAGCCGATTTAGATGGATTTAAAAATATTTTAGATTTAGCAAAAAATACGGGAGTAAAACGTGTTTATTTTTCATCATCGTCAGAAGTATATGGCGAACCAGTAGAATTACCTCAAAACGAGGAAACTACACCGCTAAACTCTAGATTGCCTTACGCAATAGTTAAAAATGCAGGCGAAGCATTCCTAAAATCGTATTACCAAGAATTTGGCTTAGAATACACTATTTTCAGATTTTTTAATACATACGGACCAAAACAAAGCAAGGACTTTGTTATTAGCAAATTTATGCAAGCAGCATTGGAAAATAAAAATATTACAATTTATGGAAATGGCTTACAAACACGAACTTTTTGCTATATCACCGATAACATAGAGGCATGTGTAAACACATTCTATAAAAATAAATTTGTAAATGACGTTTTAAATATTGGAAATGATGTAGAAACTACCATAATAGATTTAGCCGAACTGGTTATTAAGGTTACAAAATCATCATCAAAAATTAAATTTATAAACCCACTAAAAGAAGGTGATATGACTCGTCGCCAACCAGATTTGGTAAAAATGAAAAAAGTTTTTCCAAAAAAACACATAACATTAGAAGAAGGCTTGCAAAAAGTGTTAGAAAAAGGACTTTTTGAATTAAAAAATTATAAATAGAACAAATATATGAGCATTATTACAAACATAAAGTTTAGCATAGGAGAAAAAATTCTTAACTCGAAAATGAAAAAAATATCGAGAAAACGAGGAATTTTTAACTTTACAAATGCAAAAACTATTGGAATTGTTTTTAATGCAACTACTCAAAAGTCGTTCGATGAGGCAAATAATTTTATTAAACTCTTAGAACAGAAAAAAATAAAAGTAACAAGCATAGGTTTTGTTGATAGTAAAGAAGTTCGCGATTTTTATAGAGAAACACTTTTTATGTCTTACTTCTCTAAAAAAAATATAAATTGGTACGGAAAGCCACGAAACGAGAGGGTGGAAATGTTTGTAAATCAGGATTTTGATATTCTAATAGATTTAAGCATAATAAATGAATTCCCAATAAAATACATATCGGTAATGTCTTTGGCTAAATTTAAAGTAGGAAAACAAACCGAAAATGAAAAATACTTAGATTTTATGATTGATATTTCAAAAAAAACGGAAACAGAATATTTAATTGAACAAATTACCCATTATTTATCAATGATAAACATAAAATAATAAAAATGAAGCACATATATTCAGGAACAGGAGTTGCAATAGTAACACCTTTTAGAAAAGATGGAAGTATAGATTTTAACTCCCTCGATAAATTAGTTAAACACATAATAAATGGAGGTGTAAATTATTTGGTTGTTTTAGGAACTACAGGCGAGTCGGTTACTCTAAATAAAGACGAAAAACAAGCAGTAATTAATTATATAAAAGAAGTAAACAAAAACCAAGTGCCAATAGTTTTGGGTATTGGAGGAAATAACACGCAAGAAGTAATAAACAATATAAAAAGTCAGAATTTTGATGGAATAAGTGGAATACTTTCGGTAAGCCCATATTACAATAAACCATCGCAAATAGGACTGCAACAACACTATAAAAATATAGCAACAGCTTGTCCGGTAAACGTAATTTTGTACAACGTACCCGGAAGAACCGGAGTAAACATATCTGCCGAAACAGTTCTAAAACTTGCAAACGAATGCCAAAATATTGTTGCAGTTAAAGAAGCCTCAGCAAATTTTACACAAATAATGGAAATTGTAAACCACAAACCAGAAAATTTTGCTGTAATTTCGGGCGACGATGCACTAACTTTGCCTCTAATCTCGGTAGGGTTAGATGGTGTAATTTCAGTATCGGCAAACGCTTACCCTAATTTAATGTCGGAAATGGTTAACAATGCACTTAAAGGAAACAACAAAAAAGCCAAAGAACTGCACTACCAACTTTTAGATTTTACTAACGCAATTTTTGCCGAAGGAAACCCAGCTGGAATAAAAGCCGCACTCGAAATTCGCGGAATTATTCAAAATTACTTAAGATTACCTTTAACAAAAGTTAGTAAAATAACTTACAATAAATTAGAAGAAATAATAAAACATATTTAACATAATGATTTCTAAAGTATCAGTTAAATTTTTAGTTGTTAGCACAATATTTTTAGTCGCTATTGCACTAAATTCTTGTAAAAAATGCTACACTTGCCAAGCAAATCAGTTCGATAATCGTATAGATTTTAATAAAGAATGTGGCTCGGAACAAGAAAAACAACAAATGGAAATTGAATTTAGAAAACAATATCCAGATAGTTTATATTTTGTAACTTGTGATTAAATTATAACAACAAATTAAAATTTTGGATAAAACGCAAGCAATTGTATTAAAGTACATTAATTACTCCGACTCAAGCATTATTGTTCATTTGTTTACAAAAAATTATGGTAAACAAGCCTACATTGTTAGAGGTGTAAGAGGCAAAAACAGCAAAACTAAAATAAATTTACTGCAACCACTAAATATTATTGATATTGAAGCAAAGCACAAATTAAAATCGTTTCTACATAATTTACAGGAATATTCGCTAACCGAAAGTTACAAAACTATACCCTACGATATAGCAAAAAGTTCAATTGCACTCTTTATTTCAGAAGTTTTAAGCAAAACACTAAAAGACGGCGAAACAGATATTGAGCTTTTTAATTTTGTGAAAAAATACATAAACGAGCTCGATAACAATGTGGAAAATATAAACAATTTTCACATTATTTTTTTAGTTAGATACACATCGTTTTTAGGTTTTTTTCCAAATGTTGACGACAATTTAATACATAAATTTACAATAAATACAACAATAGCAACAATAACCCAAAAAATATTAGACAGCCAGCAATTAGTGCCAAACATAAATGAAATTACAAAAGCAAACAGAAACGAAATTTTAGAATTACTTATAGAATATTATAATATTCATTTAAATAATACGCTTAATATAAAGTCGTTAGATGTGCTAAAATCAGTTTTTAGCTAAAAAAACGACTACTGTTTTAGAATAAATTTTTTGAAACCTTCGGTCATTTTTACGGCTAATTTGCCTTTTTCATCACTATAAATTAAATAAATATCTAATGTTTTATCATTATTAGCAATTTCCATAGCCTTATTAACACCAACAACCATAAAAGCAGTAGCATAAGCATCGGCAATCATACAATTTGGAGCAATTACTGAGGCACTTAAAATGCTACTATGAGCAGGGTAACCCGTTTTAGGATTTATTGTGTGAGAGTACATTACATTGTTTTTAACATAAAATTGACGATAATTTCCGCTAGTAGCAATACTTCTATTTTCCAAAGAAATAATTTCTTGCAATTCTCTATCGCTTGCAGTTTGCTCAAAAATAGGTTTGTCTATACCCACAACCCAAAACTTACCTTCTTTATTTTTGCCTTTAGCACGAACTTCGCCACCTATTTCAACCAAATAATTTTTTATACCCAAACTTTCTAAATATTCCGAAACAAAATCAATTGAAAAGCCTTTTGCAATTGCACTAGCATCTAACATTGTTCCATTATTTTCTTTAACAATTTTGTCATTCTCCAATTTTATTTTATTAAAACCCACAAATTGCATAATGCTGTCAATTACTAAACTATCGGTATGTATAGAATCGGTAAACCCAAAACCCCAAGCATTTACAAGCGGAGCAACAGTAATATCGAAAGTTCCATCAGTTTTTTCTGAAACCTGTTTTGCACAATTAAAAACTTTTAAAAAAAGCGAATCTAAAACAACACTTTCATTTTTATTAATTTTCGATATTGTTGATGTAGGCACAAATGTAGAAAGCGAAGCATCTACAATTTTAGTCTGTAACTCTATATCTTGTTTAATATCAGATGTGTACTCGTATTGAATGTTGTAAAAAGTTCCGTGGACAGTTCCCGTATTTTTAAAATATTCTAAATTAGAATTATTGCAAGAATACAAAAAAGCAAGTAAAACAAAACTAAATGATATTAAAATGATTTTTTTAAAGGTCATAAGAAAAATATATTTATTTTTGCAAAAATGATAATATTTTTTAATTAAATAGAAAAAAATAAAGAATATGTACACTGTAAATGTTTTAGATAAAGATTATCAAATTTCCATAAATAAAAATGAAAAAAACAAATTAATTGTTGATGGAAAAGAAGTTGTTTTAGACATTCTTAGTTCAAAAAAAGACTCTCTCCATTTACTTTACAACAACAAATCGTATAATATAGAAATTGTTGATATAGACAGAGATAGTAATATTGTAAAACTAAACATTAATGGCGTAAATTACTCAAGTACAGTTAATTCGGAAATAGATTTAATGCTTAAAAAACTTGGCTTAGATAAATTAGCCACAAAAAAAATAAATGAAGTAAAAGCACCAATGCCCGGAATGGTTTTAGATGTTTTAGTCGATGTTGGTCAGCAAGTTAATGTTGGCGATACAATACTAATTTTAGAAGCAATGAAAATGGAAAACAACATAAAATCACCAACAACCGGAAAAGTTATAGAAATAAAAGTAAACAAAGGAAATGCTGTTGAGAAAAATCAAATTCTTGTAGTTTTCGAATAATGAATATTTGGATAGCCGTATTTTTAGGCGGAGGCTTAGGTAGCATTGCACGATTTGCCGTATCGTATTTTACAACCAGCCGATTTACTTTAATAAACCCCGAAAGTACACTAATTTCAAATTTTTTAGCATCACTGTTTTTAGGAATTTTACTATACTATTTTCACGAAAAAGAACTCCTTTCAACAAATTTAAAAGCATTCTTAATTACAGGATTTTGTGGTGGCTTTAGCACTTTTTCTACATTTAGTTACGAAACACTAGAATTAATTAAAAATCATAGTTACACTTACGGCATCATAAACATTTTAATAAGCATTGCATTATCTTTGGTAACGCTCTATCTGTTAAGTAAATATATAAATTAAAAAAAATAAATAAGGTATTTCAAAAATTCTTTAATCTAATTTGAAATAACTATCTTTGCAAATTCAAAAAAATACAACATTAGTATGGCTAAGTTTAACGTATATAAACAGTTCGACCTTTCTCAAATAAACAAAGAAATAGTTGAAAAATGGACACAAGAAAAAACTTTTGAAAAAAGTATAGAACTACGCAAAGGAAACCCAGCATTTGTTTTCTACGAAGGACCACCTTCGGCAAACGGAAAACCCGGAATTCATCACGTTATGGCACGAACTATTAAAGATATTTTTTGCCGATATAAAACTCAACAAGGTTATCAAGTTAAACGAAAAGCCGGCTGGGATACACACGGTTTACCTGTTGAACTTAGTGTTGAGAAAAATTTAGAAATCACAAAAGAAGATATCGGCATTAAAATTTCGGTAGATGAGTACAATAAAGCCTGTCGCGAAAATGTAATGCAATATACCGATATTTGGAAAGACCTAACAAATAAAATGGGATACTGGGTTGATATGGAAAACCCTTACATTACATACGACAACCGCTACATAGAAACCCTGTGGAATTTAATTCAACAACTTTATAACAAAAATTTACTTTACAAAGGATATACAATTCAACCATTTTCTCCGGCAGCAGGAACAGGCTTAAGCACACACGAACTTAACCAACCCGGTTGCTATCGCGATGTTAAAGACACAACAATAGTAGCACAATTTAACATAATTAACGACGCAAAATCGGAATTTTTATTCGCAAACATTAAAAATTTACCAACCCAAAAAATACAATTTGTTGCTTGGACAACAACTCCTTGGACTCTACCATCAAACACCGCATTAGCAGTAGGAGCAAACATTTCGTATATAAAAGTTGCAAGTTTTAACCAATACACTGGCGAGCCAATTATTGTAATTCTTGCAAAAGACCGCTTTTCGGCATATTTCGACCAAAAAAATGCCGATTTAGAACTATTAGAATACAAAGAAGGCGATAAAAAAATACCATATAAAATAATCTCTGAATACATAGGAAAAGACTTAGAAGGACTTAATTACGAGCAACTTATACCTTGGGTTAAACCCGATGGTAAAGCATTCCAAGTAATTACCGGCGATTTTGTTACAACCGAAGACGGAACCGGAATAGTACACATTGCCCCAACATTTGGTGCCGACGACGACCGCGTTGCAAAAGCATCGGGAATTGTACCTCTTGTTTTAATAGACAAAGACGAAAACCGACAACCAATGGTTGATAAGCAAGGACGCTTTTATAGAATAAATGACTTAGATCCAAAATTTATTGAAACAAAATTAAATAAAGAACTTTACACCGAATACGCTGGACGATACGTAAAAAATGCTTACGACACAAACCTCACAGAAAAAGACACAACTTTAGATATAGACCTATCTGTAATGCTAAAAAAAGAAAACAAAGCATTTAAGGTAGAAAAACACGAACATAATTACCCACATTGCTGGAGAACCGATAAACCTGTATTATACTATCCTTTAGATAGTTGGTTTATAAAAACAACTGCACTAAAAAACAGAATGGTAGAACTAAATAATACCATAAACTGGAAACCACAATCAACAGGCTCCGGACGCTTTGGGAAATGGTTAGAAAATCTTCAAGACTGGAATTTATCTCGCTCTCGATATTGGGGAACACCTTTGCCAATATGGCTTAGCGAAGACAAAACAGAACAAATATGCATAGGCTCAGTAGAAGAATTATACAACGAAATAGAAAAAGCCGTAAATGTAGGTTTTATGAAGTCAAATCCATTTAAAGAGAAAAACTTTATTGTTGGCGAAAACTCAAAAGAAAATTACGAAAAAATAGATTTACACCGACCTTATGTCGATAATATTTACTTAGTCTCAAAAACAGGACAAAAACTAACTCGCGAATTAGACTTAATAGACGTTTGGTTCGATAGTGGTGCAATGCCTTACGCACAACTTCATTATCCATTCGAAAATAAAGAACTTATTGATGAAAAAGGATTTTTCCCTGCCGATTTTATTGCCGAAGGGGTTGACCAAACACGTGGATGGTTCTTTACACTACACGCAATAAGCACAATGCTTTTCGATAATGTGGCATACAAAAACATTATATCAAACGGGTTGGTTTTAGATAAAAACGGACTTAAAATGTCGAAACGACTCGGAAATGGAGTTGACCCATTTGGTGCAATAGAAAAATATGGCTCCGATGCTGTTCGCTGGTATATGGCAACAAACTCGCAACCTTGGGATAACCTAAAATTCGATATTGAAGGCGTTGATGAGGTAAAACGTAAGTTTTTTGGAACTCTTTACAACACATACTCATTTTTTTCACTTTACGCAAATGTTGATGGATTTTCATACTCGGAAGCCGAAATTCCAGTAAACGAACGTCAAGAAATTGACAAATGGATTATTTCTTTGTTAAATTCGTTAGTTAAAGAAGTAACCGAAAACCTAAATAATTACGAACCAACACGTGCCGGAAGAGCAATTCAAGATTTTGTTGGAGAAAATTTAAGTAATTGGTATGTTAGGTTAAACAGAAAACGCTATTGGGGAGGCGATTATAACAACGATAAAATAGCAGCCTACCAAACCCTTTATACATGCTTAGAAACAGTAGCAAAACTTATTGCCCCTATAGCACCATTTTATGCAGAAAAACTATATTCCGACTTAACCTCAGCAACTGCAAGGGATAACCAATCGGTGCATATAGCCGAATTTCCAAAATTCGACGAAAAACTGATAGATAAATCACTTGAAGAACGTCAAGAAATTGCACAAAAAATTTCCTCAATGGCATTAGCTTTACGCCGAAAAGTGAGCATAAAAGTTCGTCAACCTCTACAAAAAATAATGGTGCCCGTTTTAGATAATAATTTTGCCGAGCAACTTAAAAAAGTGGAAGACTTAATTTTATCGGAAATAAACGTTAAAGAATTAGAATATTTAACTGATACTAAAGGAATTCTTGTTAAAAAAATAAAACCAAATTTTAAAACATTAGGACCTAAATTTGGTAAATCAATGAAATTAATTGCCGATAAAATAGCAACGCTTACACAAGAAGAAATATCAAAATTTGAAGAAATAGGAAATTACAGTTTCGAAGAAAATGGCAATAATATAAATTTATTGCTCGAAGATGTTGAAATCCTTTCGGAAGATATACCAGGTTGGTTAGTTGCAAACGAAGGCAAAATTACAGTTGCCTTAGATGTAAACATAACAGAAACACTTCATCAAGAAGGAATTGCACGCGAATTTGTAAACAGAATTCAAAATATTAGAAAAGATAGTGGTTTTGAAATAACAGACAGAATCTTAATAAAAATTGTAAAACAAGACGCAATAAACTTGGCAATTCATAATTATAATGATTATATTGCCACACAAACTTTAGCAAAAGAAATAATATTAGTAGATAGTATTGAACAAAATAAAGGAATAAGCGTAGAAATCGAGAATGGTTTGACAACCCTTATTCAAGTAATAAAAATATAAATGTAGGAGGATTTTTTATGGCAGAGAAAACAAGATATTCTGACAATGAACTTGAAGAGTTTAAAGTGCTAATTGAAGGTAAATTAGCAAAAGCAAGAGAAGATTTTAAAATATTGCGACAAACTATAGATAATAGCGATGGTAACGATACACAAGATACTTCTCCAACTTTTAAAGTATTAGAAGAAGGTGCTTCGGTTCTTTCAAAAGAAGAAGCAAGTAATTTAGCTCAAAGACAGCAAAAATTTATTTCCCATTTAGAAGCAGCCCTTATGCGTATAGGAAATAAAACTTACGGAATTTGTCGCGAAACCGGAAAATTAATTTCTAAAGACCGACTTAAAGCCGTACCACATGCCACTTTAAGCATAGAAGCAAAAAACGGTCAATAACAAAAACAAGGTCGGAACACAAAAATCCGACCTTTATAATTTTATATAAAAAATGTCGAAACTTTTTAAAGCAAGCATTTTAATATTCTTAATCTTAATTTTAGACCAAATAACAAAAATTTGGATTAAAACTACAATGATTATTGGACAAGAGTATCACGTTTTTGGAAATTGGTTTATAATCCATTTTACCGAAAATAACGGAATGGCTTACGGAATGGAATTAGGCGGAGATTTAGGAAAACTTGCTCTAAGCGTTTTTAGAATAGTTGCAGTAATTTTTATAGGATATTTTCTATACAAACTATCTAAAAATGAAGAAAAAAACACAGGTTTTGTCCTTAGTATTGCAGGTATTTTTGCAGGTGCCTTAGGAAATATAATTGATAGTTTAGTTTACGGAACAATTTTTACCGATAGCTATTATAGAGTTGCAGAAATATTCCCAAAAGAAAGTGGCTACTCATCGTTTTTACACGGAAAAGTTGTAGATATGTTCTATTTCCCAATTATAAACACACATATTCCTCAATGGTCGCCAATATTTGCCGGAGAACAATTCGTTTTTTTTCAACCCGTTTTTAATATTGCCGATGCATCAATAACAATAAGTGTAGTGGCAATAATTTTATTTCATCGCAAGTATTTAATGAAAAAATAATTATTAATTTTAGAAATACTTTTAATCTTAAATTATCGTTCCATAAAAATGATGAAAAAAATAATAGCATTTTATTTTATTTTACTATACAATATAATTTTTTCGCAAAACGTTAAAATTATTGGCATAGATAAAAATTATGCAAACGATACAATTACATTTTTTAAATATAACGATTTAATTAATAACGAAAAAATAGTATTAGCATCAACAAAAATTGATAGCTTAGGAAATTTTTATCTAAACTTCGACATTGAAAATACAGAATTCATTTTTACATATTTGGGAGTTTATAAAGCCGAAATGTACATTGAACCAAATAAAACTTACACAATAAAACTTCCCGAAAAAAAAGAAAAAGAAACAAAAGATAAACTTAACCCATACTTTAAATACACAGCCATTTTAATAGGAATTGAAGAGTCTGATAAAGCCGAATTAAACAATCTAATACGAACATTCGATTACTATTACGACGATTATATTGCAGTTAGATTTAATTTAATAAGACAAAGTGCCGATAATAAATTAGATTCGTTCATAATTAGCCTTAAAAAATATTTTAAAGATTCCGAAAATAAGTATTTTAAAGATTATTTACGATACAAATTTTACTATCTCGATTTTCTGAGCAACCATAAAGATTATTTATACATAACCCAATATTACTATAAAAACCAGCCAATATTGTATAATAATGTAGCTTATATGCAACTATTTAACAATTTGTATAAAGATTTCTTTTTTGAATTTGGAAATAGTAAAAATGGGAAAAATATTTATTCAAACATTGTAATATCAAAAAGTCCAGCAGCAATTAAAAATACAATGGAAAAAGAAATAGCCTTTAATAACGACACATTAAACAACTTAATAATATTAAAAGGCTTGCACGACGCTTATTCATTCAATTATCCAAACTTACCAAATTACCCAAAACCACAACTTAACCAACTTACCGACTCCTTAATTTTACAACTTAAAATACCAGCACAAAACCAAATTGCAAAAAATATTACCGATAAATTCAATAAAAAAGCACTTATTTATGGCAAAGAATTGCCCGAAATTATATTGCTAAATCAAGATAGTGTACAAACAAAGCTATCATCGTTCAAAGATAAATATGTGCTAATAAATGTAACAATGACAGGTTGTGTTCCTTGTCAAAGAGATATGATTCAAATTAGCAAGTATGTAGAAAAATATGAACGCCAAATACAATTTGTAACAATAGTTGTTAACGAAGATTTTGAAACAATGAAGAACTTTGTAAAAGCAAAAAACTACGAATGGACTTTTTTACATTATGGATTAAATAAAAATATTTTAAAAATATTAGACGTTGAGGCTATTCCAAAATACATTCTTTTAGATACTTACGGAAAAATAATTTTACCTTCGGCACCACCCCCAGGAGAACAATTTATAATTGCTTTCAGAAAAATACTCATAAACTCAAAATAACATTTCAATCAATGTGTATATTAAAAATATGATTGATAAAACAATAATAGAATTTATAAACGAACATCATGTACTTACTTTAGCAGTTTCAAATGCCGAAGCATCTTATTGTGCAAATTGTTTTTACGCTTTTGCTGATAATGAAAATATGCTAATATTTACATCAGATTTAGAAACAAAACACATAAAATATGCAATAGAAAACAAAAATGTTTCAGGGAGCATAGTTTTAGAAACCAAGCAAATAGGGAAAATACAAGGTGTACAATTTGTTGGTGAAATTATTGAATTAAAAGACGAAATTCTAAAACAATCGAACAAATTATATTTAAATAAATTTCCCTATGCCATAGTAATGAAAACAAAACTTTGGGGAGTGAAATTAAATTTTATTAAATTTACCGATAATCGTTTAGGGTTTGGAAAAAAAATAATTTGGGAGGATAAATAAGTAATGAAAACACTAATTAAAAATATAAAACTTTTGGTGCAAACCGAACAAAATCCAAAAAAATGGGTTGCCGGTGCCGATATGGCAAAAATTGATAACATCGAAAATGCATACTTAATAATCGAAAACGATAAAATTTTCGATTTTGGAGAAATGAAAAATTTGCCAAAAATTAAATTTGATAAAGAATACGACGCATCGGGAAAACTGGTTTTTCCTTCATTTTGCGATTCCCACACACATTTGGTATATGCCGGAAGTCGCGAAATAGAATACATCGATAAAATAAAAGGGCTTTCTTACGAAGAAATTGCTAAGCGAGGTGGCGGAATACTAAATTCAGCAAAACTTTTAGCTAACACATCTGAAGATGAGTTGTATAAACAATCTTTAGAGCGGATTAACGAAATAATTATGCTTGGAACTGGAGCTGTGGAAATTAAAAGTGGCTACGGACTTAATACCGAAAATGAATTGAAAATGCTTAGAGTAATAAAAAGGCTCAAAGAAACTACCGATATCGAAATAAAATCAACATTTTTGGGTGCTCATTCAATTCCATTAGAATATAAAACCAATCAAACAGAGTTTGTAGATTTGGTTATAAACGAAATGTTACCACAAGTTGCAGCCGAAGATTTAGCCGATTATATCGATGTTTTTTGCGATAAAGGTTTTTTTACCCCTCAAGATACCGACAGAATTTTAATGGCTGGAATGAAATATGGTTTACGGGCTAAAATACATGCAAACGAATTAGATTATTCTGGTGGAGTTCAAATTGGCGTAAAATATAATGCAATTTCTGTAGATCATCTCGAATATACTGGCGATGACGAAATAAAAGAACTACTAAATTCGGAAACAATGCCTACAATATTACCCGGTGCTGCTTTTTTCTTAGGAATGATTGATACTCCAGTAAGAAAAATGATAAATGCCGGACTACCAATTGCTTTGGCTTCAGATTTTAATCCTGGTTCGTCTCCATCTGGAAATATGAAATTAATAATGTCTTTTGGAATTATTAAGTTAAAAATGCTTCCGGAAGAAGTAATAAATGCAGTAACTATAAATACAGCCTATGCAATGGGTTTAAGTGAAACACATGGAAGTATTGCAAAAGGCAAAATTGCTAATTTTTTTATTACTAAAGAAATTCCTACATATCAATTTATGGCTTATGCTTATGGTAGCAACTTAATTGATAAAGTTTTTTTAAAAGGAAAAGAGGTTATACAAAATACAAACAACATATCGTCTAATATATGAATTGTATAATGCCGATGCAATAGCTGTTTAGTCCAATTTCTATTGGACTTCCGAACAAAGTTCGGAATGCTTTCGGTATTAGTTTATAAAAACAAAAAAAGGTTGAATTAATTCAACCTTTTTTTTGTGTTAATATTTATTTTACCTAATCAAATTAACATTACCGGAATACTCGTGTTCATTACCATCAAC
>DYMG01000007.1 GCA_020721655.1 Paludibacter propionicigenes | reverse complement strand
AAAAAACAATGACTAAATACGGCAAATACAATTTAAAATCGACAAATTATCAAAAATTTAGAGCCGACAAAGAAGCAAACAGAAATCATATTGGAAATAAAACAGAAGAGTATCTTCACATATTAGAAAAATAGAAAATGGAACTAGTAAAAAACGCAGTAGGTCGATTAGTACCAACAGAAATAAACGGAGAAAAAGCCATTCCTTATATGGGAATTGGAAAATACCAGCCCGAAGGTAGAAAATATTCAACAAAAATACCTTCAAATAGCAATTATCCGCTCGACGGCAACAAGCAAGTTGCAACAATTAAAGAAGCCCTTATTAAATGCGGCTTAAAAGACGGAATGACAATATCTTCGCATCATCATTTTAGAAACGGCGATTTAATAATGAATCAAGTTTTTGATATAGCAAAAGAACTTGGGGTTAAAAACTTACGATGGTTTCCATCGGCATCATTTCCATGCCACGAACACTTAATTCAATACCTTGAAGATGGAACAATTTCGCATATAGAAGGCTCAATGAACGGAGCTTTAGGGAAATATACATCAGAAGGAAATATGAAAAAAATGGCTGTTTTACGCTCGCATGGCGGTCGCTATCAGGCAGTTCAAGACGGAGAAGTAAAAATAGACATTGCAATAATTGGAGCAGGAACAGCCGACCCTTTTGGCAATGCAAATGGGCTTTATGGCAATAGTGCCAGCGGACTTTTAGGTTTTGCTCTTGCCGATTCGGAATATGCCGACAAAGTAATTGTTATTACCGATAATATGGTTACTTTTCCCTGTGTTCCTTGGCAAATACAAGGCAACAACGTCGATTACACAGTAAAAATTGACAAAGTAGGCGACTCGTCGAAAATAGTTTCGGGAACAACTGAAATTACAAAAAGCCCCGACAGATTACTTTTAGCCGAAATGACAGCAAAATTCTGCGACAAAGCCGGATTAATAAAAGAAGGTTTTTCGTTTCAAACTGGAGCCGGAGGAACATCTTTAGCCGTTAGCGATTATTTTTCTAAAATAATGAAAGACAAAAACATAAAAGCTCGTTTTGCGCGCGGAGGTTCAAATAAATACTTAGTTCGTATGTTAGAAGAGGGTCAAATAGATTACATTTTAGACGGACAAACATTTGATTTAGATGGAGTTCGCTCTATGGCAGAAAACCCTCGTCATACTTGGACAAGCCCATTTACAAGCTATAACTATCACAGCAAAGGTAATTTTGCTGGAATTGTAGATATTGTAATACTTGGAGCAACTGAAGTTGATGTGAATTTTAATGCAAACGTTGTTACTCATTCCGATGGGTATTTATTGCACGGAATTGGCGGTTGGCAAAATTGTTTATTTTCAAAAACCGTAATTCTTCCAATTCCTTTATTTAGAGATAGAATTCCTGTGATAATGGACCAAGTTACAACAATTTGCGGTCCGGGCGAACTTATAGATGTTATTGTAACTGAAAGAGGTATAGCTATAAATCCGCTAAGAAAAGATTTAATTGAAGCTACAAAAAACTCAGGATTACCAATAAAAACAATTCAACAACTAAAAGAAGAAGCAGAAGAAATTTGTGGAATACCAGAAAAACCAACTTATGGCGATAAAATTGTAGCAGCTATTAAATGGGTTGATGGTACTGTTATTGACTGTGTTAAAGAGGTTTCGACAAAAAACAAATAACTCCAAATATGAAATTATACCATTTCTAAATTACAAAAAAATTATTTTAGAAATGGTATAATTAAAAAACTAAACTGCAACATTATGCTCACGCAAAGCATCGTTTAACGATGTTTTTAAATCGGTAGATGCTTTTCTTTTACCAATAATAAGTGCACAAGAAACATTAAAACTACCAGCAGGAAATTTTTTTGTGTAGCTACCCGGTATAACCACCGAACGTTCGGGTACATATCCAACATACTCAATTGGTTCGCTTCCCGACACGTCAATTATTTTAGTAGATTTTGTAATAACAACATTTGCCCCCAAAACAGCTTCTTTTTTTACATGAACACCTTCAACAACAATACTTCTAGAGCCTATAAAACAGCCATCTTCTATAATAACTGGCGATGCTTGTAAAGGCTCTAAAACCCCACCAATACCGACACCTCCACTTAAATGAACATTTTTTCCAATTTGTGCACACGACCCAACAGTAGCCCAAGTATCGACCATTGTTCCAGAATCGACGTAAGCCCCAATATTTACGTAAGATGGCATAAGAACAACGCCATTTGCTAAATATGCACCATAACGAGCAACAGCATGTGGCACAACTCTAACACCAAGTGTATCGTAATTGCGTTTTAATGGAATTTTATCGAAAAATTGCATTGTACCTGCCTCTGTAATTTCCATTTTATTTAAAGGGAAATACAAAACTACGGCTTTTTTTATCCATTCATTTACAATCCAACCATTTTCAGTGGGTTCGCTAACTCTAATTTTTCCTTTGTCGAGAAGTTCAATTACACTAAAAATAGCCTCTTTAACTTGCGTATTATTTAATAATTCATGGTTTTCCCAAGCTAAATTTACCTGTTCTATGTATTTTTGTATGTTATTCATTATTTATTTAAGAATTTGCTTAAATCCATATTTTTAAGTTGATTTTCTAATATTTTTTGAATGTATTTTCCTAAAATATCGAATTCTAAATTTACTACCGTTCCTACTTTAAATGTGTGAAAATTAGTTATTTGGTATGTGTACGGAATTATTGCCACTTGAAATGAGTCATCTTTAGAATTTACAACGGTTAAGCTAACCCCATTAACAGAAACGGAGCCTTTTTCTACTGTAATATTTCCTTTTAACACATCGTATTTAAATGTAAAATACCAACTTCCATCGGCTTCTTCTATTTTAGTGCAAGTTGCCGTTTGGTCAACGTGTCCTTGAACAATATGACCATCTAAAAAAGCATCAGGTTTCATACTGCGTTCAATATTAATTTCATTCCCTACTTCAAACAACCCAAGATTTGATTTGTCGAGAGTTTCTTTTATTGCTGTTACAGTGTAATTATTATTTGCAACATCTACATCTACAACAGTTAAACAAACTCCATTATGAGAAATACTTTGATCTATTTTTAATTCTTTTACAAAAGAACAAGTCATTGTAATATGCAAATTTTCTTGCGATTTTACCAATTTTACAACCTTTGCTGTTTCTTCTACTATTCCAGAAAACATAATATGTATTATTTATAAATTTGCCCCAAAATTAAATAAATTAAAGCTATATTTCAGTTTTTATGTAAAAATTTAGTAGGTGGTATTTTTTTCATATTTTTGCGAAAATTAAATCATTAAGTATGAATAAAACAATTTTAACTATTAGCCTTGCATTGTCTTATTTGGCAGTAATTTCTCAAACCGATTCTACTAAAAACTGGAGTTTAGGTGGCGATGTAGGATTAAACTCATCGCAAGTTGGTTTTACAAATTGGTCGCAAGGTGGTGAAAACTCTATTTCTGGAGTTTCTTTTTTGCATTTATTTGCAAAATATAAAAAAAACAATTTGGCTTGGGATAATTATTTAAATCTTGAATACGGACTTTTACAACAAGGTACTGGAATACTAAAAAAATCGGACGATTTATTAGAATTTGGTTCAAAATTAGGGATAAAAGCATCGGAACATTGGTATTATACGGTTTTAAGTAGTTTTAAAACTCAGTTTTCTAAAGGTTACGATTACGCCAAAAACGATACAGTTTACATTTCAGATTTTATGTCTCCTGCATACATATTGGGCGGTTTAGGTATGGATTACAAGCCAAATGGCGATTTATCACTATATTTATCTCTAGTTACAATAAAATATACAATTGTAAACGATACTACTTTAGCTAAATCAGGTGCTTTTGGCGTTCAAAAGTACGAAATTGAGGCTAATGGCAATATTATAAATTACAAAACAACAAGACTTGAAATGGGTGCTTATTTAAAGCTTGTTTACAAAAAAGATATTGCAAAAAATGTAAACCTTTTAACTTCTGTTGATTTATATTCAAACTATTTGAAAAACCCACAAAACATTGATATTGACTGGAAAGTTGAAATACTTATGAAGGTTAATAAATTTATAAATGCATCTATAAAAACTCAATTAGTTTACGACGACGATGTTAATATTGTTGGCAAAAATGATGCTAATGGATTGCCAACTTATGGTCCTAAAACTCAATTTAAAGAAGCTATTGCGGTAGGTTTAATTTATAAGTTTAATAATTAATACATGTTTTTTACAAAAAAAGCCCTAAAAAATAAATTTTTAGGGCTTTTTCCATTTAGAAACTTAGTTTATTTTTCAGAAAATCATTATTTACGAATTTAAATTCATTAATAAAGCTCCAATTACACCCATCAAATTTCCTGACATATGAACAATAATTGCATAAGCATTATTTTCAAATTTTTCTTGATAGTATCCTGCTATCAATCCAAGAATTGTCGTAAATATTACTATTCTAAATAAGAAAAATTCACCCGCTCCTGTTGATATAAGAATTAAATGAGCTAATCCAAAAATAACTGCACTAATTATTACTGGAATACTTAAATTTCGTTTAAATATCTTTATTCCTTTTGATTGTAATGGTTTTAGAATATTCATAAGAAAACCACGAAATAAAATTTCTTCTGCTATACTTGCATAAATAAATACGAAAACAAAAACCTGCAAAGGGTTCATTTTAGTCAATAGAGCGTGTGCTTCAACTTTGCCTCCTAAAATTTTTGTTAGAACTGTAATGGTTATATTAATAAATACTGTTGCTAAAAATCCAAACAATATTGGTTTCAATACTTTTTTGAATTGTGGTACTGCAATCTTATAATTCACATATTTTCTCAGACTATAAATAAAAACAATTGAAAGCCCCAACATAAAGGAATGTGTTACAAAAGATGAAGAAAAAAATTCAAGATTTAAGTGTATTTTACTTCCTAAAAATGTAGTTATTGCAAATACCAAAATTGTAATTAAAATTCCATAAATTATTCGTTCATTATTTCTCATTTTATTAATTATTAAGTTAATACCATAATTTTATGCGTGTCATTCTTTTTAAATTATGCTAAAATTATTACATATTTTCAATTTGATATAATTTAGCATAAAATTGTACACTTTCTTCAATTTTAATAAAATTATAATTTAAAGCATTTATTATTTTTTCGTTAGAATATTCTAATTTTTTATGCGATGTTTGTGCAGAATAATAAGTAATTACAGGTTGTTTATTTAACAAAATGCTTTTAACAAACTCTAACCTCCAAGCCAAAGAAGTTAAAAATTTGGTTGCATAAATTGAAGGGCATTTCACTTGTAAATATTTTGCTACCAAACAAAAAAAGTTTTTATAGTTAATGTTTTCAGAACTAACAATATATCTTTGCGAACGAAGCTCGGAATTAGCAAGTTTAATCATTATAGACACTACATCTCTTACATCAACAAAGCCCGTAACTCCTTTTGTGTAGAATTTTAAGCCCCGTTTAATTATTCCAAACATAGAAGAGCTACCTGTTTTCCAATTACCGGCACCAATTATTACCGATGGGTTTATAATTATTGCATTTAACCCTTCTGCAATTCCACGCCAAACCTCAAGTTCGGCATAATATTTACTTGTAGAGTAGCCTGATGTTTTTTTATCAAAATTAAATTCTGTTTGCTCGGTAATTTCGCCATCTTTATTTGTTCCTAATGTGGCAATTGAGCTAACGTAACAAAACTTTTGTACTTTACTGCAAACAGCTAAATCTACCAAATATTTTGTACTTGTTACATTATTTTCATACAGTAGCAAATTATCTTTTTTTCTGTATGATATTTCTGCTGCACAATGATATACATACTTAAAATTATTAGCATCAAACAACTCTTTAAGAGAAAAAAAATCGGTTAAATCAACATCAAACCATTTAATGTTTTTAAAATTTATCGATAAATTATTTAATTTAAATAAATCTGACACATATTTTAAGTTACTGCTAACCCTTTTAATTGCAACAATATTGCTATGTGTTTTGCTAAGTTCAATCAATAAATTCGACCCAACTAAACCTGTACCTCCTGTAACTAAAATCATTTTATAAAAATATAATTTTAATATTATAGAAATAAATATTTCTGAAATTAATTGTTAATTAATTGTTAATTAACCAATTAAGAAATGCTACTGTAAAAAAAAATAAAAAACTAAAATAAAAGTTTGGTAATTTAAAATTTAACTATACTTTTGCAACGCTTTTATAAAAAAGCACAGGGCAGATCGAGTAGCTCAGCCGGTAGAGCATTTGGCTTTTAATCAAAGGGTCCTGGGTTCGAATCCCAGCTCGATCACCAGAAAAAACCTTTCAGAAATGAAAGGTTTTTTTATTTATAATTATTCAAAAAAATTGTAAATTGTACAAAAAATAAAACCATAAAAAATGAAAATAATATATTTACATCTTATACTGATAACAATTTCATTATCAAATAGTTTTTCGCAAAAAACAAAATATTTATACACTCCAAAAGAAGTTCAAAACGCTTACAAAAACGACACAAGAACACAAACAGGCGAACCCGGAAAAAATTACTTTATAAATAAACCCGACTACAAAATAAAAGCGAGTTTTAATCCAGAAACACGCGAAATAATAGGCGAAGAAACTATTACTTACAGCAACAACAGCACCGATAGTCTTGATTTACTATATTTTAATTTATATATGGATTTTTTCAAAAAAGGAAATACTCGTGACTGGGACGTAGGAAAAACAGATATTACAGAAGGCGTTAACATAACCAAAATAATTGTAAACAACAATGAAATAGACCTAAATAAAACAGGAAATAACTCATCAATGTTAGTAATAAAACCAAAAAACAAATTACTACCAAACTCAACAAACTCAATTACAATTGAATGGAATTTTATTTATCAAGGAAAAACAACTGTAAGAGGTGGAGAATATGGCGACAAAAACTTTTTTATTTCTTATTGGTTTCCTAAAATTGCCGTTTACGACGATATTGTTTGGTGGAATAACCACGGACACACAGGTTCACAAGAATTTTACAACGATTTTGGAAATTACGATGTGGAAATTTCGTTACCAGAAAAATATATAGCTTGGTCGACAGGAATACTTCAAAACGCCGACAAAATATTTAAAGACGAGTATATTACAAAAATAA
Organism: Paludibacter propionicigenes; assembly: GCA_020721655.1. Taxonomy (GTDB): domain Bacteria; phylum Bacteroidota; class Bacteroidia; order Bacteroidales; family JAFGXI01; genus DYMG01. The sequence continues at coordinate 45,692 of DYMG01000007.1, read as the reverse complement.
ACAAAGCCAAAGAAAGCGACGAAATTATACACATTATAACAACAGAAGATTACGCCAAAAACAACATTTTTAAAACAAAAGCACCAAATACATGGAAATTTAACTCGGAAAACACACCCGATTTTGCTTTTGCAATAAGCAAAAACTATTTGTGGGACGCAACAAGCGTACTAATTAACAATAAACGAATTTCAATAAACACAGCATACAAAGAAAACTCTACAGACTTTAAACAAGTTGCCGAAATATCAAAAAATGCAATTAAATTTTTCTCAAACGAAATACCCGCAATTGCTTACCCATACCCACAATTTACAGCATTTAACGGAGGTGGCGGAATGGAATTTCCCGGAATGGTAAACAATGGCGACAACACATCGCTAAACGAAACACTATATTTAACCGCCCACGAAATGGGACACTCCTATTTTCCATTCTACACAGGACTTAACGAGCAAAAATATGCTTGGATGGACGAAGGTTTAATCACTTTTTTCCCACAACTTTTTGTAGAAAAATTTACAAACGACACAAATTACGTATTTTTTAAAAACACTTTAGAAGGCTACAACAAATCGGCAAACTCTTTTATTGATGTTCCTTTAATGATACCATCAGATAATATTTCAAAATATGCATACCGTTTTCAATCGTACACACGCTCATCTGTTGCATTTTACGAATTATACAAACTACTTGGCAAAGAAAAATTTGTTGCCGGATTGCAACTTTTTGCCCAACGTTGGAACGGCAAACACCCTATTCCATACGATTTTTTTTACACCTTCAACGAAATTGCAGGCGAAGATTTAGCTTGGTTTTGGAAACCTTGGTTCTTTTTAATGGGAGCAGCCGATTTATCATTAGGTAAATTAGAAACTATTGATAACGAAACATTTATAAACATCGAAAACTATTCTGGATTTCCTGTTTCAATAAAACTGACTGTAAAATACACAAACAACGACGAAAAAAAATATAATTACAGTTCTTCGGTTTGGAAAACAGCTAAAACATTTAAAATAAAACTACTAAACGACAAAATAAAAGAAATTAGATTAGATTCGGAAACAACACCCGATGCTTTTTCTGAAAATAACACAATGATTTTTAAATAAAAAAACACATTATTATATCTTATTTTTATAATTTTACAATTTAAAAACTACTATAAAATGGACAATATCTATAACAAAGTAAAAGAAAAAGCACAAAAATGGCTTGAAGGAAATTACAGCGAAGAGTCGAAAAAAGAAGTGAAACATTTGTTAGAAAACGACAAAAATGGTTTAATTGACGCTTTTTACAAAGACCTCGAATTTGGAACCGGCGGACTGCGTGGCATAATGGGATACGGCTCAAACCGAATGAATATTTACACAGTAGGAATGGCAGCTCAAGGACTTGCAAATTACACAATTACCCAATTTCCTAAAGAAAAATTAAAAGTAGCAATTGCTTACGATTGCAGAAATAACAGTAAATTATTTGCACAAACAGTCGCAAATATTTTTTCGGCAAATGGATTTAAAGTTTATCTGTTCGAGGATTTACGTCCAACACCAGAACTTTCTTACGCAATTCGTTACTACGGTTGCCAAACAGGAATTGTAATTACTGCATCGCACAACCCAAAAGAATACAACGGATTTAAAGCATACTGGAACGATGGTAGCCAACTTGTACCTCCTCACGACGAAAATGTTATTACCGAAGTTGAAAAACTAACTGTTGACGATGTTAAATTTACAGGAATAAAAGAAAATATTGAAATTATTGGCAATGAGATAGATAAAGCTTTTTTACAAGAGGTTAAAAATTTATCGCTAAATGCCGATATTATTAAAAAACATCACGATATAAAAATAATTTACACACCAATTCACGGAACCGGTAAAATGCTAATCCCTCAAAGTTTAAAAAACTATGGTTTTACCAATATTATTGACGTTCCCGAACAAAATGTTTTAGATGGCAATTTTCCAACTGTAATTTATCCAAATCCAGAAGAAGCTGAAGCTCTTACAATGGCTATTGCAAAAGCAAAAGAAACTAATGCCGAATTAGTTATGGCATCAGACCCCGATGCCGATAGAGTTGCAATTGCAGTTAAAAACCTAAAAGGAGAATACGAACTTTTAAACGGTAACCAAACTGGTGCTCTTATTATAAATTATTTATTAGAAAACTGGATTAAAAACAACAAAATTAAAGGAAACGAATATATTGTTAAAACAATTGTAACATCAGAACTTATTTCAGACATTGCAACAAAAAACAATATTGAATATTTCGATACACTTACAGGATTTAAAAATATAGCCATAGTAATTAGAGAATTAGAAGGCAAAAAAACATATATTGGTGGTGGAGAAGAAAGCTACGGGTATTTATTAGGCGAATTTGTTAGAGATAAAGATGCCGTAAGCTCTTGCTCAATAATTGCCGAAATGACTGCGGTAGCAAAAGAAAACGGACGAACTGTTTATCAGGAACTTATAAATATTTATCAAAAATACGGATTCTACAAAGAAAGCTTAGTAAACGTTGTTAGAAAAGGAATGAAAGGTGCCGAAGAAATTGAAAATATGATGATAAATTTCAGAAACAACCCTCCAAAAACCATTAATAATTCTAAAGTTGTAAAAATTCAAGACTACAAAATTTCTGAAGAAAAAGACTTAACAAATGGCAAAATTTCAACAATAAACATAGCCAAATCGAACGTTTTACAATTTTACACCGAAGACGGAAGCAAAATTTCTGTTCGCCCATCGGGTACCGAACCAAAAATTAAATTCTATTTCAGTGTTAAAACTGAACTAAATTCTATTAACGAATTTGAAGAAAAAAACAATGAATTATCTCAAAAAATAACAAATATAATTAACGATTTAAAACTTTAAAACAATAAAGAAAGGTTCTATGAAAAATTATAGAACCTTTTTTTACATTACAAACAGATGAAATCATTTAGAAAAGAACTTTGGTTCGATGTAAAATCGAGAAGAGAATTTATAAACATAACCCCTTACGTTGTTGATTGTATTAAAGAAAGCAATATTAAAGAAGGCTTGTGCTTAGTAAATGCAATGCACATAACAGCAAGCGTTTTTATTAACGACGACGAAAATGGTCTGCACCAAGATTTTGAAAAATGGTTAGAAAAATTAGCCCCCGAACTTCCTCATTCTCAATACAAACACAATACTTACGAAGACAACGCCGATGCACACATTAAACGCACAATTATGGGGCGAGAAGTTGTTGTAGCAATTACAAACGGAACTTTAGATTTTGGACCTTGGGAACAAATATTTTATGGCGAATTCGACGGAAAACGCAAAAAACGTGTTCTTGTTAAAATAATTGGCGAATAAATTTATAAATGGAAATATTATTCAAGAACCCCCTATATTTATACGCTTTATCGCTAATAGCCGTACCTATAATTATACACCTGTTCAATTTTAAACGTTACAAAACAATTTATTTTAGCAACATTTCATTTTTAGAAAGTGCAAAAAACCGAAGCAAATCTACATCGCAACTAAAACATTTACTGGTACTTATATCTCGAATTTTATTTATAATATCTTTAGTTTTAGTTTTTGCACAACCATACATTCCAAAAAACAAAAATCAGAAAATTGAAAACAATTACACTGTTTCAATTTACATTGACAACTCTTTTAGTTCGGCAAACGAAAACACAAATGGTAAAATACTCGACATTGCAAAAAACAAAGCACAAAAAATTGCTTCGGCATTTAGCAAAAGCACAAAATTTTTACTACTTACAAACGATTTGTTACCAAGCAATAACCGCTTTGTAGATTACGACCAACTATTAAACTCAATATCTGAAATAAATATAAGCCCCCAAAATATTAATATTGATAAACTTATTGACCTAAATAAAGATTTTGCAACAAACCCAAAAAACAACAGATTATTTATAATTTCCGACTTTCAAAATAATTTCATACAAAACTCAATTAAAAACGACTCAATTTCAAACGTTTCACTAATTCCTATAGAAGTAAGTGCAAAAAACAACCTAAGTATAGACTCGTGCTGGTTCGAAACACCTTTTAGAAAAATAAACTCCGAAGAAAAATTATTCGTTAAAATTAAATCTTACTCAACCGAACAAAACACAGAAATACCCCTAAAACTATTTATTAACGACAGTTTGCGTGCCATTCAAAGCTTTAATATTGAGCCATTAGAAACAAAAACAATTGAACTAAACTATAAAAACACACTAACAGGAATTTACAATGCTAAAATTGAAATTGACGACTACCCTATTAGCTTCGATAATTCATTATATTTCAGCTACTTAATAAATAAAAATATAAATATTTTATTAATATCAGACAACAAAACCAATTATTTAGAAAAACTTTACAGCACAGAACCTTATTTTATTGTTGACAAACAAAACTCAAAAAACGTATCGTACTCTAAATTAAACGATTACGATTTAATTATTTTAGACAACATAATAGATTTTACATCTGGACTAACAAATCAGTTAATAAAATTTTATAAAAACGGAGGAAATTTAGTGCTAATACCCGAAGTTAAACCCCAATATATTGACATTTACAACACATTTCTAAAAAACTTTGCAATAGAATTTTTAACTACCGATAGCACAACAAAAAAAATAACAGAAATTAATTTAAAATCTAATATTTTTGAAAATATTTTCTTAAAAAACAACAACAAAACTAATTTATCTCAAATATCAAACCACTACAAAATAGGCAATTACACCTCATCGGACGTATTATTAAAACTTGAAAACAACGACATAGCAATATTACGCAAATACGAAAAAGGATATATGTATATATTCAATTTCAATGCATCAACAAGCGAAAATATTTCGTTCGTAAAATCACCAATAATGTTGCCATTATTCTACAACATAGCTTTTAACAGCCTAAAGAACAATCAATTGTATTATAATTTTAGCGAAAAAAACTTAGTTTTAAATTACAACCTACCACAAAACATTACAATTAAAAACAAGAATCTAGAATTTATTCCTGAAATAAACAAAGTACAAAACATTTCAACAATTGAAATACCAAACGTAATTACAGAAGCTAACAACTACCAAATTACAAGCGACAATAACATAATAAACTCATTATCTATAAATTACAACAGATACGAAAGCAACTTAAACTTCAAAAATTTACCCGATTTACAAAAAATTATTGACGATAACAACCTTAAAACGTGGACAATTTTTGCCCAAAACAGCGACCATTTAACACAAGAAATAGAAACAAGTAGTAAAGGAAAACAACTGTGGTACTATTTTCTAATATCGGCAATAATTTTCATAACTTTAGAAATAATTTTACTTAGGTTTTTCGATAAAAATAATTTACCATTCTAAAATTAGAACGATGAAACAAAGTAATAAACTAAGTTTGGCTTTTTCAACTTGCCCAAACGATACATTTATTTTCGATGCAATTGTAAACCATAAAATTGACACGGAAAATCTAAAATTCGACATTCAATTAGCCGATGTTGAAGAACTTAACAAGCTCGCAATATCAAACAAAATAGACATTACAAAACTAAGTTACCACGCATATTTATACGCTCAAAACAACTACAAATTACTCAATTCGGGCAGTGCACTTGGCTACGGAAACGGACCACTTCTAATAAGTAAACGCAAAATATATCCCAACGAAATAAGCCAACTTTCAATAGCAATTCCGGGAATAAATACAACAGCAAACCTTTTATTATCAATAGCTTATCCAAATGCGAAAAACAAAAAACCTTACCTTTTTTCCGATATCGAAACAGCAGTTCTCGATAGCGAAGTCGATGCCGGTTTAATAATTCACGAAAACCGCTTTACATACCAAAACAAAGGCTTAAAAAAAATTATAGATCTTGGCGAATTTTGGGAAACAGAAACAAAACAAGCAATTCCACTTGGCGGTATTGTTATAAACAGAGCTATACCTCACGAAATTCAAGTTAAATTTAATAAAATTCTTAGAAAAAGCATTGAATATGCTTTTGCAAACCCTAAATCGTCGTACAAGTATATTAAACAATATGCACAAGAAATGAACGAAGAAGTTATGTACAAACACATTAATTTATATGTAAACAATTTTACAATAGACTTAGGAGAAAAAGGAAAGAACGCAATTAAAACCCTATACAACAAAGCATTAGAACAAAAAGTAATTTCATTTATTAATGATGATATTTTTGTGGAATAAGCCCAATTAATTAACTAAAAATAAAAATAGAATAATAATATTATATTTTTCATTAAAATTATTATATTTTTGATTAAAATACAGAGTAATATGGTTAAAAAAAATGCAAACGAACGAGTTTTTCAAGGCGAATTATACAGAATTATTAATAAAATATTAGATAAAAATTCTGAAATTAGTTTTGATAAAATTACCCAAGAAGAACAAGTTGGGCAAAAAGGACATTCTCGATTTGCAGATGGAAAACTATATTCTAAAATTGCAAAAAATAAAATCGTATCGTTTGAATTAAAAGACACAAGTTGGGATGCAACCGACGAAATTTTAGTTAAAGATGCTTTTAGTAAAGCTTCGATGAATGGTTATCCATATTTTGTAACGGGAAATCCAAGACAATTAGCCATTTTTAAAACTTTTGAAGAAGGAACTTCGTTATATGATAGAAAGCTGAAAATTTACAACATTTCAAGCATTAAACGAATTGATGATATTTTATTACCAACTTTTGAAAATCAAATTACAGCAACTTTAATTGAGTTTTTAAAAGATTTATCTAATTTAATTCACGGAGTAAAAGAAATTCATTGGGATAGTATTGATAAGTTTTTTGTCAATAAATTATCGGCATTTATTCTTGAAGCTTCTAATGCTACAGTTGCTCCTTTATATGAGAAAATTAAGAAAAATTCAGATTATAAAAATCGCTTAAAGAAATATTTAAAAAGTCAAGATATTTTCAATGTAAATTTGAGTTTTGACTATGAAGATGTTTACAAAATTTCACAATTATCTAATTATTTACTTTATTTAAAAGTAATTTTCTACTCTTACATTCAACGAGAAGTTCCAAAATTAGAATTAAAACCGCTCGAAATTCCGTTAGATACAAAACAATTAAACAAAGTTTTAAGAAATAATTTTGATAAAGTTTTAGAATGGGATTACGAAAGTATTTTTACAAAAACAGTTTTAGACGAAATTATATTTGAAGAAGCATTTTTGCCTGTTTTAAAAAAACAAGTTGAAGAATTAAATCAGTTAAATTTTAAAGAATTAAAAGCTGATGTTATTGGTTCAATTTATAATACTTTACTTGATAATCAGGAGCAACACGATAGAGGACAGCATTTTACAAACATTGATGAAGTTGATATTGTAAATGCTTTTTGTATAAATGCTAAAACTCAAACTGTTATTGATACAGGTTGTGGAGCAGGAACTTTTTTAGTTAGAGCATATAAATTTATTCAATTTTTTAATCCTAAAAAAACACACGAACAAATTCTTGAACTTATTTGGGGAGTTGAAATTTCTACTTTTCCTGTGTTTTTATCAACAATGAATTTATGTTTGTTAAACGTGAAATCTATTGATAATTACCCAATTATAATTAATGATGATTTTTGCAACGTTAACGGGAAAAAATATTATTCGTTAAAATTTAAACACGAAAATAAATTTTTAAAAGTAAGAAATTTACAAAATAGAGAAGCCGAAGTTAAAATGCCCGAATTCGATGCCTGTATTGGAAATCCGCCATATATTAGACAAGAATTAATTGAAAATAAAGAAGCTTGGCTAAAAAACACAAAAACCGAATGGGGAATTAATAAAATTAACAAACAAAGCGATTTATACGTTCATTATTTAATGCACACTGCATCACTTTTAAAAGAAGGAAAACGGCTCGGTTATGTTGTTTCGAGTTCTTGGCTTGATGTTGGTTTTGGTCGTGATTTGCAACTATTTTTATTACAACATTTCAAAATTATTGCAATTATTGAACATCAAAATACAAGAAGTTTTTCAACTGCAAGCATCAATACAATTATATTGATAATTGAAAAATGTTCAAACGAAAACGAAAGAGATGAAAATAAAATCAAATTTGTAAGAATAAACGAAAGTTATCAAAAAATAATTGGACGTAGCGATGATGCGAATAGAATTGAAAATTCAATAAATTTTGTAAAAAAAATCGAAACCGCAACAAAATCTACTAAAATTGATGATTTTCAAATAATTGGCAAAAATCAAAAAGAATTATTTGAAGAAAGTATTGTTGATGGAAAATATGAAAATGGACATTGGGGAGCAAAATATTTGAGAGCTCCCGAAATTTTCAATAAAATTCTTATCACAGGAAATGGAAAATTAATAAAAGCTTCAAAATTTATTGATGTAAAATATGGTATTAAATCAGGAAGTAACGATTTCTTTTTTTTAGAAGATGATACCGATAAAATTAAAGATTTATCCGATGAAGATTTCAAAATGTATTTTGGATTTTCAAAAGAAAACAATCATATAAATTTCGAAAAAAATGGTTGGTATTTTTCAAATTTAACAAACAGACATTATTTAATTGAAAAACGCTACATTAAACATTTGTTTAAATCGCAAAAAGAAGCAAATAAACTTGATGTTGATTTAAATAATTTGAAAAATGGAGTAATTATTTGCGACGAACAAAAAAGCAAATTAATAAAATTTAAAAATAATATTTTAAAATATATTGACGATGCAGAGGCTCAAGACGTACATAAAAAACCAACTTGTTTAGCTCGAAAACCTTGGTATAATTTATCAAATTCAGCAGTTGTTGGCGATTTTATTTTTCCATCAAAAATTGGCGAAAGATTCCGTTTAATTGATAATAGAAAATCACAAATACTTTGCGATAAAGTAAATTATGCAATTGTTGTAAAAGAAGAATATAAAGAACTTTCCGATATAATTTTCCTTATTTTAAATAGCCAATTGTTTAGATATTTTGTCGATTTATTTGCAAGGCAAATGGTAGTAAAAGTTAGTGATGTTGATGTAAATATTGTTGAAAATACACTTATTGTTAATCCCAATTTACTTTTGCCATATAAAAAAGAACTTAATGAAATTTACAATTCAATAAAATCACGAGAACAAGAAGTTATTTCAAAAGAAATTTTGATGCCTGATAAAAAGAAGTTAGATTCAATATTATTTAATGTATTAGGCTTGAAAAACGAAGATGTTGATGAATTGTATAAAGTTGCATTAAATTATATAAATGATAGAAAAATTAAATCTGAGTCATTAACTACCGCAAAATCAAAACAAAACTTAAATTATGCTGATACATTTAAATTGATAACCGACCGTTTTGGAGATATTTCTAATTATAATGAACTATTGAATGGAGTTGAAACTCGAAAAATAAAAATTGAAAATTGGACAGCAAAATATCCAAAAGATTTATTTTCCGAAAATATTTTTGGAATTTATCACATAAATTTTGTTCAAGGAAATAAATCAAAAGACTTGTCTTTCGATAGTTTAGAACAATTACGATTGTTCAAATTTTTACATCAAACATTAGACATTAAAGCTCAAACAATTTCAATTCCAACCAAAAAAGAAGAATGCATCGAGATTTTAGAAATCTTACAATCCGATTTCAAAGGAAATATTGACCTTATTAAAAATTTGATTAAAACATATAGAAGTAAAGCTGATTTCATAAGCATTTACAGAGATTTAATCCTTAATAAAAAATAATTACTTACTAAACCGAAACAATTAAAATCCTATACAACAAAGCATTAGAACAAAAAGTAATTTCATTTATTAATGATGATATTTTTGTGGAATAAATTTTTATCCTTATCAAACCATAAAGTCTATAAAATATTTAAAAAATATAGAAAAAAACGTAATTCTTATTTGTAGATTTAAAAATTAAAAGTATATTTGCAACCTCAATTGCGAGAATAGCTCAGTTGGTAGAGCACGACCTTGCCAAGGTCGGGGTCGCGGGTTCGAGTCCCGTTTCTCGCTCAAAAAGTTCTTTACAGGTATGCCCGAGTGGTGAAATGGTAGACACGTTGGACTTAAAATCCAATGGACATTGCGTCCGTGCCAGTTCGAGTCTGGCCTCGGGTACCTTAAGCGAAAAATTCATTTAATTATGAGTTTTTCGCTTTTTTTTCCCGAATTAAGCAATAGAAGATTTATAAAATCGACCTATTGCTTTTATGAGAGTAACCCCGACTTAGATTTTGTTTGAAGAATTTTTTAAAATTCTGAATTACAAAATCTTAATCGAATCAGCATTTCCTAATGCTGATTTTGGGTTTATGCTAAGTTTTACATTGTATCAACATCTGCAATTATATCTAAATACTTAAATCTAAAATCCGATTTAACACTATCAATACAATAATAAATAATATTTTTGGCGTGCTTTAAAGCCTCTCCTTTTTCTATTTTTATTAAAATTTCTTTTATATAGTAGTTCTGAACTCTCCCAATTAAAGCATCTTCCGGTCCTAAAACAATACCTTTAATATTTTTAACAAGTTCATTAGCAAAAGCATCTGCCCCTAAGCTCAAAATTTCTTGCTTTTTATGCTTAATTGTGAGTTTAATTAGCTTATAATAAGGCGGATATGAAAACTCAAACCTTTCTACAATTTCACTATTAAAAAAACTGCTATAATTATTGTTTACCACAAAATTTAAAATTTTATGACTTGGCTGCGATGTTTGAATAATTACCTCACCTTGTTCATCGCCCCTACCTGCCCTTCCCGAAACTTGAGTAAGCAATTGAAATGCCTTTTCAAAAGCCCTGAAATCGGGAAAATTTAATAAATTATCGGCATCAACAACACCAACAACCGACACATTATTAAAATCTAAACCTTTAGAAATCATTTGTGTACCTATTAAAATATCAATTTGCCTATGTTGAAATTTATTTATAATTTCCTCGTGTGCATTTTTTTTACTTACCGAATCTAAATCTAACCGCCCAACTTTAGCACTTGGAAATAGCAACGAAATTTCATCTTCAACCTTTTCTGTTCCAATTCCTTTTGTTATCATATTTGTAGAACCGCAACTTTTACATTTATTAAGTGCATTTATTGAGTATCCACAATAATGACAACTAACATTATTTGAATATTTATGATAAGTAAGACTAACATCGCAATTTTCGCAATATGGTACCCAACCACATTCTGCACACTCCAAATATGGCGAAAAACCCCTCCTATTTTGAAATAAAATTACTTGTTTATTATTTGCTAAAGCATTTTTAATTTTATCGACTAAAAGTGGCGAAAAAATCGATTTCATCTTATTTTTTTTTCGTGCATCTTTAATATCGTACAAAGTAATTTTTGGTAATATTGATTTCCCAAAACGATTTTCGAGTTCTACAAGTCCATATTTGTCCGATTTAACATTATAATAACTTTCTAACGAAGGAGTTGCAGTTCCAAGTAAAACCTTTGCTTTATAAAAACTTGCCAAAACAATTGCCGTATCGCGTGCATTGTATCGTGGCGATGGGTTAAATTGCTTATACGTTGTTTCGTGCTCCTCATCAACAATAACAAGACCTAAATTATTGAATGGCAAAAATATAGAAGACCTAACACCCAAAATAATTTTGTATTTTTTATTTTCGGTATTTCTATATATTTCAACTCGTTCATTATTATTAAATTTAGAATGATAAACTCCAACAATATCGCCAAAAGCTCTGCGTAATCTGTTTATAATTTGTGTAGTTATTGCTATTTCTGGCAGCAAATATAAAACCTGCTTATTATTTATTAGTTGCTCTTCTATTAGTTTAATATAAATTTCAGTTTTTCCACTACCAGTAATTCCGTGCAATAGCACAACTTCTTTATCATTAAACTGTTGTTTAATTTCATCAAATGCTTCTTGTTGATAATTATTTAATTCATTTATTACATTTTCGCTTTTATTATTAAAAATTAAACGGTCAATATTAACTTTTTCAGAAATAAAAACACCTTTATTTATTAAACTTTTAAGCACTTCGTTGTTCGATTTTGATTTTAGTAGCAACTCCGATTTAGGTATTTTGTTAATTTCATTTTTTAAAATTCCCGATAAAGTTATGTACGAAACAACTAAATCATATTGTTTTGGTGCTTTGTTTAAAGAATCGAAAAGCTCATTTAACAATTTTTCTGAATTGTATTTTTCGTTTAAATAAATTAGCTCTATTGTTTTTATTGTATATTTCGACTCTATTTTTTCATTAATATTTATGATGTTTTTTTCTAATAATTTATTTACTGTATTAATCACATTATTAGATACTAAAGCTGTAATATCGGTCAATAAAAGTGGTTTTTCCGAATTTTTCAACTTATTTATAATTGCAAATTCATCATCAGAGAGCTCTAAATCGGAAATATTTTCAGACAGAGAAATTAAGGTTTCGCTTTCAAGTTTTAGCCCCGAAGGCAATGCAGCATTAAAAACATCGCCAATAAAAGCCATATAATATTCCGAAATCCAATCCCATAATTTTAATTGATTTTCGGTTATTTTAAGCTTTGGGTTTACAATATCTACAATATTTTTAGTTAAATATTCTGGCTTATTAGTATGAATATTTTTAATTATTGCCGAATACAACTTTTTTTTTCCAAACTGAACTATTACTGTTAATCCAACTTCTAAATCATCAATAAATTCTTGCGGAACTGAGTAAGTATATAGTTTAGGTAAAGGTACTGGCAGTATTAAATCTACGTATTTTGTTATTTTATTGTCCATTTACACCTCAAAAGTAAAAACAATTGATAGAATAATTTCATTGATATTTTATTATTTCAAAATTATTGTCAATTATTTTTATATTTTTGATTAAAATGCAAATTTTATGGCAACAAATTTAATTAACAAATCCATTTCTCAACAAAATATAATTGATGAATTTAATCTAAATTTCAATTTAATTGCTGATAACGAACATTTTGGCATATTAATTACCAGCACTCTCGACAAAGTAATTTTTGCAAACAACACTTTTTTAAAAAATACTGAATACAATTTTAGTGAATTAGCCAATTTTAATATTAACGATTATATTGAAAAAAACAGCACACAAAACAAATTTACAGTTAATTTTTTGAGTAAAAATGATAAACCTCTTAGTTTTATTGTAACATCGAATGCTATTTATAATAATGGCAAAATTTCATCTATTTTATATATTTTTATTGATGTATCAATAAATTCTAACACACAAGAAAACGAACTAATTGAACACAATTTTACCGATTTTTTATCGCAAACAACTATTTTAACCGATTTAAACTTAGAAATTCAAAAAATTGAAAAATATGGTTTAAACTTTTTAAACATAAAAGAAAAAAACTTAAAACCCAAAGCAAACATATTTAAATTTATAGATGAAATCCATAAAAAAGATATTGATGCATACTTAAGTAGCAATAATAACACCTTTAAAGATATACTTAGAGTATCAGTTTTTGAGAAGCAACACATTGATGTTTATACTGTTATAACAAAAATAGCAAAAAACAACAAAACATCTGGCTACAGGGTTACTTTTACCGATTTATCTCAATTTAAAGAATTAAAGCAAAAATTTGACCGCTCTGAACAACAATATAAAACAATATTTCAGAACTCACAATCGGCACTATTATTATTTGACTTCGAAAAAGGGAATATTTTTGAAGCTAATTTAACAGCTCTAAAATTAATGAATAAAGAATTAAATGAAGTTATTAATTTAAACATAAATAATATAATCACAACAGCAAGTAACGACTCTTTTTTCAACATTATAAAAGAAAATAAACCAACAAAAAACAAACTTTTTTACGTTGGTAAAATTCCAGTTGAAATTGGTATATCTACAATTGAATTTTATTCGCAAAAATATTATCAACTATCTATTTTCGACTACAGTAAAGTTGTAGCAAACCAAGAAAAAGAAAATTTGGTAAAAAGCAACTTAAAATTTCTATCTAATTCAGCAACTGCTTTTTTAAAAATGTCTACAACCGACAATATTTACAGCTATATTGGGAAAAGTTTGCTAAAAATTGTACCAAATTCTTATATTTTAACAGCATCGTACAACGGCACAAATGTGGTGGTAGAAAGCTTAGATGGTATTATTTCAAATGCAAAAGAAGTATTAGATTCATTTCCTCACAAACTTATTGGACAAAAAATAGATATTAGAAACTTTAGATTTGAAAAAAACATTAAAGGATTAGTAAATTTAGACGATTACCAAATAGACAAAAATTTTGGCGAATTTTCCGAATATTTTTACAATACTATAAGACAAAAATTTTCAATAAAACATCACTACTCATTACTTTTAACAAGCAATCAGGAAATTTTAGGAAGTATTTCTTTGTTCTTAAAAGACGAAATTCCAATGTTCGATAAAGAATTAGTAGAAACATTTGGAAACCAAGCTGCAATTGCAATTCAGAAAATAAATTTAGAAAAAAAACTCATAATTGAAAAAGAAAATGCACAAGATTCCGACAAATTAAAAACAGCCTTTTTAGCAAACATTAGCCACGAAATAAGAACTCCAATGAATTCAATAATTGGATTTTCCGAAATGCTATCTAAAAGCAACATAACTAACGAACAACGCAACAAATACTACAATTATATTGACAATTCGGGTAAAACCCTATTAAATTTAATAGACGATATAATAGACATAACAAAAATTGAGGCTGGAGAAATTAATCTAACAAAAAATGTTTTTTTCCCTTATGAGGTAATTTCAGAACTTTTCGAATTATTTAAACGCAATTTTAAAAACTCAAATATACTTTTCAAAATAAATGTAAATGAAAATATAAGAGAAATAGAAATTTTTACCGATAAAAACCGACTTAACCAAATAATTAGCAACCTGTTAACAAACGCACAAAAATTTACTACTAAAGGAAAAGTAGAATTCGGATACACCATCAATAACAATTTTATTGATTTTTTTGTGAGCGATACTGGACAAGGAATACCCAAAAAATTGCAACAATCTGTATTTGAACGTTTTAACAGAGGCAACGAAACCTTAATTCAAGGAACAGGACTAGGTTTATCAATATCCAAACACCTTGTTGAGCTTATGAATGGCACGTTTAAACTAACATCAGAAGAAAATAAAGGCTCTACTTTTAGTTTTAAATTACCAATTGAAAAACCAACTGTAAAAAATCAAATAATAAAGGAAAAAGAATTAGATACAAACTGGAAAAACAAAAAAATACTTATTGTTGACGATGAAGAACTTAATTTAGAACTACTAAAAGAAATGTTATTAGAAACAAATGCCACAATTTATTCCGCAACAAACGGAAAAGAAGCCTTAGAATTATGCAAAAATACAACATTCGACCTAATACTAATGGACATAAAAATGCCTGTAATGGACGGATTTACAGCCACATCTTTAATTTTAGAACATAATAACAAACAAAAAATTATTGCACAAACGGCTTACGCAATGTCTTGCGAAAAAGAAAAAGCCATTAAACTTGGCTGCATCGATTTTATAACTAAACCAATCAGACGATATATTCTTATGAATAAAATAAGCAAAATATTTTCGGAAAACACTAAAATGTTATACTAATAAACAAAAAATTAATACATTTACCAACTTCATTTAATAAACCACTTTTATTTTGAATATTTATAATAACAAAAAAATACTCAAATTCATACTCCTACTATCTGCCATAACAATTGGCTTAATATCAATACTTTACACAACCACGTTAGTAAACAAGCTATCAAAAGAAGAAAGAAAAAAAGTTGAACTTTGGGCTGAAGGAATGAAAGAACTTTCTGACGTTACAGACCTAAACCAAAATGTAGGATTTATATTTAAAGTTATAGAAAACAACGAAACGGTGCCAGTAATTGTAACAGATAGCACAAACAAAATACTTTTTCATAGAAATTTAGACTCGACCAAAGTTGACGAAAAAAATTATATGATAAACAAACTAAATGTTATGAAAAATGAAAACAAACCAATAAAAATCAAAATAACCGCCGATGTATATCAATACGTATATTACGAAAACTCCATTTTATTGAAACACCTATTTTATTACCCATTTATCCAAATAGGAGTTATTTTCTTGTTTATTTTAGTATCTTATATAGCATTTAGCTCATCGCGAAAAGCAGAACAAAACCAAGTATGGGTTGGTTTATCTAAAGAAACAGCACACCAATTAGGAACACCAACATCGTCGCTATTAGCGTGGATTGAACTATTAAAAACAAAAAAAGAATCGTCTGAAATTGCCCTAGAAATTGAAAAAGATGTAAAACGCCTTGAATTAATTACTGAACGCTTCTCAAAAATAGGTTCTCAACCAGTTCTAAACCCTAACAATATTGTTGAAACCACTAACTTAGCTTTAGATTACATTGAAAAACGAATATCAAAAAAAATTCAAGTTTCAAGAAATTTTTCACAAAACAACATAATAGCTAAAATTAACGCTCCACTTTTTGAATGGGTATTAGAAAATTTATGCAAAAACGCCATAGACGCAATGGGAAGCGAAGGAAAACTTTCAGTAACAATTATAGACAATAACCAATTTGTATATATTGATATTACCGACACTGGAAAAGGAATTTCGAAAAAAAATTTTAAAACAATTTTCAACCCAGGCTTTACAACAAAAAAACGAGGTTGGGGTTTAGGTTTATCTCTAACAAAAAGAATAGTAGAAGAATACCATAAAGGCAAAATATTCGTAAAACGCTCCGAAATAAATATTGGAACAACTTTTAGAATTGTTTTAGCTAAAAAAATTTAGTAAATTAACAGCTGTTAAATAGTACTAAAAACCAATATCTATAAGTAAAAAAATAGTTTTCAACAAAAGTTATCAACAATTGTTAATAATTTTTGTTTTCAAAAAAAAAATTGTATTTTCGTAACTTAAAAGTAAAATATAATTTTATGGTTAAATACATAATTTACTTATTCAATTTTTTAGGCATTTTAGTAATGTCTCTTTTTGGTGGCGACGTAACTCTTAAAATGAACGCACCACTTGAAGTTAAAGCAGGAACTGAATTTATAATAGAAATTACAATACAGAAAAATTCAATTGAAGGATTTGCCAGATTTCAGCAAGAATTACCCGCAGGATTTACTGCACAAGCAATAGAAAATGGCGGTGCCGATTTTACTTTTGAAATGCAAAAAGTTAAATTCTTTTGGCTAGTATTACCAACAACCGAAGAAATTAAAATAAAATATAACGTTAAAGTTGACAATACAATTGTTGGCGATTTTTCAATAAATGGACTATTTTCATATATAGATGGCGAAAAAAAATCAAGTGATTTAGAACCTTTTAAAATAAAAATACTACCTGCCGATGATTTAGCAAACACCGAAAAAAACCAAATAAACACACAAAACAACTTAGGAATTAGCGTTAAACGACAAGAACCTTTTATAAATTCGAAAGGCGAAATAATGATTTACCTATTAGTAAACAAAGGAAACCTACCCGCAGACCAATTCGCTAAAGTTCAAGAAATAGTGCCTGAAGGATACCAAGCAATAAGCATAGATAGCAAAGACGCAATATTTACATACAAAAACAACGAAGTTAAATTTTTATGGATGACATTACCTTCTGAACAAGAATTTTTAATCTCATACAAACTAATACCTAACTCAGGAAAAGCATCAAACAACATAAATATAAATGGCTCATTATCTTACATTAACGATGGAATTACACAAACAATAGATGTAGAAAAAACAACCGAATATATTGCCGATAAATACCCTGTAAACAGCGATAACAATACAGCAGAAAACATTTACAACACAACAAATATAGATACAATTACAAAAGAACCGGAAACAAACAAAAACACCAAAACAAAAGAAAAAAATGTATTATATAAAGTTCAAATTGCAGCCGGACACAAAAAATTACCAAGCATAAAAGGATATTTCCAAAAACTAAATATGACCGAAAAAGTTTCATTAGAAATGCACGAAGGTTGGCTAAAATATACTGTTGGAAAATATAACGTTTACAAAGACGCTAGAGACCACCGAGTTAACATTTGGAACAACACAAAAATTAACGACGCATTTGTTTCGGCATATAATAATGGTCAAAGAATAACAGTTCAAGAAGCCTTAATGGTCGCTAATCAAGAGTGGTATAAATAAGAAACTCTTGCACTTATAAATTTAAATTAACACAAACAAATTCATTGGATTAATTATTTTTAACTATTCAAACATTTTATATACTTTTACGTAAAAATATAGATATAAATAAATTTGATGAAAATTTGGTTGTTTTTAATATCAGTTTTAATAAGTGTTAATTTTTTATTCTCACAAAATAACGAATTAAACTCATCAAATTCAACACCACCCGACACAACAATTACACCAACCGACACTAGTGGCGGTTTCTCATATTTTTATACCGAAGAAGAAGAAAGCAAATACCTAAATTTTAAACCAATTTTAGGCTTAGGCATAGGAACCATAACATACTACGGCGACGTTAAAGATGTTTACCACTCAAGTCCAATAGTTGGATTAAAAACATATAACTTTAGTGTAGCTAAAGGATTACGCTCTTTTTTAGATGTAGAATTTAGAATACTAAAAGGATCTTTAACAGGAAACGAACGCTCTTTAAATAGAAATTTAAACTTCAAAACAGACTTCTTAAGTGGCGGTGTTTCGCTATCATACAATTTTGAACACATTTTAAAGAAAAAAGACTTACTACTCGACTACAAAAAACAAAGAAAATTAATACCTTATCTAAGCCTTGGAATAGAAACATTTAGCTTTAACTCAAAAGCCGATTTATTAGACTCGGAAGGAAACAAATACTTCTACTGGAAAGACGGTTCAATTAGAAACATACTAGAAGGCTCGGCAAGCGAAGAACAAAGCGTTATTTTAACAAGAGACTACAAATACGAAACCGACCTTCGTGAAATGAATAACGACGGACTTGGGAAATACGACCTGCAAGCCTTTGCAATACCAATAGACGCATCAATAGAACTACAAATACACGAACGAGTTAAACTTAGACTTGGAACAACATATCATTACAATTTAAGCGATTTAGTTGATGATGTTTCTAACTCAGGAGTTGGTATTAGAAATGGAAAATCTAGTGGCGATAGCTACCTTTATACATATTTCGCATTCAAATTAGATATTTTCTCATCAGAAAAAGAAATTGAAGAACCAATATTGCAATTCGAAACCACAGACAAAAACATAGACGACATAGTACTATCTGACGAAGATAACGACGGAATTGACGACCTTAAAGACAAATGCATAGAAACACCTAAAGGAATAACAGTTGACTCATTAGGTTGTCCTTTTGATGATGATAAAGATGGATTTGCAAATTTCAAAGACGACGAATTACAAACTCCAAAAGATTCTATTACAAACTTAAAAGGAGTTGAACTTTCTGAAGAAGAAATAACAGCCCTTTCCGACTCTTCAGATGCAATATTCTACCATCAAATTTGTGCCTATTACCCAAGTATGTGCGGAATTGAAATGCACAGGCTTACAATAGAAGAAGTTCCTGCTAAATTCATTTTCTTAGATGAAGATGCAGACGGATATATATCTATTGATGAGGCAAGTAAAGCAATTGACACATTCTTTGATATGAAATCGGATTTAACAATTGACGATATTTACGAATTAACAGAGTTTTTCTTTGGACAGTAAATCAGCATTATTTATATGAAAAATCCATTTTTTGCAAACACATCTGGTGGTGTTAAATTCCTTTTTTCAATTGTTTTAATATTGCTATCAACAATAATATTCACTTTTTTGGGAACAGTATTTTTTGCAATATTTATAGATTCTAACATTTTCACAAATTATTCGAATTTTATTTCAGATTATTCAAGCCCTTCGACCATATCGTTTTTAAAAACTACTCAAATTTTTCAATCTATCGGATTATTTGTTTTACCGCCGTTTTTAATTGCTTTTTTATTCTCTAAAAATACATTTTCATATTTAGAGTTTTCCTCAAAAATAAATGCTATTACCTTACTTTTAGCAGGTGTTGTTATGTTATCGGCATTGCCTTTAATTAATTTAACAGCAGAAATAAATCAAAGTTTAAATTTACCAGATTCGCTTAGCGAGATAGAAAAAATAATGCAAGATGCCGAAATTAGAGCAGAAAAAATAACCAAGCTTTTTTTAAATGTTAATACAATAGGCTCGCTATTTATTAATTTATTTATGATGGCTTTAATTCCGGCAATTGGTGAAGAGCTAACTTTTAGAGCTTTAATTCAAAAATCGTTGAGTAAAAAAATGAATATTCACATTGCAATTTTTATTTCTGCTTTTATTTTCAGTTTTATTCATTTCCAATTTTTCGGATTTTTACCACGTTTCTTAATGGGAATATTTTTTGGATACATTTTTTACTGGACAAGTAATATTTGGATTACAATTTTTGCTCATTTTGTAAATAATTCGTCGGCTGTGCTGTTTGCCTATTTTTTTGGTATCGATAGCATTGCAACAGATGCTTCAACATTCTCTAATTCAGAATATTATATTACTTATATTTTTTCAAGTTTAATTCTTACTAGTTTCTTTATTTACTTAATTTTCTATTTTAGCAAAAAAACAAAAAGTAGAGTTATAAATATTGAGTGAGGTCTGTCTAAAAACTTATAAAGTTGAAAGTTTATAAAGTTGAATTATTGATAATAAGAGTTTTAATTCAAATTTACAATAATACATAAAGTCTTGATAATTAAATATATAGCCTATTTAATGAAAATTAAACTGACTTTTATACCGGACTCTTGAGTACAATCTAAAAATGTTGTTTTATTTTAGACTAAACCTAACAGGTTTTCGTTAATCATTGATAATTAATCTATTAGAAACAGTATGATTTTTTTCAAATTAAACATGTTAGGTTTTTTCATACTGAATTCAATATTTGTTTAAAAAAAATCTAATTTGGCAACTTCCAAGTTATTTCAACGTCCCAATTTGCCCTAACATTAATGGCTTCTTTGTAAAACAACACTTTTTCGGGTTGTTGATGTTTTAAATAATTACCAGTATCCCACTTTTTATTATTATTTTGGTCGTAAATAAGCTTAAGTTTATAAGATGCTGCCGGCAAATAATTTATATTTATTTTTTCATTTTTATTAAAACTAAACTCATCAACAATTATATCTTTTGAGTTCAACAGTTGTACAATAACGTTTGATTTAACATCTTCCATCAATAAAATTATATTACCATAAAAATCAGCACTTTGCATACCAAATTCATTAACAATAGAATCATTAGTAACTAAATATTTATTAAAAACAGCGTTTGTGTCTATCTTTAAAATATATCTTTCGGCTTCTTTAACTTTAAAATCTACAAAATATTTGCGTTTAATTAACGAGTCTTGACGTATTTTAAAATTTATCGGAATACGTTTTACTTCTTGTTTTTGGAACAAATATATTTTACTTGTATCTAATTTTTCAATAGGTTGTAAACAAGTAAAATATAGTGGTTTATTTATATCTAAAACGCCACCATTTTTAACATTAACCTCTACTCCTATTTTGTTTTTTCCTATTGACTTTGTGTTAACTTTCGGTTTTTTCCGATTTAATATTTTGTTTTTTTTATAAATAAACTTCAATGTATCGGTAGTATTTTCGTATTTCCCTAAACTATCTGTAAATAAATAATTTATGCTTGTAATTAATGTATCTTTATTATAAACAGTAGAATCTTTTATCCAAACTAAAAGAGTATCTTTATTTTCAGACTGTTCATTATAAACATCTAATAATTCAGCATTTAAGCCATTAATTTTATATTCTGCGTTTAGTTTTTCGTTAAAAATTATTTCTAATATGTTTTTCTCTTTTCTACTAAAACCTTTAATAAACTGTCTGTTATAAGTCTCTTCAAACAAAAACAATTGTAAGTTATTTGGAGTATAAACGATTTTATTATTTTTTACTATAGTATCTAATTTAGTAGTATCTGCGTTTAAAGTATCTTTTTCTATTTTACAAGCTGGAATTATTAACGAATCTAAAAATGCAATATTTTCTTTTGTCTGGTCAAAAAATCTGTTTTTATTTAAATCGTTTAGTGCAAAAATTTTGTAATTTCCTTCTCTAATGTACGACAATTGAAAGTTTCCAGACTTATCGGTTTTACCAATATACGATGGCAATTTTTTATATGGTATTGAGTCGAAAAAATTGTTATTATCATATAGCATTATCAAAACGTTTTCTACTGACTTTAAGTCGAAAGCATTCAATACATTACCAAATATTTTTAACGAATCGATATAATTTCCTGTTGAAAATGCGTAATAATAATTTACTAATGCGTTAGATTCGTTGAAATCTACAATTGAATTTCCAAAATTAAAATTGTATGTTGTGTTTTCTTTTAGGGTATCGGTAAATGAAAATTCTATGCTTTTACCTTTTATTAATGTTTTTGGCATTTCTCTTAATGGTGGCGAGGAAATAAATTGTGAGTTTATATCTTTAATATTCACAAATTCGTCGAAAAAAACACGTATTTTATTTCCAGTAAAATTTACCGACCCAATTGCTGGTATTTCTTTTATTATTACTGGTGGCTTTGTGTCTTTAGCTCCACCTGTTGGAGATGTAACGTTAGCACAAGAATAAAAAAGCAACAAAATATTTAAAAAAAATGCTAATCTAATGATGGTTTTCAAATTAATAAAAAATTAAAGATAACCCAATTCTAATTTTGCCTCTTCGCTCATCATTGATTTATCCCATGTAGGCTCAAAAACCAAATTAACTTTTGCACTTTTTACACCTTGAATAAAATTAACTTTATCGGCTACTTCTTGAACTAACGAATCGGCTACCGGACAATTTGGGGCTGTAAGTGTCATTGTTATTACCACATTGCTATCATCATCAATATCGACATCGTAGATTAATCCTAAATCATATATACTTACTGGTATTTCGGGGTCGTAAACAGATTTCAGAACTGTTAATATTACTGTTTCTAATTCCATAAAATTATTTTCTGACATATTAATTATTTTGTTTTGAATTATATGCTATTGCATACATTTTTATTTGCTTTATCATTGATAACAATCCATTTGCTCGTGTTGGTGATAAGTTTTCTTGTAATCCTATTTTTTCTATAAAATACAAATCAAAATCTATCAAATCTTTAGGACTTCTATTATTAAGAACCTTAAGCAACAATGCTATTATTCCTTTTGTAATGATTGCGTCGCTGTCAGCTTTAAAAATTATTTTTCCATTTTCCAACTCTCCAGATAGCCATACTTTTGAGTTACAGCCACTTATCAGATTTTGTTCTACTCTAAACTTTTCGTCTATTTTGGGGAGGTCGTTTGCCGTTTCAATTATATAGTTATACTTGTCTAACCAATCGTCGAATACCGAAAATTCTTCAATTATTTGGTCTTGAATTTCGTTTATTGTCATAATTCTTTGTTTATTGTAAAATTATCCGAAAAGTTTCTTAACTTTTTGTACACCTTCAATAAGTTTATCTATTTCTTGAGTTGTGTTATAAAAAGCAAGAGAAGCTCTAACAGTTCCTGAAATCCCAAAAAAGTCCATTATTGGCTGTGTACAATGTGTTCCTGTTCTAACTGCAATATTCATTTTGTCGAGAACCATTCCTGCATCAAAACTATGAACATCTTGTATGTTAAAAGAAATTATTGATGATTTATTCATTGCATTTCCAAACACTTTAACGCCTTCAATTTTAGCCAATTCTATTGATGTATATGAGGCTAATTCTTTTTCATACTCGGCAATATTGCTTATTCCAATATTTGAAACGTACCTAATTGCGTGGTCTAAACCAATGGCACCTATAAAATTACTTGTTCCTGCTTCAAATTTAAGTGGTAAATCGTTATAAATTGTTTTTTCAAAAGTTACTGATTTTATCATATCTCCACCGCCTTTGTATGGAGGCATTTCGTTAAGCAGTTTTTCTTTTCCGTACAAAACTCCAATTCCTGTTGGTCCGTAAATTTTATGTCCTGAAAATACGTAAAAATCGCAATCTAAATCTACAACATCAACCTGCTGATGTTGAACACCTTGAGCACCATCAACCAAAACATAAACGCCTTTTTTGTGTGCTTTTGCTATTATTTCTTTTAGTGGATTTATGGTTCCTAATGTATTTGAAACGTGTGTAATTGCTAATAATTTTGTTTTTTCTGTAAGCAAATTGTCTAATTCACCCAAAAATAATTCGCCAAAAGTGTTTATATTAATAACTTTAAGTTTTGCTTTTTTTCTTTCACAAAGCATTTGCCAAGGAACAATGTTTGAATGATGTTCCATTTGTGTAACAAGTATTTCGTCGCCCTCTTTTATGTATTGTTCGCCAAACGAAAATGCTACTAAGTTTATGCTTTCGGTTGTTCCCGATGTAAATATTATTTCATGAGCGTGTTCTGCATTAATAAAATTTTTAATTGTTTTTCGTGAAGCTTCGTAAGCTTGAGTCATTTTTTCGCTCAAATAATGAACTCCTCTGTGAATATTGGCATTATATTTTAAATAATATTCATTTATTATATTAATTACCGAAATAGGTTTTTGCGTAGTAGCTGCATTATCTAAATAAACCAATTGTCCAGAATACAAATTCTGCTTTAATATTGGAAAATCTTCCCTTATTTTATCTACATCTAAATTCAAGTTGTTATATTTTAATGCGTTAGAAATTTTTTATTTATTATATTTAGGCTACCAAGTTATTTAAATATTCTAAAAATAACAAAATTAAAAATATTTATATTAATTTATTAGTAATTTTTAATATATCAAAGTTTCTAAATATAATAGTATCTATTATTTTGGATGTATTATCTTAAATCTGGCGTTTGTTTTTCCATCTTTTATGAGACCAAAGCCAATAATTTGGGTTTTCTTTTATTAATTCTTCCAATTTTTCAACATATTGTTTAGTAATAAAATATTCTTCAGTTTTTAACGGTTCTTCGGTAATTAGTTCAAAAGTTGTTTCGTAATATCCTCTTTTAATTTTTCTCATTTTAATAAAAACAACTGCAAAATTGTACTTTTTTGCTATTTTTTCTACGCCAGTAAAAAACAGTGTTTCTTGATTTAAAAATTGTGTCCAATAATTTTTCTCAGTGTACGATGGTGCTTGGTCTGAAACCATTAACACAAATGGTAATTTACCTTTTCTTTTTTGCTCAATAATTTCACGCAAAGTATTATTCATTGAAACCGCTAAAGACCCAAATTTTTCACGAATTTTATTCATAAAATTTTCATACAACGGATTCGAGATGGGTTTAAAAATTGCCAAGCCAATATAATTTACTTTTGAATTTAAAAAATTAAGCCATTCCCAATTGTTATAATGACCCGAAACACCAACTATTCCTACGTTTTTATCATACAAATTCTGCAAAAGCTCAATATTTATAAATTTATGCCTTTTTTGCATTCTTTTTTCATTAAGTGAAAACATTGCAAGTACTTCAATAAACACATCGACTAAATGTTGGTAATATTTTTTCTCTATTATGTGTAATTCAGTTTCTGTTTTTTCGGGAAAAGCATTTTTCAAATTTTGCATAACAACATTACGTCTATAACCAATTAAATAATAAGCTATTACAAAAACACCATCAGAAAACAAATATTGCAATCTAACGGGCAAAATAGCTATAAACCAAGCAAATATATAAAACAGAAAGAAACTTATTTTATTCATTGCAAATTATATTAATTGTACACTTTTAAATAATGTAGCAAATTTAGCATTTTCTTTACATAAATATTGAATTTATATTTTTATCTAAATATTTCGCATACAAAAAAATCATTTTTCTAAATAAATATAATTTATACATTTGCAGAAAATTAAAGAATGATAGAAAATAACAAAGTAGTAACCTTAAACTACAAACTTACAGAAGCCGGAAATTCAGAATTAATTGAAGAAACATACGGTTCAGAACCTCTTAGTTTTATTTATGGAATTGGTGCTATGTTGCCACAATTTGAAGCGAATTTAACCAATTTAAAGAATAACGATAAATTTAATTTCGTTATAAAAGCTGTTGATGCTTACGGAGATATAGACGAATCGGCAATTACAGAAATACCTCTAAATGCTTTTAGCTCTGATGGTAAAATAGACGAAGAAATTATTCAAATAGGCAAAACACTTCCTATGCAAGACAAAGACGGCAACCAATTTGAAGGTATAATTGTTGATATTAACGACGATTCTGTTGTAATGGATTTTAACCACCCACTTGCAGGAATTGATCTTAATTTCGAAGGCGAAATTGTTGACGTTAGAGACGCTACAGAAGAAGAATTAGACCACGGTCATATACATGGAGCACATCATCATCAAAACAACGATGAAGACCACGAATGTACAAATTGCGGACACCATCATTAAAATATTATATAACAAACAAAAAATGCAGTTTATAATAACTGCATTTTTTGTTTATAAAAATTTGTAAATTTGCCAAACTATGAAACAAAAACTTTTTGGAAAAACGCTATCAGAACTTCAGGAAATAGTTAACCTTAATAATTTACCAAAATTTACAGCAAAACAAATATCAGAATGGCTTTACAAAAAAAATATAAGCAACATTTCTGAAATGTCTAACATATCAAAAACAGCGAGAGAATTACTTGAAAAAGACTACGAAATAGGCTTACAAAGCCCAATTACAGAGACAATTTCTTCTGATGGTACAAAAAAATGTCTTTACAAAATAGACGAAAACAAATATATTGAAACAGCATATATTCCAGACAAAGACAGGGCTACAATTTGCGTTTCATCGCAAGTTGGTTGCAAAATGAATTGTTTATTTTGTTCAACTGGAAAGCAAGGATTTCAGGCAAACTTAACTGTAAACGAAATACTAAATCAGTACAGAAGTTTACCCGATTTTGAAACAATTACAAATTTTGTTTATATGGGAATGGGCGAACCATTCGACAATTTAGAGAACGTATTAAAAAGTTTAGAAATTTTAACTTCCGATTGGGGATATGCACTAAGCCCTAAAAGAATTACAGTTTCCACAATTGGAATTATTCCTGCTATGAAACGTTTCTTAGACGAATCTAAAGTTCACTTAGCTGTTAGCTTACACTCACCATTCGACGAAGAAAGGCAAAAATTAATGCCAATTCAAAAAAAATATAAAATAGCTGATGTTTTAGCAGAAATAAAATCGTTTGAATTTAACCGTCAACGTAGAGTTTCTTTCGAATATATTGTCTTTAAAGGACTAAACGACTCTATTTCTCATGCAAAAGAATTAGCAAAAATTTTAAATGGCATAAATTGTCGCATAAACTTAATTAAATACCATAAAGTTCCTGATGTTCCTTTAGAATCTACAGATGACGATGTTTTATTAAAATTTCAAAACGAACTAAAACGAAAAGGAATTGTTACAACAATAAGAGCCTCGCGAGGTCAAGACATTGATGCAGCCTGCGGATTACTTTCTACAAAACAATTACTCATAAACAAATAATAATACTTAATTATCATCACAATTAATTAAAAAAACACTAATTTTATAAAAGTTTATTTACTCAATAATAATTACTTTATAATTATTTATTTATGTTAAAAAAACGAATATTATTCTTGTCTATAATAAAACATTTTGTATATGAAAATTAAATATTTTACAGTACCTTTAGTAATTTTGACAATATTTTTTCTACTTAATTTAAAGCACAAAAATTATTCAGATTTCTTAAAAGCAGAATTTAAAACTATTAACAAATTCGACAAACCCGATATTTCCGGTTTTAGAGATTTTTTAATGACCCAAGACCCAAAACTAAACAGAGTTCCAACAGAAAGATTGGCTAAAGCATTTGAACTAAAACAAATGCTATCTGCAAATAAAAACTCAAACTCACTAAACTGGGCAGAAACACAAAGCAATATGGGCGGCAGAACAAGAGACATAATGTACGACCCAACCGATTTAACACATAAAAAAGTTTGGGTATGCAGTGTTACAGGTGGTTTGTGGTACAATACCGATATTACAAACCCAACATCAAATTGGATTTCGGTTAGCGATAATTGGATTACCTTATCAACCACAAATATATGTTACGACCCAAACAACACTTCAACCTTCTACGTTGGAACCGGAGAAGCAGAAACTGCAGTACATACATACAGAGAATCGTCTGGAAGAGGTTTTGGAATTTGGAAAACTACTGATGCCGGACAAACTTGGACTCAATTACCATCTACACAAAATTTCGCATATATTTCCGATATAGAAGTAAGAAATGAAAACGGAACAAGCGTAATTTACGCCGGCGTACTTTCTGGCGAATATAAAGGCTCTATTTTTCAATCAACACCAACCGATGGTTTATATCGCTCAAGCGATGGAGGAAACACTTGGGTACAAGTTCTTCCAAATATTGATGGAGAAACAGAACCTTTTGCCCCATCAGATATTGAAATAACTGAAAACGGAACAATTTACGTTGGCACAACAAACAATTTAAATGGTGCTGGTGGTGCTTGTATTTTAAAATCTACAACCGGTTTAAATGGAAGCTGGTCTGTAAATTCTGATTATAAAAATGCCCTAATTATCGATTCGGAATACAATATTCCCGGTAGAGTCGAAATTTCTGCATCTAAAAGCAATCCTACAACCATTTATGCAATTATTGGAGCAGCCTCAACCACAGAACTTATTGAAGGCTTTGGAACATCTGAAGCAAAATATATTGTAAAAACCACAAACAATGGAGCAAATTGGAACTATGTAAATATGCCATTAGACGACGGAAACGGTAGAAACTGGGCTTACCTTTCGTGGCACGCTTTTTCAATTCAAGTCGACCCAAACAATGAAAACAACGTTTTTATTGGAGGTTTAGATATTCACAAATCTGCAGATGGTGGAAATTCGTGGAACAAAATTTCAGACTGGGTTTTAATGTATTATGGTGGCGGAAATGAATATGTACACGCTGATATTCATAAAATTGCATTTAATCCAACAGTTGCAAATGCATTTGTTGTTACAACCGATGGTGGCGTTTTTTACACAAATAATTCTGATAACTCAGCACCAATATTCCAACAAAGAAACAATTCTTACAACACCTTACAATTTTATTCTTGTGCAATTCCTTATTTAACAGGCGACCAACGCTACACAGGAGGCTTACAAGACAATGGCACCATAATGTTTCAAAACCACAATTATGAAATTAATGATATGCTTCAAGGTGGCGATGGAGCTTTTACAATGTGGGACCAAAACGAAGAAGCTGTTATTACCTCAACATACGACAATAGTATGATTATGTTTTACGATGGAGGATACACTCAAATTAACGATTATACTTGTGGAACTTTTATCACCCCATTCGATTACGACTATGAAGATAATATTATTTATTCTAATGCAATAACATTTAATAACGATTTTCCCGACCAAATTTATAAAATATCCGGATTACCTTATAGTCAAACCCCAGAATTTATAAATGTTTCAACAGGAACAACAACTCCTTTTTCAGCGGTTAGGTTTACAAAAACAAACACCAACGAACCAATATTACTACTAGGTAATTATATAGGTAATATTTATAAAATTAGCAACATCAACTCGTTGCCAAGTTCTACTGAAATTTCAAACGGACAGCTACCAAACAATGCATACATTTCATGCATTCAAACCAGCAAAAATGCCGACACAATTTTGTTAACTTTTTCAAATTACGGAGTTCAATCTGTTTGGCAAACTTACAATGGCGGTAATTTATGGAATAATATTTCCGGAAATTTACCCGATATGCCTATTCGTTGGGCAATTTATCACCCACAAAACAAACATCAAATTATGTTAGCTACCGAAACAGGTATATGGCAAACAACAAATGCTTCTGCAACAACAGTAACTTGGGATGCCCAAAACACAACATTTCCAAATGTTAGGGTTGATATGGTAAACGTTAAACCATCGGATAATTTTGTAGTTGCTGCAACTCATGGAAGAGGTATGTTTACATCAACTTGGGATTTAGCTTCTAATATTGAAAACTTATCTAATAAAACTGAAACTCAAAAATTAAATATTTATCCTAATCCTTGCGAAACCATTTTAAATATAAATAATAGTAGTAACGAAACAATATCGGAAATTGAAATTTATTCAATTAATGGAAAGCTCATTTACAAAAACAGAAAAGTTAATGACACGCATTCACAAATAAATGTAGAAAATTTAGAACTTGGAAAATATATTATAGTTGCAACAAACAAATCGCAAAAAAGAAATGTTTCGTTTTTTGTGAAAAAATGATTTCGCAAATATAGAATTAACGATGTTTATATCTTTTATAAATAACTAAATTACTGATAAATACCATATAAAATATTAGTTTTATATTTGTATAATCATTAACAACTTAAATTATTTATGAAGTCAGTCTAAAAAGTTATAAAGTTGAAAGTTTATAAAGTTAAATTATTGATAATAAGAGTTTTAATTCAAATTTACAATAGTGCATAAAGCCCTGATAATTAAATACATAGCCTATTTAATGAAAATTAAACTAAATTTACGTAATCTGTGGCATAAATATTAACAAAAACGTTAATTTTTACGAATTTTTATGTTTTTTATTTTTGAGACTGATTAATTACATAATTTTTAAATGAATCCTATTTTTAATTATCGTTAATAAAAAATTTTAGAATTTTCATTAATTATTAATACCTTGCTGTTCTAAAAAACAAGGTATGAATTACATTGAAGTTAAAATTACAATAACACCAAACACACAAGAACACAGAGAAATAGTAGTGGCTTTAATTGCCGATTTGGGTTACGATTCTTTTGAAGATACCGAAACAGGAATTAATGCATACATAAAAAAAGAAGATTTCGTTCAGGCTGATATTGAACTTGCTTTAAATTATATTGATAAAGCCACAATACAGACACAAATGGCAATAAATGTAATAGAAGGCAAGAATTGGAATCAAGAATGGGAAAATAGCTTTGAACCAGTGTTTTTAAACGAAGACTGCGTAGTTAGAGCCTCTTTTCACAAAATAGACCCCAAACCAGAAATAGATATAATTGTTGACCCCAAAATGGCTTTTGGAACAGGACACCACCAAACAACTTATTTAGCCTCACAAGAATTATTT
Organism: Paludibacter propionicigenes; assembly: GCA_020721655.1. GTDB lineage: Bacteria > Bacteroidota > Bacteroidia > Bacteroidales > JAFGXI01 > DYMG01. The sequence continues at coordinate 14,270 of DYMG01000007.1, read as the reverse complement.
GAAATAAAACTTGCAAAAAAAACTGTTTTAGATATGGGTTGTGGAACAGCTGTTCTATCAATATTAGCATCAAAACTTGGAGCAAAAAATATAGTTGCAATAGATAACGACGAAGATGCTTATAAAAGCTCATTAGAAAATATTAAGATAAATAAAACAAATAACATTTCTATTATTTTGGGAGATGCCAAAAATTTAACCAAACTAGAAAGTTTTGATATTATAATAGCAAACATAAATAGAAACATTTTGGTTCGCGATATGGATTCGTATTTCAATGTTTTAAATCCAAAAGGCAAAATAATCTTTAGCGGATTTTATAAAACAGACTTGCCAATAATAATTGAAAAAGCAGAAAGTTTAAAACTAAAACTTTCCTCATTCAGAGAAAAAGACAATTGGGTTTGTGCCGTTTTTAAAAAATAACAGTTTAAAAATTTAAGTTAAATGAAAATCATAATAATATTATTCGCAATATTTATTTACTCAAACTTATCATCGCAAATAATTAACAGCGATAAAAGAATTACAAGTTTTCCTACAGAACAAGATAAATTTATTAAATCGTTAGGAAGCTATATGGCAAATTCTGACGTTAAAAAAGAGGAAATAAATAAATTTATGAAAGAATTTAGCGAATTATGGGAAAAAGACAGCTTACCTGCCAACAAAAAAGCCTTAATAATAAACATATCGAACAAAATTTTAAAAGAAAAAGGACGCCCATATCCGCATTTTTACAACTACTTACAATCTATGATTTTATTTTACCGCTCAACCCAAAGCGAGCAAAGTTTAAATGCTTGGGATAAAGGTTTAAACGAAATGTTAGATAGTAAAAAAACATCTATAATAGCCGTAGAAGACGTTATAAGTGTAACCCCAGACATATTAAAATCTAAAATTATATATAACAATCAAAACATAATTTGGAAAGTTGTAGGAACCGATTTGCACTTTGAATACGATAAAGAATTGAAAATAAAATTTGAAAACGATTTCGACTTAGTTTGTTACACAAAAGACGACAGCATTAAAATTGAACAAACAAACGGTATTTATTATCCACAAAAAAAATCGTGGAAAGGAGTAAATGGAACCGTTACTTGGGAACGCGCAAAAATTGAAAAAGACAAAATTTTCGCAAAACTACGCAACTACAATATAGACTTAACAAAACCAGAATACAAAGCCGATAGCGTTAGCTTTGTAAATGTTTATTACTTCAAAAAACCAGTACTTGGCGAACTTAACGATAAAGTAAAAAAAATTATAAGCCCAGAAAGTTCAGATTATCCACAATTTAAAACATATTTAAGCTTATTCGAAATTAAAAATATTTATCCAGATGTTAATTACTCCGGAGGTTTTTTTATGAAAGGTGCAAAACTAATTGGTGCAGGAATAGGCGATAAATACGCTCACCTATATTTCTTTAGAAAAGACACATTAGTATTAGAAGCCAAAGGAAAAATAATTATTTTTGAAAAAACCAATTTAATAGCAAACGATATTGAAGTTGTATTACACTTAGATACCGATTCAATTTACCACCCAAACTTACTTTTTAAGTACAACAACGATGTTCGTACAGTTCAATTAATTAGAAATGGAGAAGGCTCAACAAGAATAAAATACGTTGATACATACCACAATGTAGAATTCGACGCAAAAGTATTAGAATGGAAAATGGATAACCCCAAAATTACATTCGGAGGAATAACACAAAGCGACACCAAAGTAATTTTCGAATCTAAAAACTTTTATTCCGAAAATGTTTTTTTACAACTTCAAGGAGATGCTCTAACAAACCCGCTTTACGACGTAAAACGATTTGCCGAAAAAAATATGAACGATGAATTTACCGATTTAGAACTCGCCGATTATATGCGTATGTCGGAACCAGCAATACACCGATTTTTACTAACACTTTCTTATGATGGATATATAGCCTACAACTTTGCAAAAGGAAAAGTAAAACTTAAACAAAAACTTTACGACTACATTAAAGCAAGTATGAATAAAATAGATTACGATGTTATAAAATTTACCTCAGAAACTGAAACAGGCTCAAATACTGGAGAAAATGCAAAAAGCTTAGAATATAACGCTTACTTAAGCTTATTAAACAACAATATAGTAGTAGCCGGAGTAAAAAATATTCAATTAAGCGACTCGCAAAACGTTTCAATTTTCCCATCAGAAGGAAAAATAGTTCTAAAAAAGAACCGTAATTTCGATTTTAACGGAAAAGTACTAGCCGGAATGTTTCTATACAAAGGAACAAATTTCTCATTTGAATACGATAAATTTAAAATAAATATGCCCGATATTAGTGAAATGAAAATGCAAGCAGCAACAAATGAATTAGACGAATACGGAATGCCAAAAATGGTAACAGTCTCAAACTCAATACAAAATATGACAGGAGATTTACTAATAGATAGCCCAACAAACAAATCGGGATTAAAAGATTTTCCACGTTACCCAATATTTTACAGCAAAAAAGAATCTTACGTTTACTACGACAAACCACAAATCCAAAAAGGAGTTTACAATCGCGAAAATTTTTACTTTCAAGTTTTTCCTTACGAAATGGACAGCCTAAACAACATTGATAGAAATAAAATTGGCTTCGACGGGCACTTTGTTTCGGCAGGTATTTTTCCACCATTCGACGAAAAACTAAAAATAATGAGAGATAACTCTTTAGGATTTACAAGAATAACACCAGCAAGCGGATACAATGTTTATGGAGGAAAAGCAAACTATAAAAATTTAATAGACCTTAGCAACGAAGGTTTAAGAGGAGCCGGAGACTTAGAATATGTAACATCTTTAACAAAATCAGACGAATTTTTCTTCTACCCCGATTCCCTAAACACACTATCAAAATCGTTCGACAACACAGCAAAAACATCACCATTAGAATTCCCACAAGTACATGGCGACATCACAAATATACACTTTATGCCGTACCAAGACGAACTCTACACAAAAAAACACAAAGAACCTATAGAAATGTTTAACAAACAAGCCGTAACACACGGAACCACAGTTCTTACACCAAACGGAATGAAAGGTTTTGGTAAAATGAATTTTGTTGATGCCGAAATGACCTCAAAAGAATACATATACCATCAAAACACATTTAACTCCGACACTTCAAACTTTAAACTGCTATCGCAAGTTGAACAAGTAAACCCCGGCGACGATGTAGATTTTGCCACCACAAACGTAAATGCACTAATAGACTTTAACCGTCGTTTAGGCGAATTCGTTTCTAACGATGGAAACTCGACCATAGAATTCCCTAAAAACCAATATATATGCTATATGGATAAATTTACTTGGTTTATGGATAAGGAAGAAATTATGCTTAGCTCCATCTCAAACGATGTTGCTAAAGCAGACGTAAAAACAGAAGGAATGACCGAAACCCAATTAGAAGACGTAGAACTAACCGGTTCTCAATTTATTTCACTACACCCACAACAAGATTCTTTAAACTTTTGGGCACCAACAGCAATATATAGTAGAAAACAAAGCGTTATTACTGCTAACGAAGTAAAACTTATTAGAGTTGCCGATGCAACAATATACCCTGGAAACGGAGAAGTGATAATTGAGAAAAAAGCTCTAATGAAAACACTACACAAATCGAAAATAAAAGCAAACAACGTAACACGCTACCACGAAATTTACAATGCCGAAACAAATATTTATGGCAAAAAAGACTTTATGTCTAACGGCGATTACGATTACATTGACGAAAATGGAGCAAAACAATTCATTCATTTTGATGTAGTTGCAGTTGATTCAACCGTTCAAACTTATGCAACCGGCAAAATTGGTCTAACTCAAAGTTTTACACTTAGCCCAAAATACGAATACACCGGAAATGTAAAAATGGAAGCAAACAAAGAATTTCTGTTTTTCGATGGCTTTTTTAGAATAAACCAACAATGCGACAGCCTTCGAAGAGATTGGGTTGGATTTAAATCTGAAATAAATCAAAAAGATATTTATATTCCTATCAATAAAAATATGCCCGAAATTAATGGAGGAATTATTCATTCAAGCCTTATGATTACGAACGACAGCACCCATATTTACACCGCATTTTTAACCAAAGATAAATTTTATACCGACAATGAACTAATTCCAGTTGAAGGCTTTTTACACTTCAACAAAGAAAATGGAAAATACGAAATTGCAGCAAAAGACAAACTAGTTGAATTTAATTTACCCGGTCCATATTTAAGCATTCACCCAAGCATTTGCAATGTTTACAGCGAAGGACTAATAAACCTTGCAACCGATTTTGGGCAAATTAAATACACCGCCGCCGGAAACATAACAGGCGACATTCAAAAACACGAATACTCTTTAGATATGATTTTTGGAATAGACTTTATATTTATTGACAAATGTTTAGAAATAATGGCAAACGAAATTATTGCAACCTCGCAAGATGTAGTAGATTTAGACCGCAGTGTTTATAAAAAAGCCGTTACCGACCTTGTTGGAGTAGAAAAATCGGAGAAGTTTTTTACAGCACTAAGTATGGGAAATTTAAAAAAATTCCCCGAAGAACTCGAAAAAAGCATAGTATTAAACGATTTAAAACTCGATTTCGATAAAAAAGAACGAATTTTCATTTCAAATGGCGACATTGGTATTGGAAATATTAAAAAAACACAAGTTAACCGATTAGTAAAAGGTAAAGTAGAAATAACAAAACGTAGAAGTGGCGATTTATTTACAATTTACATTGAAACCGAAGGTGCTTGGTATTTCTTCGACTACAAACGAAGCGTTTTTAGAATTGCCTCATCTAACGCCGAGTTCAACAAACTTATAATGGAAACAAAACCCGACGACAGAAGAATAAAACCAGAAAAAGGTCAAAAAGGTTACTCATACTATCCGGCAACAATTCGTGAGGTTAAAAAATTTAAATCGAAATATTACGAAGGAGAAGACGACGGCTCTACAGAAGAAGATACAGAAAAAGACAAAAAAGAAGCAAAAGAAACAGAAGAAGGTTTTACAGAATAAAAAATACTATGAACAAAATAATTGGCACATATTTTTTAGAAAATGGAGAAATAAAATTAATAACTAATTTTTCTAACATACACCTTAATAATACTATTTTATACGAAGTAATTAGAGTAATAAACTATGTGCCTATTTTTTACGAATACCATTTAAAACGGCTAAAAAACTCAGCCTCTATGTTAAACATAGAACAAAAAACCATTCCTTCTAACACAAAATTATTTATTCAAATTGAAAAACTAATCTCTGAAAATTCTATTGAAAATGGAAATTTCAAAATTATATACAACATAAAAAACAATGAAATACAAAGCACCATACTTTATTTCATTAAAAGCTCCTACCCTTCTGCTATAGATTACAAAAACGGAGTAAAAATTATATCTATAAAAGCAGAAAGAACAAACCCCAATATAAAACAACAAAACATAAACTTACGCGAAAAAACCGACCAACTTATACTAAACTCAAATGCCTTTGAAGCGTTGCTATACAACTCCGAAAATATAGTAACCGAATGCTCTAAATCAAATATATTTTTTGTAAAACAAGGTGGAATTTATACAGCACCACAAAATTTAATTCTAAAAGGAATTACATGGGAATTTGTAAACACTATTTGCAAAGAAAACAACATTGAACTAATTGAAAAACATATCAGTATTTTAGAACTTTCGGAATTCGATTCCGCTTTTATTACAGGAACATCTCCTAAAATTTTACGAATTAATAAAATTGATGATATTACATTTGAAGAATCCAAAGTTATTGATTTTATTTCTTTGAAATATAATGACGCTATAAATTTATATTTATCAAAATTTAACCTTTGTAGAACTTAAAACTATGAAAAAAACATTGTTTTTTATTTCGGCTCTTATTTTAATGATTTTATCGAGCATAGCACAAGAAACCAAACAAAACTATTACGCAATTTTTTCATTTGAAAGCAACAATGTAACCAACAATTTTACTAAATACCAATCGGGGCTAAAAGTAACTTACGATTTTTGGGGAGAAACAGCCTCTATTATTTTAGAAAACATTTCAGATTCAACACTTTACGTAAACTTAAACGCTAGTTTAATAACAACTGGCAACAAAAAACTAAACTTTAATGATATGATTAAAGGCAGTTTTAATACTTTGCCTATTTTACCAGATAGTGTAATTGAACTGTATAACTTTAACATTATTAATGATGATAATATAGAATTAGTTGAAAACTCAATAAATGAAATTAAAACATTTGTGAACAAACAAAAATTCTACAAACAAAGCGAATATCCTATAAAAATCTTTAATCACATTGAGTTTTCAGTAAATTCTATTAAAAACCAACCCATTAAAATTCAAAATGATTTCTATGCATCAAAAATAAATTTAATATCCGAAACAGAATACTACCAACTAACACAGTACAACAAACAACTTTACAACAAAACTTATTATTTTATAAATAACAACGAAAATACATCGGGCAATGCCAAAATAACAAAAGAAGATTTAGGCGAATTTGCTAAAATTCTTGCAGAAACACTTGTTGAGCTAATTTTTATAATTTCATTAGGCTTTTAAATAAAAGAATTTCCAAATTAATATTATAATTACAAAACAAAGAACGTAATTAAAATACTGTAATTCAGCATTTAAAAAAACACTTTACCCAAAATCTAAGTCTGCTTGTACCTATATTATACCGAAAGCATTCCGAACTTTGTTCGGAAGTCCAATATGAATTGGACTAAACAGCTATTGCATCGGCATTATACAATTCATTTATTGGATCATATAATTTGTATTTGTTACTAAATATGGCAAATACCAAATCTGTATTAATAGTATTTTAGTAATAAATTCATTTATTGATAATATTAAATAAATATAGAAAACACATTAGGAAGGTAATTTTACGAAAAAATAAAATGAAACAAAAGCTATTTTTAATTACATACATAGCGTTCTTATCAAATGTTTTAGTAGCTCAAGACCAAGACCAAAACACAAAAAAACTACTTATAGAAGGCTATGTTCAAGCTCAATACCAAAAGTTTTTTGTTTCCGATACGGTTGGTGGTTATACAAAGTATTTAGCAGATTTTTCGGGCGGTAAATTTGTAAATCGCTTTACAACAAATCGCTTTACAGTTAGAAGAGGACGATTAAATATAAAACATATTGGCGAGAATCACAAAGCCGTGTTTTCTATAGATATTTCTGAAAGAGGTATTGGAATAAAAGATTTATACTTAGACTATACCGAACCTTTTATAAATTCGATCACATTTACTGCTGGTGTTTTTAACCGTCCTTTTGGCCGCGAAATAGATTTGTCTTCGTCTGTTAGAGAGACCCCAGAGCGTTCACGCATTGTGCAAACACTTTTCCCCAACGAGAGAGATTTGGGTTTTGGTGTAAAATTTCAAATGCCAGAAGAAAAATTTTTATCATTTCTTAATTTTAAAGCAGCTTTAGTTAATGGAAATGGTACAGCTTACGAAACTGACAATTATAAAGACGGTATTGCTAGAATTGGTATTGATTTTAATAAACCCGAACAAAAAATTAAATTTAGCTTAGGATTTTCAATTTATAGAGGTGCTATCAGCCATATTTACGAACCAGTTGACACTGTATCATCAAATGCAACAACAAAATATTACATATATTCTTTTGAAAATGTTACAGATACCACAGAAAGAACAAAAATGGGCTTTGTGTTAGACAGTGCAGCAACCAAAGCGACTGGAACAATGGGCGGAAAAGTGAAACGAACATACCAAGGCGTTGATGCAGAACTTAGCGTTAAATCTCCATTCGGTAAACTAACAATTAGAGGAGAATATATTTGGGGCACACAACCCGCAGAGGTTGCATATAAAGATGTTGAACAAGAATATATTATTCACAATGGTATGAATACTTACAGTCCAACAGGTCCTTTTATAGGCGTTTCGTGGCCCATGTACGACCAACCTCAACCATACAATCCAGTTTCGGTGGGACCTGTAAATAAATTTCATCATACTTTCATTAGAAAATTTAATGGTGGTTACCTGTATTTTATCCAAGAACTTTTCGAAACAAAACATCAGGTCGTATTTAAATACGATTGGTACGACCCAAATTCAGAAGTTGAGGGTAAGGAAATTTCTTACGATGAAGATTTATATCTAAACGACCCTACTTATGTAAAACCTTATTTGTCAGTAGCTGATGTCAAATTCGAAACTTTTGGAGTGGGGTTTAATTATTTTGTGAACGACAACATTAAGGTTTGTTTATATTACGAACACGTACAAAACGAAATTGTTGACATAAAGCCTTATGCGGGAGATATTAGGCTTGGACGAATGCCGGCTCCAGGTTTTAATAAAGACATAAAAGATGATGTTTTCACTTTAAGATTTCAATATAAATTTTAATAATTTTCAAAATGAAAAAAAGTGTTATTTTAATAGCGTTTTTGCTTATAGCATTTCAGAATTTTGCAGGAACACGTTATTACAGAGCTTCGTTTAGAGACGATCCTTCAACGACAATGGTTATTAGTTGGGCAGATAATGGGACCTCAACCAACGCAAAAATATATTACGGAGCCACAGATTTAGGAACAAATTACGCTTCATACCCCAACAATCACAGTATTGACAGAACCGTTTCGCACAGAGGAATGAATAATAGATTTGCTCGATTAACGGGATTAACACCAAACACAGTTTATTATTTTGTGATTAAAGATAACGAAGGGGTAAGTTCTCGAATGACTTTTAAAACACTTTCTGACGACCCAAATGTGCCAATACTATTTATATCGGGTGGAGACACCAGAACAGGGGTAAGTGGTTTTGAATTTGAGGCTGACAAATCAAGAGAACGCCGTCAAAGAGGCAATAGCTTGGTTGGTAAAATTCGCCCAGATTTTGTTGCTTTTAGTGGCGATTATGTTTTCTCTGGAACTAACGACGGACAATGGTCTGACTGGTTTTCGGATTGGCAATTAACTTTAGGTTCAAATGCCAGATTAGTCCCAGTTGTTCCTGTTTTTGGAAATCACGAATTATCTGAAGATATTGATAAACTTTTTGATGTTCCAAATTCCAATGGTTTTTTTGCTTTAACATTTGGTGGTAATTTAATGCGTTTATATAATTTAAATTCTGAACTAGAATGTGATAACTCACAATTAGATTGGTTAACTAACGATTTGCAAATGCACACCAACACGTCAAGCGAAACGCATTGGAAATCAATCCAATACCACATTCCATTAGTACCACACGGCGAATATTCTCCAAGTACAACCATGATTAGTTGCTGGACTCCACTTTTTCAAACTTACAAAGTTCGCTTGGCTATGGAGGGGCACTCGCACGTAGAAAAAATAACTTGGCCTGTTGTACCTTCGTCGGCATCAGGAAGCGATAACGGCTTTATTAGAAATGACAGTCAAGGTACTGTTTATGCTGGTGAGGGCTGTTGGGGTGCCCCCTTAAGGAATTTATATACATATCATAGTTCAGAAGCTGCATTTAATTGGACTAGAAATCAAGGAAAGTTTGCTGGTTTTTTTCTAGTAAAAGTAACCAAACAAAAAATTCAAATTCAAACTGTTAAATTTCACGAAGCTACAGACGTTACAAATGTAGGTCAAGTGGCACAAAATGATCCATCCGCTACATTGCCCTCTGGATTAACGTATTGGGTGCCTTCGAATGGGCAAGTTGTAGAAATATTGAACACAAATGTATACAACAACAACGCAGACTTACTAAATTTAACAACAAGTCAAGGTACGTTAAATCCAACATTCAATCCTTCCACATTAACGTATCAGGTACAATTACCATACGGCAGCACACAAGTTCCAACTATATCGGCAACAACAAGTGATGCCGAAGCTGTTGTATATTTAACACAAGCAAGCAGTATAAACGGAACACAACAACAAAGAACAGCTAATGCATTGGTTATTGCCGAAGACGGTAGCACCACAAAAAATTATACAGTAGAATTTTCTGTTGCCCCTCAATCTGATGCCTTTTTAGCTTCTTTGGTACCAAGCCAAGGCGTCTTAAATCCAAGTTTTACCGGAACAACGCTAAATTACAGTGTGGTTTTACCCGCGGGCACTACAAACACACCAACAGTTACCGCAACTGCCTCCGACCCCAATTCGAGTGTACAAATAACACAAGCTACAAGCGTAAACGGTACTGCTATTGTTTTAGTAACATCGTCAGATAATACTAATGAAAACACATACACTGTTACATTTTCAACAGCAAGTTCTAATGCTAAAGAAATTTTAAATTTTGTGATACCAAATCAAACAGGAAATTCAATAATTGATAACACCGCCAGTACCGTAGTAGTTACAATGCCTATTGGCACAGATGTTACTGCATTAATTCCAAATATAAGCATTTCGGGGGTTTCGGTAAATCCGGCAAGCGGAGTTTCACAAAATTTTACAAATTCGGTTATTTATACCGTAACAGCAACCGATAATTCTACCAAACAATACACAGTATCAATAGAACTTTCGAGTGTAAATAACGACGCTACTTTAATATTGTTAGAAGCTAATTTGGGTTCATTAAACCCTAGCTTTGATCCACAGCTGACTTCTTACACATGCGATTTACCAACAGGAACTAACTCTGTAATAATAACAGCCCAAACTAACGACCCTAATGCTAATAAAAACATCTACCCTCCAAGCAATTTGCAGGGCACAACAGCTCAACGAACCGGAGCTGTTTTAGTTAAAGCCTCAGACAATACAACTACAAAAGTGTACACTATAGTTTTTGATGTATTAACCGCCATAAACGAATACAACAAAAGTAATATAGCTGTTTATCCAAATCCAACGCAAGATTACGTTACCGTAAAATCTGATTATGGATATAATAATTTAAAAAGAATTGAAATTTATAATGGAATTGGGCATAAATTACAATCTTATAATTCATTTAATGGTGAATCTATAAAAATTGATTTATCAGAATATTCATCTGGAGCTTATTATGTATACATAATAACAGAAAATGACATTTTAAATTATAAAATCCTTAAAACTAAATAAATGAGAATTTTATTTTTAATAATAAGCATAGTTGGATTAAGCATTAGCTCTTTTGCACAAAATAATCTTAACTATAGAGGAAGATTATCTTTTACAATGGATCCAGTTTTTGCTCCGTTTTACCATGGTGTTGCATCGGGAGACCCATTAAGCAACGCAATAATAATTTGGACAAGAGTTACCCCATTGGGAGCAATAGATAGTATTAATGTAGAATGGAGTATGGCTACAGACACTCTTTTTAACAATACTGTTGCATCAGGATCTGTTTGGACAAAAGAATCTGTTGACTATACCGTTAAAGTTGATGTGACTGGTTTACAACCCAATACATGGTACTATTACAAATTTAATGCTTTGGGAAGCAATTCCATTATAGGAAGAACAAGAACATTCCCAGTAGGAGATTGCGACAGTATTAGAATTGCAGTTGTTTCGGGGACTAATTACAACAATGGATATTTTAATTCGTTTGGATTGCTAACCCCCAAAAACGATATTGATTGTATTTTTCATACTGGGGATTATATCTATGAATATGCCACCAACGAATATGGTACAAACCCTGATAGAGAACTTTCGCCAAACTGGGAATGTACAAATTTAAGCGATTACAGAATGCGATATGGCTTATATAGACTCGATCCAGATATGCGTTATGCTCATCAACAATATCCTTGGATTGTTATTTATGACGATCACGAAACAGCAAACAACAGTTGGCACGATGGTGCCGAAAATCACGACAGCAGTACAGAGGGCAATTGGTATGATAGAAAAAGCGACGGCATTAGAGCATTTGAAGAATGGATACCGATACGCGAAATAAACGATGCTGCAAATCCTAACAATCACATTCACAGAACACTACCCATCGGTGATTTGGCTAATATTATTCTACTAGACGGAAGGCTTGAAGGTAGAGACGACCCCGAAGGTTTAGATATTGACGACCAAAATAAAACCATGTTGGGTGCTAACCAATATACTTGGCTAACCAACGAACTATATCGCTCAGAATATACAAACCCTGTAAAATGGAAATTTATTGGTAATCAAGTTATGTTTGCACCATTATTAATAGCCGGAACGGTTGTAAATAAAGACCAATGGGATGGATACCGATTTGAAAGACAAAAAATTTTGAATCTTATTTACGGTTGGGGAATTAAAAATACCGTAATATTAACCGGCGATATTCATACCTCTTGGGCAAACGATGTTCCGAACCAAACAATAGGACCTTATGGCAGTAACGGACAAGGAAGCGGCAGTGTAGAATTTGTTGCTCCGAGTATTACCTCGCCTTCTACCGACATTGGCGGTGGTCTTGGGGCTTCAATTATTCAATCGTCTAATGCACATATTAAATGGGTAGATTTAGTAAACAGAGGTTATTATATTTTAGACATCAACAAACATAGAACTCAAGCCGATTGGTATTTAACCAGCGATATAACAACACACGGAGGTGCTTACGAATACACAGGCTCAATTTGGTACGTTAACGAAAATGAAAGTTTTTTGCGTCAAGGAGCAGTTCCTTCAACCAGATTAAACCCAAATCCCCCTTTAGCCCCTTTGTATCCGTTAGTTACCGATATAGATAAAACTAAAATTGGACTTTTTTCTATTCTTTCGATAAATCCAAATCCTTTTAAAGATCACTTTTACATTCAATTTTACTCCAGAAGTATTGGGAAGCTTACCATACAAGTATTTTCAGTTTCAGGTACTGTAATTGACCAACATATTGTAAATGCAGGAACATTTGATTTAGATCAATATCAAATAAATACCGAAAATTACCCTTCAGGTACATATTTCATAAGAATAACTGATTCAAAAGGTTATAGTGAAACAAAAAAAATAATCAAATCCAATTAATCATATAATATATGAGACCACTACTATTTTTTTTATTATTCTTGCTTTTTAATACCATCGAAGCTCAAACTCATTTTTCTGCTTCGCAGAATGAAGGTTGCGGACAAGCTACGGTAAATTTTACAACCAACAATCCGTCGGGAGGTTATATGCCGCAACCTTTTCAGACTACAGGTTTTACCTATAATTGGAATTTCGGTAATGGAACAACATCTACATTGCAAAATCCAAATACCGTAAACTACAATTCAGTGGGTAATTATTGGACCAATTATACCTGTAACATCGATACATCTGGTTTTTATTTAAAACAAATTACTGTTAATTTGATTAACTGTAGCGATCCTTTTAGTGGGGATCCCGATATCTATATAATTGTAAGAGACAATTCCAACAACGTTGTATATACTACCGAAAGTAGTTATGTAGAAGATACAGACCCGCCTTTAAGTTGGACTATGAATATTCAATTAAACAATCCGCCTTATTTTATTTGGGTTTGGGACTATGACTCTGCCGATGATAACGATAATTGTGTAGATGGCACCGAAAATCAACCCGGAACGGCTACAATTCTTACTCTGCCGGCTAATAACTCCACAACTTTTGGGTCATCTACCAAAACCTACAACAACGGAGGTTTAAGTTTTGATGCAACATTCCAAAAAGATGTAGTCACATATCATGATTCTGTTTTGATAGCCGTAAATGCACTGCCTTCAGAACCTGTATTAAGTCTATCAAACTCATCGTTTTGCCTCGGAGAAACCATACCAACAATTGTGGCATCGGGCAGTATAGGTAACATAATAAATTGGTACAACGATTCTGCTTTGACACAGCTTTTACATACCGGTGCTTTGTATAATCCTGTTGTAAATTTAACTGGAACTTACACCCTTTATGTTACACAATCCGACACAAGCACAAACTGCACAAGTGAAGTTGCAAATATTACTTTAACCGTATCACCTTTAGCACCTCCGGTTTTTGATATGTATAGCGATGAATTTTGCACAGGTGAATTTCTACCTTCTGTTACTGCTTCCGGAGAAAATATTTTGTGGTACAACGACTCTTCTCTTACTACAGAAATTGGGCAAGGAAATAGTTTTCAAATCCCACAAATGCCTGTAGGAACATATTCTTATTATGCCATACAAAATGATACCGTTAGAAATTGTATAAGTTCTTCTTCCGAGTTTGTGGCTACATTTATTCAAGGAAT